>JBAVTH010000227.1:0-8256 GCA_049696035.1 Ilumatobacteraceae bacterium
GAGTCGTTCGGCAGCGTGAGCGAGTCGTAGATGTTGCGGATCACCTGGTAGCACCCGATGGCGCAGACCATTTCCGACGGGCGCCACGGGCTGGAGGTGTCGGCCTCGATGCCCATCACGAGCTTGCCGCCGGCGACGGGCTTCTCCTCGGCCGCAGTGGTGGGCGGCGGGGCCGTGGTGGCCGGAGCGGCGGTGTCGGTGCTGCCACCGGCCGTCGTGTCGGTGCCGCCCGACGCAGCGGTGGTGGCGCTGCTGTCGCTGCTGCTGTTGTCGTCGCCGCCGCATGCGGCGCCGACAAGACCTGCACTGATGACCAAGGCGGCCAGCAGTCGGCCCGGCTTGCGCCGAGTCGGTGCGTTCAAGTGACCCATCCTCTTCCCCCATTCGTGTTTGTGAGTACATGGTCCGAGGTGGTGCTGCGGGAGCCGGTGTGACCCCCATCACACCTCGGTGGACGCACCTTAGCCACATCGGTGAGGCCGGGGTCAACATGGAGGTACGGTCGATCCGTGCGAGCACTCCGAGAGCATCATCTGGTGCTGCCGCTGCCCCGGCGCTACACCGCGCGGCACCGCGGCTTCGACGAGGGCATGGCCCGGCATGCCGCCGCGGTGGCGCTCTCGATGCCGACGTACCACGACCCGGTCACCGGTAACACCGTGTTCACCGCCGCCTTCCTGGCCGCCCGTGGCTTCTGTTGCGAGAGTGGTTGCCGTCACTGCCCATACGAGTCCGCCACCGCGTGAACTAGCGTCCAGCGCATGGCCAACGACTCGATCGCGTCCCTGCGTGTCACCTCCCCGAAGTCCTTCTCGCTGCGGGCTCAGCGCACCGATGCCACACTCGGGTGGGAGAAGGACTCCGCCGACGAGGAACTGGCGAAGGTGAAGCAGCGCATCGACGTGCTGCAGCAGCGGCTGTTCGCCGAGGAGCGGCGCAGCGTGCTCCTCGTCTTGCAGGCGATGGACGCCGCCGGCAAGGACGGCACCATTCGCAACATGCTCTCCGGGTTGAACCCGGCCGGCTTCCGCATCTCCGCCTTCGGGGTGCCCGGCGGGCCCGAGACGCGGCACGACTACCTGTGGCGGGTGCACTCGGAGGTACCGGCGAAAGGCCAGATCGGCATCTTCAACCGCAGCCACTACGAGGACGTGCTGGTGGTGCGCGTGAAGAACTTCGTGCCGAAATCGGTGTGGTCGAAGCGCTACGACCACATTCGAGGGTTCGAGCAACTGCTGGTCGACGAGGGCACCACCGTGATCAAGTGCTTCCTCAACGTGTCCAAGGACGTGCAGCGCGAGCGACTGCAGGAGCGCATCGACGATCCCGAGAAGCGCTGGAAGTTCCGCCTCGGCGACCTCGACGATCGCAAGCTGTGGAGCAAGTACCAGGACGCGTACCAGGCTGCGATCGAGCGCACTTCCACCTCGTCCGCGCCGTGGTACGTGGTGCCGGCGGATCGCAACTGGGTGCGCAACCTGGCGGTGGCGAAGATCCTGCTGCATCACCTGGAGCAGATCGACCCGAAGCTGCCCGTACCCGAAGACGGCATCGAGGGCTTGGTCGTGAAGTGAGAGAGTCGCTGCCCGACCTTGACGAAATGTAAAGTCGACGCACCATGACCGTGATCGTTCCCCACTCACTGCCGGAGGCCCTGCTGGCGCTCGCGGACGCGCCGGATTCGGTCGTGCTGGCGGGTGGCACCGATCTGATGGTCGAGCTCAACGGCGGGCACCGCCAGATCGGGTCGGTCGTCGCCGTCAATCGCGTGGCCGAGCTGCGCACGTGGCATCACGACCCCGTTGCCGGGGTGCTGCACATCGGCGCCGGCATCACGTACGCGGAGATCGCCACCGAGCCGATCTCGCAGTGGGTGCCTGCGCTCGCTCAGGCGGCGCGCACGGTGGGCTCGCCGCAGATCCGTCACGCGGCGACGATCGGGGGCAACCTGGGCACGTGCTCGCCGGCCGGCGATGGACTACCCGTGCTGGCGGCGCTGGAGGCCACCGTGCACCTCGCCTCGGCCTCGGGCAGTCGCCAGCTCGCGTTCGCCGACTTCATGATCGGCCCGAAGCGCACGGCGCTCGAGCACGGTGAGCTCATCACTGGCGTCACCGTCCCTGTGCTGGGTGGTTGGCAGGGCTACAGCAAGGTCGGTGTACGCAATGCCATGGTGATCGCCACTGCCAGCGCAGCATTGGTGTCCACCGACGATGCACTCCGACTCGCGCTCGGGTCGGTTGGCCCGGTCATCCTGCGCTGCCCCGAGGCCGAGGCCTTTGCCGCTGCGCATGCCGACTTCGCGGCTCGCCGCATCTCCGAGGCGGCCGTGCGCGAGTTCTGCGAACTGGCGCGGGCCGCTGCTCGACCGATCGACGACCACCGATCCACCGCTGCCTACCGCCGTCATGCGGTCGGCGTGCTGGCCGGCCGACTGCTGCGAAGGGCGTTCCCCAATGAGTGACGCGATGGCCGCTGCCGGGGACGGGCTCGGCGCCAACGAGATCTACACCCTGCACATCAACGGCGAGCCCCGTCAGGTGCGCGACGCGTGGTTGGGGGAGAGCCTGCTCTTCGTGCTGCGCGAACGCCTGGGCATGATGGGCACCAAGGGCGCATGCGAGCAGGGTGAGTGCGGTTCGTGCAGCGTGCTGGTCGATGGTCAGCTGGTCTGCGGCTGCCTCGTGCTGGCTGCCAGTGCGGTGGGGCAGGAGATCACCACGATCGAGGGCATCGCGCCGGTCGGGGCGCCCGACGACGTGCAGCAGGCGTTCGTGGATGCGGGCGCGGTGCAATGCGGCTTCTGCACCCCGGGTCTGATCATGGCGGCGCATGCCCTCCTCGAGCGGTCGAACGATCCGTCAGAGATGGAGATCCGCGAGGAGCTGTCCGGCAACATCTGCCGCTGCACCGGCTACGGCCGCATCATCGACGCCGTGCAACGCGTGGCGGTCGCCCGCCGGACGGAGGCAGCGCGATGACCGATTCACTGATCCGAGGCGACGTGCGTGGCCGGCTGGGCGACAGCATCGGCCGGCCCGACGGCATCGCCAAGGCGCAGGGCTCGTTCGCGTTCTCCGGCGACCTCACCGCCGACGGGTTCCTGTGGGGGGCGACGCTGCGTTCACCTCACCCGTATGCGCGGATCCTGTCGGTCGATGTCTCGGGGGCGTGGAAGATCGACGGCGTCCAGGCGGTCATCACCGCCGCGGATGTGCCCGGCAAGCCCACCTACGGACTGATCAGCCAGGACGAGCACGTCTTCGCGCACGAGTTCGTGAGGTTCGTGGGCGATCCGGTGGCAGCGGTTGCCGCCGATCATCCCGACACCTGCCGCAGGGCACTGGCGGCGATCGTGGTCGAGTACGAGGTGCTGGCGCCGCTCACCGACCCTGAGCGTGCGATCGATGGCTCGCACCCACCGATCCACCCCGACGGCAACGTGATTCGTCACCAACGCGTCGTGCGCGGCGACCAGACGATCGAGGGCCCCGTGATCGTCGAGGGCACCTACGAATTGGGCCGCCAGGACCAGGCGTTCCTCGGGCTCGAGGCCGCGCTGGCCATCCCCGACGCAGGCGGCGACGGCGTCGAGCTGTTCGTGGCCACCCAATGGATCCACGAGGACCAGCACCAGATCGCCGCCTGCCTCGGGCTGGCCAACGAGAAGGTGCGCATCACGCTCGGCGGGGTCGGCGGGGCCTTCGGCGCCCGCGAGGACATCAGCCTGCAGGTGCACACCTGCCTGTTGGCATTGCGCACGAGTCGACCGGTGCGCATGGCCTACGACCGCGCGGAGAGCTTCCTCGGGCACGTGCACCGCCATCCGTGCACCGTGTGGATGCGGCACCACGCCGATCACGAGGGCCACATCCGCCGCATCGAGGCCCGCTTCGTGTTCGACGGTGGCGCGTACGCCAGCACGTCCTCGGCCGTGCTCGTCAACGGTGTCACCCATGCGCAGGGTCCGTACAAGTGCGACGCGGCCACGGTCGACGGCTGGGCCGTGCGCACCAACAACCTGCCGTCGGGTGCGATGCGCGGTTTCGGGGTGGTGCAGGCGTGCTTCGCCCACGAGGGGCAGATGGACAAGTTGGCCGTCGCCGTCGGCGTCGACCCGGTGGAGATCCGCCTGCGGAACGCGATGCAGACCGGCGATCGCCTGATCACCGGCCAGGTCATCACCAGCAATGCACCGGTGGCGCGGCTGATCCGCGAGACGGCCGCGCTGCCGCTTCCCGACGAGCCGGTGGGCGGCCACGATCTCGACCCGCTGCGGCTGCCCGGCGGAACCGGGCTCACGGCTGATCGCCGGCACATACTGCGCGGCATCGGCTGGGGCGTGGGCATCAAGAACCTGATGTACAGCGAGACCTTCGACGACTACTCGACCGCGCGCGTGCGGCTTGCCGATGGTGTCGCGTTCGTGAAGTTCGCCACCGTCGAAGTGGGCCAGGGCTTCGTCACCATCGCCGGTCAGATCGCTCGCAGCGTGCTGGGCGTCGACGAGGTCGTCATCGAACCGATCGACACCACGGTCGGGTCCGCCGGTAGCACATCCGCGTCGCGTCAGACCTGGATGAGCGGTGGGGCGGTCGACGGTGCCTGCCGGATGGTGCTCTCCCGCCTGCTGGCCGCGGTGAGCGCCGAGCACGGCATCGATGCCGGGCAGTTGGCGGTGGATGGCGGCGACATCGTCGACACGGCTGGCTCGCTGCGAGTGCCGGTGGCCGTGGCCTCGGCCGGGTTGGACATCGAGGAGACGTTCGAGCACCACCACCCTGCGACCGAGGAGCTGGACGAGAACGGCCAGGGCAACTGCCACACGGCCTTTGCGTTCGTCGCGCACCGAGCAGTCGTCGATGTCGATCCCGAGCTCGGCCTCGTCAAGGTGGTGCAGATCGCTACCGCCCAAGACGTGGGGCGGGCCTTGAACCCGTTGAGCGTGGTGGGCCAGATCGAGGGCGGCATCGCCCAAGGAGTTGGCCTGGCCGTGATGGAGGAGCTGCTGCAGGTCGACGGTCACGTTCGCAACGCCTCGTTCACCGACTACCTGCTGCCGACCTTCCTCGACATGCCCGATGTCGTGATCTCCCTCGTGGAGGAGCACGAACCGCTGTCTCCGTTGGGCGCCAAGGGCGTCGGCGAGCCGCCCACCATCTCGTCCACTCCGGCGGTCGTCGCCGCCATTCGTGATGCGCTGGGCAAGGATCTGCACCGCGTGCCGGTGCGGCCCAGCGACATCTGCCTGTAGCCGCGGCTGTTCTTCGTGTCCCTCGACGCCATGGGTTAGGTTGGTCGACGATGTCGAACGAACGTGAAATCATGACCTGGGAGATCTTCGGCGACGCGTCGCGGGCACTGGCGCAGCTGGTGGCCGACGACTACGAGCCCGACATGATCCTTTCGATCGCCCGCGGCGGCCTGCTGATCGGCGGGGCCCTCGGGTACGCCCTCAGCGTGAAGAACGTGTACACGATGAACGTCGAGTTCTACACCGGTGTCGACGAGCGACTGGAGGTGCCCCGCATCCTGCCGCCGGCTCCCGACTTCGTCGACGTCAGCCACGCCAAGATCCTGATCGCCGACGATGTCGCCGACACGGGCCACACGCTGCGCAGCGTGCAGGACTTCTGTGCCGGCAAGGTTGCCGAGGTGCGCACGGCCGTGCTGTACGAGAAGCGCCATTCAGTCGTGAAGTGCGACTACGTGTGGAAGCGCACCGACGAGTGGATCAACTTCCCGTGGAGCGACAAGGACCCGGTGGCCAAGCGCGACTGGTCCGTCAAGGACGCCTGACGTTTCGTCGCTACAGCGCCTCGAACGGCGTCGCGTAGCGGAACGTGCCGGTGAGGCCGTGCGGGCAGGCGGTCAGCAGGCGCACTTGGAAGTGGTGGCCCCACGATGCCTCGGGCGGTGCAATGCCGACCGTTTGAGAGGCGACGAAGCCGAAACGGCCGTAGTAGAGCGGGGAGCCGAGCAACGCGATCAACGGCTCGTCGCAGGCGTCGGCGGCGCCGATCATCGCGTGCATCAAGGCCAGGCCCACGCCGGAGCGTTGCAGCGCAGGTTGCACGGCGATCGGGCCGAGGCCGAGCGCGGGGACACCGTCGACGAAGCCTCGTGTGCACACGTTGTGGCCGACGACGCGGCCTTCGATCTCCGCGACGAGGCTGAACGCGGGGAGCCAGCCGTCGCAGGCGCGGAGCTCGTCGAGCAGATGCGCCTCGACCGGCTCGTCGCCCGCGACCGATGGGAAGGCGGCGACGTGGATCGCGCGGGCGGTGGACCGGTCGGCCGGGAGTTCGCGACGGATGATCATGTGCGCATTCTGGCCGGGTGCACGGGCGAGGCCATCGCGAATTCCGGATCAGCCAGGGGGCAGGAAGCCGCTCACGTCGATCGCCGTCGTGTCGATGGCAGAGTAGGGAAGGCGGGCGAAGAACTCGTCGGCGTGGCGGGCGAGGGCCCGCACCGCCATGTAGTTGGCGCTGCCGCCGACCACTGCACCGATGCCCAGAGGCAGCGCAGTTCCCAGCGCGACCGCGCCACGACGTGCCCCGTAGCGCTTCACCAGTTGTGGCGTCAGCATGCGGTTGACGGTCTGCAGCGTGGACAGCGGGAGCCTGGTGGAAGGCGTGGTGCTCAGGCCGGTGTTGGCCTCGTTGACCGCCCGGGCGAACCCGTCGCGGGCTGAGCCGCCGTAGATCAACACGGCCAGCAGCCAGGCGCGCCGCTCGTCGACGGTGGGGGCGGGCCGCCCGTGCAATGCGGCGACGGTGAGGACCAGATCGCCGACGCGGGCCGTGAACCACGCCAGCTCGGCAGTCGCTGCCATCAGGGTGGCCGTCGTGCCGATGACGGGGGAGGCGGCTGCGGCCCCCACGCCGGCTCCGAAGGCGCCGAGTTCGCGGGAGAACGAGTCGGTGAGGGCCTTGATCTTCTCGGGGCGCACCCCGCCTGGCAGTGCTGCTGCCCGTTCGACCGCCGCCTCCCAGCGCGAGCTGCTCACCTGATCGATGGTTGCCAGCAGGCTGCGGGAGAGGCGTTCGAGATCCGCCGGGTTCACGCGTGTGGCCATCCGGCCCACCCACTCACGCGCCTTCGCCGAGCGATCCATGCAGCAGTTGTAGCGCGTGACAACGGCTTCGCGAGCGCGGATGCAGTCGTGAGCCCAACCCGACGAGCGCCTCAGCTGACGAAGTTCACCCGCCGCGCAGCACCGTCATCGCCGCGTTGCGACCGCTGGCCCCCCACACGCCCGCACCGGGGAACGTGGCGGCACCGGTGATGTACAGACCCTTGACAGGTGTCTCGTAGCGGGTGAGCTCGGGGTTGCTGTTGCGAAGTGCCGCCAAGGGGCCGCCGGCGAAGCTGGTGGCGTGGCCGTGGGGAAGATGGAACTCACGCTCGTAACGATCGGGGGTCATCGCCCGCCACTCGACGAGGCTCTCCTTGAACCCAGGCTCGGCAAGACCCGCGAACAGGTCGAGCCAGCGCGCCGGCTCTGCCGATGACGCCCAGCCGCCGGGCAGTCCGTATGGCGTGTAGAGCGTCTCCAGGCTGAGGATGTGTCTACCAGCCGGTGCGATCGTCAGGTCGCCCACCGACGGCACGTTCGCGATGAGGCCCGGCAGTTCCAGCACACGGCCCGAGGCCATCATCTCGTAGCCGCGGTGCATGTCGGCGATGGTCGGAGCGATCGCATACGTGGCGGTCAGGTCGCCGCTGAGCCCGGCCTGCTGTGCGGCCCTCAGGTGGGGCACGGCAGTCATCACGGCATCGAGCTTCGACTCGTAGCCGTCGTCGTGGGGGATCGACCTCCATCGCTGCACCAGTGCTCGTGCCTGCGGCGGCGGGTTGCGCAACCAGCTGAGGAACGTGTCGTGCGGGTTGCACGCCGACACCACGACGCCGGCCGTGATCTCGGTACCGTCGGCCAGCGTCACTCCGCGGACGTGCTCGCCCTCGCAGGTGATCGTCTGCACCCTGGTGCTCACCATGACCGTGCCGCCGGCCTGCTCGAAGGCGGCCCTCAGGGTGCGCGGCACCTCGCCGCTACCCCCAACGGGGCGACCGACCCTCCCGACGTGACGCAGTGCGTAGGTGAGTGCACCGAGACCGCTGCCCTTGAACTCGGGAGAGATGCCCCACACCATCGGGCCCACGAGCAGACCGGGGCCCTGCAGCGCGTCGGTGGAGAAGAACTCGCGCATCACGTCGGCGGCACTGCGCCTGCTCCAGCGCAGCAGGGTG
>JBAVTH010000228.1:0-2097 GCA_049696035.1 Ilumatobacteraceae bacterium
TCGGTGCCGATGGCGGCCGTGGGCACCTGGCCGGTGATGCACACCATCGGGATGCTGTCCATGTACGCATCCATCAGCGGCGTGACCATGTTGGTGGCCGCCGGGCCGCTGGTGACGAGGGCGACACCGGGCCGGCCCGTGACGTGGGCGTAGCCCTCGGCCATGTGGCCGGCGCCCTGCTCGTGCCGCACGAGGATGTGGCGGATCGGCGAATCGAGCAGCGGGTCGTAGGCAGGCAGGATGCAGCCGCCGGGGAGACCGAAGATGGTCTCGACGCCTTCCATTTCCAGTGATCGGATGAGGGCTTGCGCCCCGGTGATCTTCATGACTCTCCTCTTGCTGCTTCCTGGGTGTGAAAGGGGTGTTGGGGTGAGAACGCTGCCCTGCCGACAACTGGGCCGAAAAACGAAACAGCCTCCCCGAGTGGGAGGCCTTGGACGCACGCGACTATGTGAGCGTGCGTCTACACGATGAGTACTACGAGAACGAGGGAGGTGGTGGCACGCATCGCCGTCAGTTTGTCACTCCCCCGCAGCGTTCGCAACCTGGCCGCGCAATTGGCTCACAGGGAACAGGTCACCCGTACGGCACGAATAGGGAGGATCCCCGATGGTGTCACCGGTGCCCCGTCGCGCACAATCCGCTCATGGAACTCGCAGCGACTCAGAGCACCCTCGGTTGGATCATCGGCGGCTCGTTGGCCTTCAGCGTGGGCGCCGCCTTCATGAAGGCCGCGCACGGGTTCACCCGCCCACTGCCGTCGTTCGTCGTGGCGATGGCCTTCCTGCTCGGGGCGGTCCTGGTGACACGAGCGGTGATGACCGAATCGCTGAGCACCGCCCTCGTCGTCGGCCTCGGCATCGAAGCGGTGGCCAGCTTGTTCATCGGCTTGGCGATGCACGGCGAGCGGCTGAGCCCGGCCCAGGTTGCCGGGGCGTTGCTGGTGGTGGCGGGAGTGGCGGTGCTTCGGCTGGCGTGACGCTACGCCGAGGCGCCCACCGGGCGGAAGCAGACGGCGGCGAGCTGGCCGCGCCTCGCGCCTGCCCGCCGCAGCCAACCGGGTCGGTGCAGAGCGATACGCTCCGCGACGATGAGCACGCTCTTCGGAAGGGAACTCGAGCAACGGCAGCTGATCGAGTTGCTCAACGAAGCCCGCCTCGGCGCGGCTCGCAGCGTCGTCATCATCGGCGAACCCGGCATCGGCAAAACAGCATTGATGGACTGGATCAGCCGGCAGGCGAACGGTTGCCGGGTGCTGCGCGTACGCGGCGACGAAGCAGACATCGCAACCAGCCACCTCGTCCTGCGCCAACTGCTGCGACCGATCATCGACCACGTTGATCGGCTCGACGATCACCTGGCGGAGACCCTGCGCTCGGCGATCGGCCTGACCGGAGCGCCGTGCAACGAGGGGTTGGTACCACTGGCTGTGCTCGAACTGCTGAGCGTGGCCTCCGACGCGTCACCGATCGTGCTGTTGCTCGACGACGCCCACTGGTTCGATCACGCGAGCCTGCGCACGCTGCTGTTCGTCGCTCGACGTGCGTTGACCGAACGGATCTTCCTCGCATTCGCCGTGCGCCCTCACGAGGTGGCCCAGCCGCAGCTCCTGGACTCGCTGCCTCACCTCGAACTGGTCGGGCTCGCAGCGCGCGCCAGCGAGGCGGTCCTCGAGTCATCCGGGCGCGTGCTGTCGGTCGAGACGATGCGCCAGTGCAACGGCAACCCGCTGGCGCTGCTGCACCTCAGCTCGGAGCCGGCAACGGCCGGTGGCCACCCGGATGCTCGCCAGCAGCTCCCGGCGCGGCTGCAGGCCGACTTCCGACGAACGATCGAGAAGCTGCCAGCCGACTGTCGCGTCGCTCTCGGCCTGTTCGCGGTAGCCGGATCGGTGCCGGCAGAAGTGGGTGCCCGCGCGCTCGCTCGGCTCGGCGTCAGTGGCGACGCCCTCGAACCAGCGGTCGCCGCAGGGGTCGTGGCAGCGGACGGCACGTTCCGGCATCCGTTGTGGGGCGCTGCTGCCATGCCGGAGCGGGCGCAGGCCGCCACCGTCCACGACGCGTTGGCCGATGCGTACGGTGACGACGAGCGGCTGAC
>JBAVTH010000229.1:0-5297 GCA_049696035.1 Ilumatobacteraceae bacterium
GCCTGATCCTGCTCGGCAAGGCTGAGCGCTCCCGCCAGCGGGTAGACGTCGACCCCGGCAGGCACGTGGCCCTCCAGCAGTCGCTGCACGCCGCGGATCTCACCGATGCCGGGCAGGAAGACCAGCACGTCGCCCGGCTGCTCGCGCAGTGCCCGCTGCACCAGCGAGGCCATCGCCTCCTGCACGCGATCCTGCTTGCCCATCGGCGCCCACACGAGGTCGACGGGGTGCATTCGGCCGTCGCTGGTGGCAACGGGCGTGTCAGCGCCCAGCACCTTCAGCAACCCCTTCGTGTCGGGCGTGGCCGACATCGCGAGGATGCGGATGTCGGGGCGCAGCGTGGCGCGTGCGTCCAGCAGGAGCGCCAGCCCGAGGTCGGTGGGCAGGTTGCGTTCGTGCACCTCGTCGAAGATCACCAGCCCGCACCCGTCGAGCGTCGGGTCGTGCTGCAGCCGGCGGGTGAGCACGCCTTCGGTGACCACCTCGATGCGCGTGGACGGGCCGATGTGGCGTTCGTCGCGGGTCTGGTAACCGACCGTCTCCCCGACCCGCTCGCCCAGCAGCGACGCCATCCGCTGCGCGGCCGCGCGGGTGGCCAGACGACGCGGTTCGAGCATCACGATCCGCTGGCCGGCGAGCCACGGCTCGTTCACCAGCACCAGCGGAGCGAGCGTGGTCTTGCCCGCACCGGGAGGTGCGACGAGGACCGCCGTCGTGCCGTCGCTCAGCGCGGCGACCACCGACGGCAGCGCGTCGAGGACGGGGAGATCAGGAAGTTGGAACGGCACCGCGATGTTGCGCCGCCAGTCGTTCAGCCGAGCACGGTTCAGCCGAGCGCGGGCGTGCCGTGGAACGGCGACGGATCCGAGGCCACCGGGATGGTGGGTGCGATCCAGGAGGTGTTCTCGGCGATGGACTTGGCGACGGTGCGCCACTCGGCCGGGTTCCAGCCTTCGGCCGCGGCCTGCACGCTGCCGTCGCCACGCACGAACACGAACGCCGGCAGGGTGGCAACGCCGAGGCCGCGCACGAAGGAACGGTCGGCGTCGCAGAACACCAGGAACTGATCGGCGATCGGGCCGAGGAACTGCTTCGCCTCGTCCGCCGTGCAGGTGAGCACGAGGTTGACGCGCACGTCGGCGCCTCGGAACGCATCGAGGATACGGGTGGCCGTCTTCAGCACCCACGAGCTCTCGTTGGTGAACGGATCCAGCACCACGCTGGCCAGGTGGAAGGTGGTGACCCACTCTTCCAACGGGCGCGATTCGCCACTGATCGTGCTGAGGTTGATGTCGAGCGCCACGTTGCTTGCCACGAGGTGCAACGGTAGCGCGCCGCCTCACCGCGCACCCACCTCGCTGCTGCAGCCGACAAGCGCGGCGGGTGCCGGTAGGGTCGCCACGTGCACCCGATCGAGCGTTTGCGGTATCTGGCCCGGTCCAGTGGCGGCGACGCGCGGGTGATGGTCAGCGAAACCGCATCGGCGCTACGAGGCATGGGTATGGACCCTGCCGGCCTCGTCGTGGCCTGCCGCCGCATCGTCGAGCGCCACCCGACCTCCGGTCCGCTGTGGTGGTTGTGCGCCCACATGCTGACCGTGGCCGACCCCTACGCGACGGCCCGCCGGTTGGCCGACGAGATCGACGCCGACCTCACACCAGAGGTGCTGATCGACACACTGCCCGTCGACGCGACCGTGTGCGTGGTCGGCTGGCCTGATCTCGCGGGCGAGGCGTTGCTGCGCCGTGGCGACCTCAGCGTGCTGGCGATCGACGCCGACGACCAGGGCTCGTCGTTCGTCCGTCGCCTCGAACGAGCCGACGTCGCCGCCGAGGTGATCGAGCCTGCGGGCCTGGCCGCCGCAGTGCTGGCCGCCGACGTCGTGCTGATCGAAGCGTCCGCTGCGTCGTCCACGGAGCTGCTCGCAGCTCCGTCGAGTAGGGCTGCGGCCTCGGTCGCGTACTGCAGCGAGGTGCCCGTGTGGGCCGTCCTCGGCATCGGTCGGTGCCTGCCCGAGGCGGGCTTCACGTCGCTGGTGCAACGGGTGGCCGATGTACGCGAACCCTGGCTGGCAGAAGCCGACGTGCTCCCGTTGGCCCTGTTCTCGCACGTGGTGACGTCAGCCGGCTGGTGGCCGATCGACGAAGCAGCCCTCGCCCCCGAGTGCCCATTGGCCCACGAACTGCTCCGCTCCAGCGTGATGTGACCCGGTCCGCGAACGGCGCCGGAGACCCTGTCACCTGCGGGTCCATCGGTAGCAGCTCGGGGGCTCGATCGGCTGGCAAGATTGCGCAACTTCTGGGCGTTGAGCTCACCGTGTGGAGCGCTGATTGAGGTAGCGCTGCTCGGGAATGCTCGAGGTGAGGCTCGCTGCCAGGCGGAAAGCGGCGCGCGCCTGAGGTGATTGACCAGCGAGTTCGAGCAGATGAGCGTGCGCTGAATGCAGTCGATGGTTGTGCCGCTGGTCGGTGGCCTCGAGAAGCGGCGCGAGGGCGGCCAGGCCCGCGTGTGGCCCGTGCGCCATCCCGATCGCGACGGCCAGGTTGAGCGTGACTGCCGGCGAGGGGGCTACGCGTTCGAGCATGCGGTACAGGACGACGATCTGTAGCCAGTCGGTGTCCTCCGGAGCAGCGGCTTGGGCGTGCACGGCGGCGATGGCGGCCTGCAGTTGGATCGGACCGATCTGGCCCGCTGGAAGCGCCTCCTCGATGAGCTGTGTGCCGTGGGCGATGGCTGCCCTATCCCATGCGGTGCGGTCTTGCTGGTCGAGCGGCACGAGATTGCCATCGGCGTCCTGTCGTGCTGCGGCACGCGAGTGGGTCAACAACATCAGTGCGAGCAGGCCGGTGGTCTCGGTGTCGCCGGGCATTGCATCGTGCAACAGGCGGGTGATTCGAATGGCTTCTGTCGCCAGGTCGATATCCATCAGTTTCGAACCGGCGGAGCGCGTGTGGCCGGCCGTGAAAGCGAGGTACAACGCCTGGCGCACGGCGTGCAGCCGCTTGGGCAGATCGTCTGCGGTGGGTGCGGGAAGGTACGCCCCGTTGGCGCGTATCGAGGCCTTGGCTCGGCTGATGCGTTGAGCCATGGTGGCCTCAGGGACCAGAAACGCCGACGCGATTTGCGCCGTCGTCAGCCCGGCGACGGCACGCAGCATGAGCGCCACGCTCGACGCATCACTGAGGCCCGGTTCGGCGCAGAGCAGCAGCATCTGCAACGTGTCGTCGCTGTCGAGCGTGTACGCGTCATCGGCCGCTGACGGTGAGCTCGAGGAGTCGGCGGTGAGCCGTTGCACGTCTCGGAGTTCGCGCCGTGTTCGTGCCCCGTCTCGGCGTTGCGCATCGACGAGCTTGTGAGAGGCGACCTGGATCAGCCAGCCACGCGGGTAGGCGGGCAGACCGTCGACAGGCCACTGCTGCGCTGCGGCGAGGAGAGCCTCTTGCACCGCGTCCTCGCACGCGGCGAAGTCGCCGTGGCGCCGCAGCAAGGCCGCCAAGATGTGGGGCGCCTGTTCGCGACACAGGTCTTCGAAGCCGGTTGGGCTCACTGATCGTTGCCGCCCGGCCACATCGCCGGACGTAGTTCGATCGTTTCGCCGGGGCCGCAGAACGCCTGGGCAATCTCCTCGGCACGCTCGCGGCTGGCGACATCGATCAGGAAGAAGCCGGCGAACTGCTCCTTGGTCTCCGCATACGGGCCGTCAGTTGCCAGTGGTCTGCCGGCCTGCCAACGGAAGAGCGTCGCCGACCTCGGGTCGGCCAACGCTTCGGCAGTGACGATCTCACCAGCGGCGCCGGCTTGTGCCATGACTGCCTCCCACTCAGTGCTCAGCTGGGCACGGGTCTCGGCCGGTAGCGCCTGGTGCTCGGCAAGAAAGTCGGAGGTCGGGTGGCCCCACGGCTGTGGGTTGGAATGAATCAAGATGACGAACTTCATGAATGCTCCCTGGGTGGTGCGGTCAGCGCCGCTGTTTCGATATCGGCAACGTCGATACCGGCGCGGATCGTTCGACACTTCGTGGCCAACCTATGTCGAAATCTTCACGGCTTGCCTCGACGTTCCGAGCATCGACCGATGTCGAAGGAGCGCACCATGACCGCCAAGCCGGTTCCTCCCAGCTGGCCGCCCACTGCTGCCGGCGCGGGTTCGCCCGACCGCCGCTGAACTCGCGAGCAGCGACTGGCCGTTCGCCGTCAGCCGACGGTGGCGAAGGCTCTCACGGGAAAGGTGCCCAGGCCGGCGATCTTCACGGGCACCGCGCTGAACAGGGCGCCTCGGGGCGGGAGCTCGTGGAGGTTGGTGAGATGCTCCACGATCGCGATGCCGTGGGCGAGCAGGCCGCTGTGGGCCGGGCGGTCGTTGCCGACCGTGCTGTCGATGTTCAGTGAGTCGATGCCCACCAGCACGGCGCCATGATCCGCGAGGAAGTCGGTGCCGTCGGCCGTGAGGTACGGGTGGGTGTTGTCGAAGTAGTGAGGTGTGCCCCAATGTGCAGCCCAACCCGTGCGCATGATCACGGCGGCGCCCATCAGGTCCACGCCGGAGAAGTCGTCCGGGCCGAAGCCGTATGGCGCCTTCGTGTGCAGCGGTAGATCGATCACGACCAGCGGAAGGTTCACGCAGCGCTCCAGCGGCAGTGACTGCAGGTCCCAGCCGTCCTCGTAGCGATGCGCCGGCGTGTCGAGGTAGGTGCCGGTGTTGGTGCACAGCTCGATCGAGCCGATGTGGAACTCGATCCCGGGCGCGTACCTCCCTCGACTCTCCTCGCGCGACAGCACCGTGCCGATCGTGGGGGTGGGGAGACCTGGGTAGGTCTCCATCCCGTCGGTGATGGTGTGGCTGAGGTCGATGAAGCGGTCGGGCACCCCGCCAGCCTGCCATGCGCAGCGCCCGCCCCAACCTCTGTCAGTCGAGGGAAGGCCGAGGGGAGGAACGCGCGAGAGCGGTCAGCGCTGGCCGCTGCGGGTGGGAGCGTTGCCGGCGGCCTCGGCCAACCGGGTGGCGTAGTCGTCGATCGAGTGATCGATCAGGCCCACCGTGACGCGCAGCGACGGAGCGTCGTCGCGCACCATGAACGGTTCGCCGGGAGCGACACCGATGCGCTGCGCGGCCAGCGTGAGGAGGGCGGAGCGCTCGTCGGCGACCTGCATCCAGAGGTTGATGCCGTCGGTGCCGGTGAAGCCCACGCCGGCCGCCGCCAACACCTCGGTGACGGCTCGCCGACGGGCCGCGTACTCGGCACGGGCAGCGGCGACTGCGTCGATCGTCGGCTGGTGTTCCAGCATCTCCAGCAGCAC
>JBAVTH010000230.1:0-5748 GCA_049696035.1 Ilumatobacteraceae bacterium
GTGAAGATGGTGGTCATCAGGCGAACCCTCCCGAGGCTGCGAAGACATCGCCGTTGCAGTAGCTGCTCTCCGGTCCGCACAGGAAGCGCACCAGCTCGGCCAGCTCCTGCGGCCTGCCCATGCGACCCTTGGGGATCTGCATGACGATGCCGGCCATCATCATCGGGTCCATCGCGCCGAGCAGCGGCGTGTCGATCCAGCCGGGGCAGACGGCGTTGACCCGAACCCCGTAGGGGGCCACCTCCTGGCCGACGGACTTGGTGAGCGCGATGATTCCTGCCTTGGCAGTGGCGTAGTGCAGGGCGCCGGCCATCGGGCGCAAGCCGAGCACCGACGAGATGTTGACGATGGCACCGCTGCGGGCGGGGGTCATGTGGCGCAAGGCTGCACGGGTGCCGTAGAAGGTGCCGTACAGGTGCACTCTGATCATGCGATCCCAGTCTTCGTCGCTGAGGTCGACGGTGCTGTTGGGCGGGACGAGCTCGTCGACGCGGCCCTCCATGCGGGCCATCTGGTTGGCGAAAGCCTGCTGGACGCGCGCTGGGTCGGTGGGGGGAGCGAAGCCGGCGTTGTTGACGAGGATGTCGATGCGGCCATGGCGGGCGACGGCCTTGTCGATCTCGGCGGTGAAGGCACCGGAGTCGCACACGTCGAAGATGGCGGTGTCGCCGCCGACCTCGGCGGCCACTTCGGCGGCGGCATCGGGGTTGAGGTCGTTGATCACGACGGTGGCACCGTCGGCGGCCAGCCGCCGAGCGAAGGCGGCACCGAGGCCTGAGCCGGCGCCGGTGACGAACGCCACCTGTCCTTCGAGCGCGCCGTCGGAGATCTGTTGAGCAGTCATGCGGGCAGCGTACGCAGCTCAACGCCCGGTCGGAGACACGTGGTTCCCGGGTGATCGCGCTGCGCTTGTACGCTCCCGGTCCGTGGAACCCATCGATCAGCAGCTGTCGTCGCATCAGTTCCTCACCGCGCCGAACCTGTTCACCCTCGCCCGGTTGTGCTGCATCCCTCTGTTCCTCTGGATGTTGTTCTCCCGCGACAACCTCGCCGGGGCGGCGTTCCTGCTGGGTGGGCTGGGCGCCACCGACTGGGTCGATGGTTGGCTCGCCCGCCGCTTCAACCAGGTCAGCGAGTTCGGCAAGATGTTCGACCCCACGGCCGACCGCCTGCTGTTCATCGTCGGCATCACCGGCATCATCATCAAGGGCATCGCCCCGCTGTGGTTCTTCTGGCTGGTGGTGATCCGCGAGGTGCTGTTCGGCGGCACCGTGGCCATCGCCACCCTGCTGTTCGGCATGAAGCGATTCGATGTCACCTGGTGGGGCAAGACGGCGACGTTCCTGCTGATGTTCGCGCTGCCCGGCTTCATGCTCGGCGCCTCCGACTTCATCGGCCACCGCTGGTTCCTGGTGGCGGCATGGATCCTGGGCATTCCCGGTCTGGCGTTGAGCTACTACACGGCGATCACCTATGTGCCCACGATCCGCGAGAGCGTGAGGGCCGGGCGCACCTCGCGCGGCTAACGTGACGGTCATGCAGGTACCGCAGCAGCTTCGTTACAGCACGGATCACGAGTGGGTCGCCGTCGACGGCAACCGGGTGCGTGTCGGCATCACCGACTACGCCCAGGATGCGCTCGGCGACGTGGTCTACGTGCAGGTTCCCACTGTGGGCGCCACCGTGTCGGCGGGCGATTCGTTCGGCGAGGTGGAGAGCACGAAGTCGGTCAGCGACGTGTACGCGCCGGTCTCGGGCACGGTGGTCGCGGTCAACGATGCGCTCGGCGACGCACCCGAGACGCTGAACTCCGACCCCTACGGTGCGGGCTGGCTGTGCGAGATCGAGTGCTCCGATGCCGGCCAGATCGACGCGCTGCTGGATGCGACGGCGTATCAAGCACTGATCGACGGTTAGGGTTGGCGTCAATGGCGTACGTGTTCTGCAACCAGTGCGGTCACCGGAACCCGCCGGAGGCGGCGTTCTGCTCGTCCTGCGGTGGCGTGCTCGATCGCCTTGCCGACCACACGATCACCCTGGCGAAGGTCGACCCGCTGCAGGATGCCGCGGGGCCCGGCGACGACGTGGTCGTGCACCTCAACGAGCTGCCGGGCGGCGCAGCGTCGCTCGTCGTGCGCAACGGGCCTCAGGCCGGCGCCGCCATGTCGCTCGACGCGCCCATCACCCGATTGGGCCGCTCCACCGACGGTGAGATCAGCCTCGATGACATCACCGTCTCGCGTCGCCATGCCGAGATCATCCGCACCGGCAACGAGTACCTGGTGCGCGACTCCGGCTCGCTGAACGGCACCTACGTCAACAACTCCCGCATCGAAGAGGCGCAGCTGATGCAAGGCGACGAGCTGCAGATCGGCAAGTTCCGCCTGGTGTTCTTCCAGAAGGCGGAAGGGTGATCGATGGGGGAGCACCCGTATCTGTCCATCGGTGAAGTGCTGGCGCTGCTCCTGGAGGAGTTCCCCGACGTCACCATCTCCAAGATCCGCTTCCTGGAGAGCCAAGGGCTGATCGATCCGGAGCGAACCCCCTCGGGCTATCGCAAGTTCTACGACCTCGATGTCGATCGCCTTCGGGTGATCCTTCGCGAGCAGCGCGAGAACTTCCTGCCGCTGCGTGTCATCCGCGATCGGCTGGAGAGCGGCGAGATCGACGAGACCGGTTCCCTCACCCCACCGCGTGGGCTGCGCAACGTCACGGTGCTCGAGCACGATCGGGGCCCGTCCGACGGCGGCTTCGACGAGACCGGCGAACTCGACATCCCGGAGGGCACCGAGGTGCCCACCTCCCACCATCCGGCGGCGCAGCTGCGCATCGCTCCGCCTCCGGCGGCTCCACCTCGCGTGGCGCCACCCGTGGTGGCCCAGGCCGCTTCGTTCGCCGCCACCTCGCCATCCGCGCCTGCTGCCCCGCAGCCTGCGGTGCACAGCTCGTCGCCGAACCCGGCCGTTGCCTTCTTCGCCGGCAACGGTTCGCACCAATCGCCGGCAGAGACCGCGCACGACACGTACGTGAGTGCCGAGCTGTGCACGATGGCCGGCATCACGTCGAAGCAGCTCGCCGAGCTGGAGTCGTACGGTCTGCTTGCCGGTCGCGGCACTGGCGCCAACGCGCTCTACTCCTCGTCAGATCTGGCCATCGCCCGTGCGGCAGCAGGCTTTCTCGAGCGCGGGGTCGAGCCGCGGCATCTTCGTGGTTGGCGGCAGTCGGCGGAGCGCGAAGCGTCGCTGTTCGAGCAACTGGTTCTGCCACTGATCCGCCAGCGCAACCCGCAGAGCCGGCAGCAGGCGGCGGCCTTGCTCACCGAGCTGTCGCGCCAGGGCGGCGAGCTGAGGGCGGCAATCCTGCACGCCGCGTTGCAGCATCACCTCGAAGCCTGATCGCGGCGAACCCGGCTACCATCACCCGTGTGATCCGCATGGAATTGCTCGGGGTGCGTGTGGAACTGCCGGCCAACACGCCGGTGGTCATGTTGCGCGAGGTCGAGGCCGAGCGCCCGCGTGTGCTGCCCATCCTCATCGGTGGTCCCGAGGCTTCGGCCATCCACAGTGCGATGGAGGGCATCGTGCCGCCGCGCCCGCTCACTCACGATCTGGCGGTGACGATTCTGCAGAGCCTGGGGGCAACGCTGGAGAAGGTCGTCATCACCGAGGTGCGCGAGCACACCTTCTATGCGATGCTGCACCTGCAGACGGCGGCGGGGGAGCTGACGGTTTCCAGCCGGCCCAGCGATGCGATTGCGCTCGCAGTGCGCACCTCCTCACCGATCTTCGCCGAGGAGGCTTTGCTCGACGAGGCAGCCATCGAGCAGCCCGAGGACGATGGTGGAGGCTATGAAGAGGCCATCCTCGACGAGTTCCGCGACTTCCTCGACGATGTCACCCCGGAAGACTTCGCCAGCTAGTTCGCGCGCAGCGCGCGAATTGTTCGCGCGTCGCGTGCTTGACGGCGCGCGCGAGTGGGCCTACCATGGCAACCCGGTTACACAGGCGTAGTTACTCGCGTGTGACGAGGCGTTCGGAGGCAGCAATGAGTGAGGTCGGTTTCAGCGGTACCAAGGCCGCGAGTGTGGTGGGCATCTCGTACCGGCAGCTCGACTACTGGGCGCGCACCGATCTGATCCGCCCCTCGCTCTCCGATGCAAGTGGTAGCGGCAGTCGGCGTACGTACAGCTACCGCGACCTGCTGGAGCTGAGGGTGATCAAGAGCCTCCTCGATGCGGGCATCAAACTGGAATCGGTGCGCAAGGCGTTCACGTACCTGCGTGAGCAGGCCGACACCGACATCGCCACCGCGACGTTGGTGATCAGCGGCCACGACGTGTTGCTGTGCGACGGCGAGATGCTGATCGACATCGTGCGACGTGGCGGCCAGGGAGTGCTCAACGTGTTGGCGATCGGCAGCGTCAAGACCGATCTCGACGCGTCGCTGCTGCACTTCGGCGACCCTGGTGGAGCCCTGCTGGCTGCGGCGCAGGCAGTGTGATGGCCGAGTTCGAGGTCAGCCCGCTCGACGTCTTCCACCGTCAGCTCGGGGCGAAGATGGTGCCCTTCGGTGGGTGGGAGATGCCCGTCGCCTACCAGGCCGGCACGCTCGACGAGCACATGGCGTGCCGCAACGACGCCGTGGTGTTCGACGTGTCCCACCTGGGCACTGTTCGGGTGGAGGGCGCCGACGCGCTCGATCGCCTGCAGTGGGCGTTCACCAACGACCTGCACAAGGTGTCGCCCGGTCGTGCCCAGTACACGCATCTGCTCGACGAGACCGATGCGTCGGTGCTCGACGACATCATCGTGTGGTGGGTGCGCGACGACGTGTTCGACGTGATGCCCAACGCCTCCAACACCGATCGCGTGCGCGCGGCGATCGGCGGCACCGAGACCACCCGCGACCGCGCAGTGCTGGCCGTGCAGGGGCCGCGGGCCAAGGAGCGGTTGGCTGCGGTGTTCCCCGCGGCCGCCGACGTGGGCCGCTTTCGCGTCGAGGAGCTCGATTGGCACGGTGCGCCATGTGTGGTGGCCGGTACCGGCTACACCGGAGAAGCGGGCGTGGAGATCGCGGTGCCGGCCGACGCTGCCGGCGACCTGTGGTCGGCGATCATGTCGTGCGGTGTGATGCCGGCCGGACTCGGCGCACGCGACACGTTGCGCCTAGAGGCCGGGCTGCCGTTGCACGGCCACGAGCTGGGTGCCGGCATCACCTCGTTGCAGGCGGGGCTGGGTTGGGTCGTGGCGTGGGGCAAGGACGAGTTCCGTGGCCGCGAGCCGCTGGCGGTCGAGCGCGAGCGCGGTGTGTCGCGCCTGTTGCGCGGCATCGCCACCGATGGCCGCCGGCCGCCACGTGCCGACTGCCCGGTGCGCCACGACGGTGTCGTAGTGGGTGCTGTCAGCAGTGGCAAATTCTCGCCGGTGCTGGAGCACGGCATCGCGCTGGCCTTCCTGCCGCCCGACCTTGCCGATGGCGCCGCGGTGGAGGTCGACGTGCGTGGCTCGATGCTGCCGGGTCGCATCGTGCCGTTGCCCTTCGTCGCCAAGAAGTAGCCGGTCGCCGGCCGGTAGGAGTGGTCGGGTACGACGACTGCGGCGCGACTCAGCTCAGCGGGCTCGCTTCGCCGGTGCGGCCTTCTTTGCGACGGCCTTCTTCGGCGCCGCCGTCTTCGCGACGGCGTTCTTCGCGACAGCCTTCTTGGGTGCAGCCTTCTTGGGTGCGGCCTTCTTCGCCGTCACCTTGCCC
>JBAVTH010000231.1:0-2100 GCA_049696035.1 Ilumatobacteraceae bacterium
GTCTCGAACGGCTCGATGCCGGCGACCAGCCAGTGATCGGGTGCCGTCGGCTCGACCAGGTACGGCGCGATCGGCGGGTGCGCGATGAACTGGGAGCCGAGCGTGTCGGCCCACAGCGGGAACACCCGCGGGGAGTCGACACCGTTGGGTGTGCCCACGTCGAGTGCGGCGTTGGTGCCGTGCAGCGCCACCCAGCGGCCGCCGCCCTCGACCCAGGCGCGGATCGTCGCCTGGGCGGCCTCGGACGGGCGCACGTTGCACGTGTAGCTGACGAGGATCGAACCGGCGGCGATGGCGTCCGCGTCCTCGTAGTCGGGTTGCACGCGCACGCGGAACTCCTCGTGCTCGGCGAGCAGCGTGAGCAGCTGGATGCGCGCGAAGTCGACGTCGTGGTACATGCCGCCTGCGACCAACGTGACGTCGATCCGGCTACCGGTGGGTGAGTTGCTCATCTGCCGCGACGCGTGTCCGGGCGCCGGGTCAGAAGTCGATGCGCTTGAGGAAGCCACCATCGACGGTGACGTTGACACCGTTCACGTGCTTCGCCGCGTCGCTCGCCAGGAAGGCAACCACGTTGGCGACGTCTTGCACGGTGCCCAGCGCGCCCTGCGGGTGCAGCTTCTCGGTGGCCTCGTAGAAGGCAGCCATGTGATCCTTGATCTTGTTCCAGTCGCCGCCCTCGACGAAGATCGGGCCGGGTGACACGACGTTGCAGCGAATGCCCTTCGCTCCCAGCACCTGGGCCTGGCCGAGCGTCCAGTTGGTGACGGCGGACTTGAACGCGCTGTAGCTGTTGGAACCCGATGCGAAATGCTCGGCCGTGGCGGTGGTGCCGATGCTGATGACCGAGCCGCCGCCGTCAGCGAGGGCTTCTGTCGCGGCGCCGACGCCGTGGATCAGGGCCATCATGTCGATGTTGAAGTTGTTCAGCCAGCCTTCGGTGCTCTTTGCCGGCTTGCCCGATGTGTTGTGGACGTAGATGTCGATGCCGCCGAGCTGTTCGGCGGACGACGCGACCCACGCCGCGAGGGCCTGGCCGTCGGCGGCGTCGACCACCTGGCCCACGACCGTGCCCAGCGCCGACATGTCCGCGACGGCCTTCTGGAGGCCCTCTGCGTTGCGGGCGCAGATCGCGACCGACGCGCCTTCGGCGAGCAGAGTCTCCGCAATCGCTCGCCCGATGCCCTTGGTGGCTCCAGTGATGAGTGCCTTCTTACCGCTGAGTCCAAGGTCCATGGTCGTCTCCTGTGGGTGGCGCTGTCAGCGCAGTTACTGTTGCCCGAAAGATAACCGAACGCGCATTCACTATGTGCAAGCGGACGGTCGAGCTGGTCGGGTCGATCGCTTCCCATGACGACTCGTCCACGAGCGCGGTGTCCTGTCGGCGCCGACGTAACGTGGCGCATGGCCGGCACGTCGAACGACAACAACCGCAGGCATCGCTGATGTCTGCAACGGCCAGCCTTCGTGCTGCCGTCGTCACCGGCGCGGCTTCCGGAATCGGGCGTGCCACCGTCGAGCGACTGGTCGAGCTGGGCACCTCGGTCGTTGCGGTGGACCTTGTTGGCGACCGATTCGACTGGGTCGCCATGCAAGGACTCGACGATTCTGTGGAGATCGTGGAGGGCGACGTCACCAGCGACCACACGAACGCCGATGCCGTTGCGGCTGCACTCGCTCGCTTCGGACGGCTGGACGCGGCGGTGTTCAACGCCGGCATCTCGATGAGTGGCGACCTGCTCGACCTACCGATGGAGGAGTTCGATCGCGCGCTGGCGGTCAACGTGCGCGCCGTGGTGCTCGGGATGCGGGCCGTGGTGCCATCGATGCGGCTGGCTGGCGTCGGGCGGATCGTGGTGACAGCCTCGACATCGGGCATCGGTGGCGATCCGGGCATGTGGGCCTACAACACCTCGAAGGCGGCCGTCATCAACCTCGTCCGTGCGGCGGCGATCGACCTCGGGCCCGACAACATCACGGTCAACGCGGTGTGCCCCGGCCCGACCGAGACGGAGATGACCTCGCGGCTGCAGTCGCTGCCCGCGGTGCACGACGAGCTGCGGCGCACCATCCCGCTCCAGCGATGGGGCCAGGCCGCCG
>JBAVTH010000232.1:0-19425 GCA_049696035.1 Ilumatobacteraceae bacterium
TCGCGATGGTCGCGATGGCCCGCGCCTTCGCCGTCATGGCAGGGCGCGACTTCGTCGCCCCGCACGACGTCGCCCGGGCGGCGAGCAGCGCCTTGGCACACCGCCTGGTGCTCGTGGGTCAGGATCGGACGACGGCAACGGACGTGGTGACCGAGTGCGTGGCAGCGGTGCAGGCGCCTCGGCGTTGAGCCGGCCGATCGGCGCCTCCTACGGGGCGTTCTCGCTCGGGATCGCGTGGCTCGTCACCGGCGCGTTCGCCATCCTCACGGGCGCGTCTGCAGTGGTGATCCTGCTGGCCATCGGGTTGGTCGCCTTCGCCGCCGGCGTGCTGAGCGGCTGGGCGGCACTGCGCGGCGTGCAGGTCGTGTCGCTCGCAACGACCGGCCTCACCGAGGAAGGCGAGGAAGTCTCGTGGCGGATGGAGCTGGCCGGGGCCGCACGCGTCTTCGTCGAGCTGCGCATCTCCTCCGCCGTGGTCGCGAGCGGTTGGTTCGAGCCCGGCGTCGACACGCTGGCCGGCACCGCTCCCTCACGCGGCATCCACCACACCGTCGCTGCCCGCTGCACGTCAGCCGGCAGGCTGGGCCTGGTGTGGTGGCGACGCACATCGACGATCGAGATCGCGCCGCTGGCCGTGGCGCCGGCGCCCGCCGACCACGGCGCTCCCTTCACCACCTCATCGGGCGCGGAGCACGACGAGGTGCTCCCGAGCGCCGCCACCGGCCGCGACGAAGTGGACGGCATCCGTCAGTGGCGCGATGGTGACGAGTTGACCGCGGTGCACTGGCCGTCGACGTTGCGCAGCGGCGAGTTCGTGGTGCGGCAGCGACGCAAGGACACCGATGAGCGGTGGGTCGTGCAGGCGCGCACGGGCACCGGCGACCCCGACCTCGAGGCGGCCATGGTTCGTCACAGCCTCGAGCGCGGCCTTGCCGCGGGCGCTCGCCTGGCCGTGCGAGTCGACGACGGCGCCGCGAATCCGCTCGCCGGCCGCGACTCCATGCTGCGCTGGAGCGCCGCGTTCGAACCACGGCCCGACGTGCCCTCGCACGACCTCCCGTGGTGGCGCCGGTCGCTCGCGTTGCTGTCGCCCGAGCCGGAGCGTTCGCTCACGCCCACCGCCCGCTGGTTCGTGGCACTCGCCGCGGCGACACCACTGGTCATGTTGCTGGAACCGCTCGGCTATGGCCCGGTCCCGCTTGCCGTCGTCGTCGCCGTGGTGGCCTTGGGAGCGTTCTTCACGCAGCACGGGCCCGATCATCGCAAGTGGCTCCGGCAGGTGTGCGGGTTGCTCGCCGGAGCCGGCGTCGCGGCAGCGCTCATCGACCCGAACGCCATCCACAGCGTCGCCAACTCGCTGCGCTTCCTCCTGCCGCAGGTGCTGGTGACGTTGATGGTGATGCAGGGCTTCGAGTGCACGGATCGCAGATCGGCTCGAGTCGCGCTCGCCTGCTCGGCGATGCTCACGTCGTATGCCGCCGGCATTCGCGTGGATGGCACGTTGGCCGCCTGGTTGGGGGTCGCCGTGCTCGGGCTGGCAGCCGGTTCGCGAGCGGTCGCACGCGTCGACCACCGGCTCACGAGCACCTCGCCGTCACCGCCACGCAAGCGTGCTCGCGCCGGCACCCGCAGCGGCATCGCGTTGGTCGCCGCGGCCGCGGCCGTGCTCGCCATCCTGGCCCTCCTGCCCGTGCCCGAAGGGCCAGCACAGCTCACGCTCCCGAGCTGGTTGGAGGACTACCGGCCGATCCGCGACGACGGTGGTCTGGTGGCCGCCGACGGTTCGCCGCTGCTGGGTGGTGCCGCGCCTGGCGGCGACCGGACCGGCCCCGGCGGGTCCGGTGGTTATCCGGGTTTCAGCCCGGCGATGGACACGTCGTTGCGCGGGGGTCTGGGCAACGAGGTGGTGCTGCGTGTCCGAGCGCCCTACCCCGACTTCTGGCGCGGGCAGACCTTCAGCGACTTCGACGGCCGCGTGTGGCGCGTCGATGACGCCACCGGCGTGCTCACCGATCCCCCCGAGCATGTGATCACCGCCGCCACCGGCGATGTGGATGCGAGCTCCGACGACCAGTTCGTCCAGACCTTCTACGCCCAGGTCGATCTGCCCAACATCGTGTTCGCGGCCTCACGCGCCGAGCGGGTGCTGCTCGATGCGAAGCTGTGGGCGCGACCCGACGGCGCACTCAGGGCCGATGTCGTGCTGCCGGCGGGCAGCGCCTACACGGTCGTGTCGCAGAGGTCGGGCGCCACAGCGGCTGGTCTCCGCGACGATGGCGACCTGGCGAAGCTGGGCTCGCCCGCGGAGTTCACCGCGTTGCCGGCCGGCACGACACCGCGCACCCGTGCACTGGCCGCGTCGCTCGCCGCCGGGACGACTTCCACCTACGACGTGATCCTCGCCATCCAAGGCTGGCTGCGCCAGCACGTCACCTACGACCTCGACGCCCCCGTGCCGCCGGAGGGTGCCGACGCAGTCGATCACTTCCTGTTCGAGTCACGGCAGGGCTTCTGCGAGCAGATCGCGACGGCGACGGCGATCCTGCTGCGCACGCTCGGCGTGCCGGCCCGCATCGCCACGGGGTACGTACCGGGCGAGCGCGACGAGGTGGCCGGCGTGTGGCTGAGCAGAGCCAGTGACGCACACGCCTGGGTGGAGGTCAGGTTCCCCAGTTTCGGATGGGTGGCCTTCGACCCGACCGCATCCGTGCCGCTTGCCGGCGAAGCCGAGCGTTCCACGATCGGCGGCGATCTGGCGAAGGCGATCGCCCGCGCCGTCAGCGATCACTTGGCACTCGTGCTCTCTGCGGCGCTCGCGAGCGCCGCGCTGGTGCTCGCCGCACGAGTTGCTCGCGGTTGGTGGCAGCGGCGGCGGCGTGGGCGGTGGGGCGTGTTGCAGGACCGCTTCCTCGTGGCAGCCGTACAGCGCGGTGGCGACCCGCGTGCGCCGAATGAAGTGCTGGCCGAAGTGTTCGACGGAGCCGATGCCCAGCGGTTGGCCGCCGCGCTGGACGCCTCGGCGTTCTCCTCCGGCTGGACCGACGACGACGACGCCTATCGACACGGCGTAGCGCTGGTCGGGCAGCTCGAGCAATGAGAAAACTGCCGGAACCGGGGAACTGATCGGCCCGACGCGACGACTCCTCCTGTAACGAAGCGATGACGACAGATCCTGACCGGTCACCATCGGAGTCGCTCGCCTGCCGGCCTCTCCCCCCACGAACACACACTCCAAATGGGGGAGGCCGGCTCTTTCGTCGTGCAGCGGGAGCGGGTTTGCGCCTGCGCGGCACTCCGCCTCTACCATCCCATCATGCCCACGGTTCGCCGGCCACTGCTCCTGTTGTGCTCGGTGACGATCATCGCCGTCGTCGCCTGCGGTGGAGGAGCACAGGGCAAGCGCACCGACACCGGCTCGGCGGGCACTGCCCCCACTTCCACTGCCGCCGCCTTGGGTGAGACGACGAGCACGACCACACCGACCTCTCCCAACGAGTTGCTGCCGGCGGCCGACCCCTCCACCTATGTCGGCGCCAACCAGGTGGTGCACCTCGCGGTACTGCCCGACGGAACCACCCCGACGCTCGACATCTGGGCGGTGCGCAGCTTCGAGTACGCCCCGATCCTGCTGGCGGAGGGCTTGGAGTACGGCGAGATCTCGCCGGTCTACGGCGCCCCTGAGGGCATGTCGGTGGTTGCCGTCGAGGCCGGTGCCGGGCCGGACGCAACACCGTTCGCCGGCATGTTCAGCGCCGGCGCCGATCAGCACTACACCCACCTCATCGTGTACGACGGTGAGGCCGCCACGGGTACCGGACTGCTGCTCACCGATGTCGCGCCGGGCGACCCCAACGCCTTCCCAGCCGCCCTCGACGGGCAGGCGCTGGTGCAGTTCTACGCCTATCAGCTGAGGCTCAACCCGCTCTCCGAGGGCAGCGGCTTCGAGCAGCGCATCGCCGGTGTCGAGCCGTCGTTCCAGATCGGCATCGAAGGGGTCGTCGGGTGTGCTCCGCAACCGCGCATGACCGACCAGGGCTACACACCGGCCGTGCTGGGCGGCACGCAGTACGTGCCCTTCGATGTGGCGCCGGGCGAGACCACCTTCACGTTCCATGGTTGGGGCAGCAACAACCAAGACTGTGCCGACCCGAGCGTCATCGATCCGGTCACGGTCTCCGTCGACGCCGGCGACCGGGCGTGGGTGCTGCTGCACTCTCGCGACGGCAGCAGCATCGAAGCACTCGTCGTGCCCGTCACCTGAACCCACCCACTCCGCAGAAGGCCACCCCGCATGCTCACCGCGATGCTTCTCTACCCCGGTTTCACGGCACTCGATGCCATCGGCCCGTACCACGCGATCGCCGGCATCCCCGGCTACGAGTTCGTGTTCGTGGCCGAACGGCCCGGGCCAGTGGGCAACGGTGGCAGCTTCACGATGGAGGCGCAGATGGGCATCGACGAGGTGGCGCAAGTCGACGTGCTCGTGGTGCCCGGCGGCGTGGCCGCGATCGGCATGGCCCGCAAGGGCCACGTGCTCGTCGACTGGATCCGCGAGATCCACCCGAACACCCAGTGGACCACTTCCGTGTGCACGGGTGCACTCCTGCTCGGTTCGGCGGGCATCCTCCGGGGTGTCCCCGCCACCACCCACTGGTACAGCCACGCCGAGCTGGCCGACTATGGCGCGATCCCCACCGACGCACGGGTGGTGGAGCACGGCAAGATCATCACCGCCGCCGGCGTGTCGGCGGGCATCGACATGAGCCTGGTGCTGGTCGAGCGCATCATGGGCGCCGAGTACGCCCAAGCCGCCCAGCTCGACATGGAGTACGACCCTGCCCCGCCCTTCGATGCCGGCCACCCGCGCAGCGCACCCCCGGCAGTGACCGCATCGCTCAGGGGCCTGTACGACGAGATGCTCGGCGGCTGAGGGACCAACGGCGCTGGACGGCGCATGTCAGTGGGCGCACCCTGAAGGCGTGAAGGCACCTCCCGCCACGTTCCCAACTCGCTGGTGGACCCGGCTGGAGGACGGTCGCGTCCAGTGCGACGTGTGCCCACGCGCCTGCAAGCTGCACGAGGGCCAGCAGGGCCTGTGCTTCGTGCGCGCACGGGCGAACGACGAGATCGTGCTCACCACCTACGGCCGCTCGAGCGGGTTCTGCGTCGACCCCATCGAGAAGAAGCCGCTCAACCACTTCCTGCCGGGCACCTCCGTGCTCTCCTTCGGCACGGCGGGCTGCAACCTCGCCTGCCGGTTCTGTCAGAACTGGGACATCTCCAAGAGCCGCGAGACCGACACGTTGGCCGACGCTGCCGACCCGGAGACGATTGCGCGGGCAGCCATCGAGCAAGGCTGCGCGAGCGTGGCGTTCACCTACAACGACCCGGTGGTCTTCCTGGAGTACGCAGCCGACGCAGCCGACGCCTGCCATGCCGCCGGCCTTCGCACGGTGGCCGTCAGCGCCGGCTACGTGTGCCCGGGACCGCGCGAGGAGCTGTTCTCGCGCATGGATGCGGTGAACGTCGACCTCAAGGCGTTCACCGAGGACTTCTACCATCGCGTGTGCGGCGGCCACCTGCAACCGGTGCTCGACACGCTGGAGTGGCTGGTGGCGAACGGGGTGTGGGTGGAGGTCACCACGCTGCTGATCCCGGGTCGGAACGACTCCGACGCCGAGATCGCGCAGCTCAGCACCTGGATCGTCGAGCACCTCGGCAACGAGGTTCCGCTGCACTTCACTGCGTTCCACCCCGACTTCAAGATGCTCGACGTACCGGCCACGCCACCTGCGACGTTGACCAGGGCCCGTCACATCGCGATGCACAACGGGCTGCAGTACGTGTACACGGGCAACGTGCACGACGTCGCCGGTGGCACCACCTGGTGCCCCACGTGCGGCACTGCCGCCATCGAACGTGACTGGTACCGGATCAACAGCTACCACCTCAGCGGCGACGGGCACTGCCGAGGTTGCGGTACCAGGATCGCCGGCGTGTTCGACGGCCCGCCCGGCGAATGGGGCCGGCGGCGGCGGCCGATCCACCTCGCCGCTCGAGAGTACGACGAGCCATGAACAGGATCCGTCCCGCGGCGGTGGCGGGCAGCTTCTACCCCTCGGACCCCGCTCGGCTGCGGTCCATGATCGACGAGATGATCGCGGCAGTGCCGCCGACGTCGGCGTCGGCGAACGACACCATCCCGGCCGCGCTCATCGTCCCGCACGCGGGCTACGTGTACTCCGGCCCTGTTGCCGCCACCGCCTACGCCGTGCTCACGCCGTGGCGCGACGCGATCAGACGAGTGGTCGTGATCGGGCCGGCGCACCGGGTACCGGTACGCGGTCTGGCGCTGTCCTCCGCCGACGGCTTCGCCACTCCGCTGGGCGTGGTGCCGGTGGATCAATCCGCGAACAGGTTGCTCGCCGGCCTTCCTGGCGCACACGTCGACGATCGCGCACACGCCCCCGAGCACAGCCTGGAGGTGCAGGTGCCGTTCCTGCAGGCGACCCTCGGCGACCGTTGGTCGTTGGTGCCGATCATCGCCGGCAACGCGCCGGCGGAGATGGTTGCGGAGGCGCTCGCCGTGTTCTGGGGTGAGCCCGACACCCTGGTGGTCGTCTCCAGCGACCTCAGCCACTACCACCACGCGCTCACCGCGCGCCGGTTGGATGCTGCGACGGCGGCCGCCATCGTCGCCGCCGACTGGGAGATGCTCAGCAGCGACGACGCCTGCGGGGTCGTGCCGGTGCGTGGAGCCTTGGAGCTGACGCGCCGATACGGCGAGCACGTGGCGCTGCTCGATCTCCGCAACTCGGGCGACACCGCCGGGCCATCGGACCGCGTGGTCGGGTACGGAAGCTTCCTGGTGCGATGAGCGCGGCCCTGCTCACCCCGGATGAGCTCACGCTCCTGGTGGATGTCGCCGAACGATCCGTGCACCTGGCCGTGCTCGAACACGTGAGGTGGCAGCCCGAGCCGACGGCCTACCCGGAGGCGTTGCGACGACCCGCTGCCGTCTTCGTCACGCTCGAACGGCAGGGGCGATTGATGGGCTGCATCGGCACCCTGACGCCCGGCGAACCGATGGTGGTCGCCGTGGCCGATCGCGCTCGGGCTGCCGCACTCGCCGACCCACGCTTCCGGGCCATCGGGCCCGACGACCTTCCCGAGCTCGACGTGTCGGTCTCCGTCCTCTCTCCGCCGGCGCCGATCGCCGCCGAGAGCTACGACGAACTGGTTGCGGCGCTCCGGGCGGGCATCGACGGCGTCATCATCGAAGCCGGCCGTCACCGGGCGACGTTCCTGCCCGCTGTGTGGGACGACCTTCCCGAGCCGGAGGGTTTCGTGGCCGCACTCTGGCGCAAGGCCGGCTTGGCACCGCGCTCGTGGCCGCGCGAGGCCCAGGCTTCGCGCTACACCGCTCAGCACGCTCCCCGCCACTGACCGCGACGACCGTTCACCCCCGCCTCGCGTCAGTGCGACAATGGGGCCGATGCCTCGCTTCGACGACGAGTACTACCGCCGGTTCTACGGGCTGGTGGGGGTGCACGACCACGAGCAGATCGGTCACCTGGCCACTGCTGTGCACGAGATGTGCGCGTGGTGGGGCGTGCCACCTGCATCCGTGCTCGACGTCGGCGCCGGGGTGGGCATGTGGCGCGACTGGTACCGCGCCCAGCACGAGCGCGTGAAGGTGCTCTCGATCGACATCAGCGAACACGCGTGCGCCACGTGGGGCCACGAGCAGCGCGACATCGCCACGTGGAGGCCGACCAAGAAGTTCGACCTGGTGATCTGCCACGGCGTGCTGCACTACCTCGACGACGACGGGGCCACGGCAGCGATCGCCAATCTGGCGGCGGCCACCCGCAACGTGCTGTACCTGGAGATCCCTACGGCCCACGATCTCACCGAAGTGGTCGACCCCGAGCGCACCGACATGGAGGTGCACCACCGCACGGGCGAGTGGTACCGCACCCGCTTGCGCAAGGCGTTCCAGCAGGCCGGAGCCGGGCTGTGGGTGCGTCACGGCACCGTGCCGCTGTACGAGCTGGAGTCGGCGCAGCCCTGACGGCGTGCGTCAGCCGCTGCTGTGGCTGGACGAGGCGGGGCTGGTGGCCACCGGGGCTGGGGCCGCTGTCGTCTTCGGGGCGGCCGTCGTCTTGGTCGTCGTCTTGGTGGCGGCCGGGGTGGTGGCGACAGTGGCCGGAGTGGTCGTCACGACGACGGTGGCGCCACCGGGCAGGCACACCGTCTGCCCGGGGAACAGTGCGGTGTCGGCGCTGGCGTTGTTGGCCGCGTACAGCTCGGCGACCGGGATCGAGGCTTCGCTCGCCAGCAGGTTCCAGTAGTCGCCGGCGACGATCGTGTAGGTGTTCGTGCAGACCGGCGTCGCCATCGTGGTGGTGGTCGCCGCGGCGGTCGTCGCCGGCGCAGTTTCGGGAGCAGCCACCGCTGCCTCCGCCACCGACACGATAGGAACCGAGGAGGGCGTGAGGGCGGGCGCGACCGGGGCGATCAGAGTGGCGGGAGCGAGGGTCGAGGCGGTGGCGTCACCGCCGCTGGCCGACGACCCGCCGCCGGTGACCATGATGCCCACGGCGGCCAGCATCGACCCGGCGCCGGCCAGCCCGCCCAGCCGCATCGCCCGTTGGGGCGAGTACGGCCGGTCGACCAGCGTCGGTGATCGGTCGAGGGAGAACAACGGCATCGGTCAGCCGCTGCTCTTGCTGGTCGACTGGGCGACCTTGGCCGGCGTTGCTGCGGTGGCGGTGGCCTTGCTGGTGGCACCAGCGGTGGCCGTGCTCGTGGACTGGGCGCTCGTGGACGTGGCGGCGTTGGCGACCATGAAGCCGGTCATCAGGAGCATGCCGCCGACACCAGCGGCGCCGACTGCACGCCGCGCCGTGCGGGCGGGGTGCGGGCGCTTCCGGCGGACCGGACGCTGGGTGCTGCTCGTGTTGTTGGTGGAACCGTTCATCTCGTCGTCCTGACCTTCCGTGGTGTGGACCTTGTGCACACCATGATGAAGATCGCCGGTAAGAGGAACGTGTGAGCAGCGTTGGGTGTCGGTGGGTACTGCTCAGCGGGCCGGAACCCGCGCCGGCGTGGCCTGGTCGGCGCGATCGGCCTGGATGATGCGCATCATGGTGGCGATGCACACCGCGGCCACCGCCCCGAGCACGCCGAACCGCAGCAGTGGAGTGGCGCGGTCGCTGCCGACCCACAGCAGGTGGAAGGTGGCCAGCGCGAACAGCGGGAAGCTGAGGTAGTGCGTCAACCGCCACGAGCGCTTGTCGAGCTTCTTGCGCAGCAGCGAGGTGATCTCGACGGCGATCAGGAAGTACATCGCGATGATGCCCCAGGCCACGGCCAGGGGGTGGTACGTGCCGGTGAACGGCACCAGCACGTCGACGAGACCGAAGCTGACATAGGTGTCGAGCATCAGGGCCACGACGTGGATGATCGTGAAGACAGTGGCGAGGCCACCGACGAAGCGGTGGAGGTCGAGCATCCAGTTCGGCTTCGGTCGCTTGCCGAGGAAGCGACTGGAAAGCGCGAGCCCCCAGAACATGCTGATCGCGAGCATCGCCCACGCGACGATGCCGCCCGAGCGGGCGACGTACCACCAGATGTGAGTCATTGCTCGTCCTTCATGTCGATGCGATGCGCGTCGTCGAACACCAACCTTCGCGCAAGTGGTTCCCCGCCGAGGAACGCCGCAAACCCGTCGCTGGCGCTCACCGTGCCGTCGTGGCCGACGGCGAGGGCCGCCGTGGCCGAGTCCATCAGGTCGAAGGCGTATCGGGTCCCGCGGAGCAGCACCGCCTTGGCGAGCACCTCCGCCTCCCATGCATCTCCGGCGATCACGGTGGCCAGCGCCAGGTCGGAGGTGGACGGTTGACCGGTGGCGGGGTCGAGCAGGTGGTGGCGGCGCTGACCGCCGACCTCCCACACGCGGCGCAGCACGCTGGAGGTCGCGACCGCGCCGTCCCAGAGGCCGACCAGCGCGATCGGGGTCGCACACCACGGGTGATCGATGGCCAGCGTCCACCCGTTGCCGGTGGGGCTGGCGCCCCTCACGCGCAGATCGCCGCCCATGTTCACGCACACACCGGCCGCGCCCTCGTTGATCATCAGTGCGGAGACGAGATCGGCGGCCAGGCCCTTGCCGATGCCGCCAGGGTCGAAGCCCATGCCCGCCGGCAGGGTGATCGCGCCGTCGTCGAAGACGATGTCGGTGGGGCCGGGGCGCATCGGGGAGAGCACCGGCAACGGGGCCGGTTCGGCGGTGTCGAGCAGGTCGTCGAAGCTGCGGTCGTAGCCGGCGGCTCGCAGCGCGTCGAGCAGGGTGGGGTCGAAGCCGCCGCCGGTCAGCCGCCACGCGGCGACCGACCGTTCGACCAGCATGAACGTGTCGTCGGTGACCACCACGGGGTTGCCGGCCTCGGCGTTGAGCAGACTGATCTCGCTGTCGGGCAGGAACCTGCTCCATCGCCGCTCGAGCTGGCCGATGTGGTCGCGTGCGAGTTGCAGCACGTCGCGGGTGCCGCCGACCACGATCACGTGGATGTCGGACCCCATTGCTCGGAATCGGTCGTCGACGACCGCGGTCTCCATGCCCACAGCCTGCCGCATCACGGTTGGAATCCGGCAAGAGGCGAGTGGGAACGCGGTGCGGCCGGCGCTCCGCCGTCAGATTCGTTCGATGATGGTGGCCGTGGCCATGCCACCGCCGGTGCACATCGTCACCAGGCCGGTCTGCAGGTCGCGGCGCTCCAGCTCGTCGAGCAGGGTGCCGATCAACATGGCGCCGGTGGCCCCGATCGGGTGGCCGAGCGCCATTGCCCCGCCGTTGACGTTCGTCTTGTCCCAGTCGGCGCCGGTGTAGCGCAGCCACTTCATCAGCACGGCGGCGAAGGCCTCGTTGACCTCGAACAGGTCGATGTCGGCCAGCGTCATCCCAGACTTGCGCAGCACGAGATCGGTGGCCGGGCCAGGAGCCGTCAGCATGATCACCGGCTCGTCGCCGGCGACGGCCGCCATCGTCACCTTGGCGCGCGGCGTCATCCCGTGGGTGCTGGCGTACGAGGGCGAGGCCAGCAGCACGGCAGCGGCGCCATCCACCACACCGGAGGAATTGCCGCCGTGGTGCACGTGGTTGATCGCCCCGATGTGCGGGTACGCCTTGCGCGCCGTCTCGTCGATGCTCAGCTCACGGCCGACCATCGTGTGGCCACCCATGCCGGCGAACGCAGGTTGCAGCTTGGCCAGATCGGCGAGACCGGTGCCGGCGCGCGGGTGCTCGTCGTGGTCGAGGGCGAGGGTGCCGTCGTCGTGGAAGATCGGGACGAGCGAGTGCTCGAAGCGGCCTTCGGCCATGGCTTCGGCTGCGCGGGCCTGGCTGTCGACCGCCAGCTGATCCAGCTCTTCACGGTGGAAGCCCTCCACCGTGGCGATCAGGTCGGCGCTGATGCCCTGGGGCACCATGTCGTACTGGTCGCGGAGGTGGTTGTTGTTGGCGGTGAAGCCGTCGACGTGCATCGGAGACGGGCGCGACATGCTCTCCACACCACCGGCGACGACCATGTCCTGGAAGCCGGCGAGGATGCCGGCCGCGCCGAAGTTGACGGCCTGCTGGCCCGAGCCGCAGAAGCGGTTGAGCGTGACGCCCGGGGCCTGGATGCTCCAGCCTGCGTCGAGCGCGGCCATGCGGGCGATGTCCATGCTGTGGTCGCCGCTGCCGGCACCGCAGCCCATGATCACGTCGTCGACGTCGGCAGTGTCGAACCCGTTGCGCTGCTGCAGGGCGTTCAGCACCTGGGCCAGGATGCGCTGCGGGTGCACGTGGTGCAGTGCGCCCGTCTCCTTGCCCTTGCCTCGCGGCGAACGGACGGCGTCGATGATCCATGCTTGATCGCTCATGTGGCGAACCGTACCGCCCTGCCGGTGGGTGACCCGAGTCCGAGGTGGCACCCGGCCATCACCCGATCTCGTCGCCGACCACGGCCAGTCGTTCCAGACTGAGACCGCTGATCATCAGCCGTTCCTTCCTGCTCCCGACGAGCGACTGCGTCCACTCGACGAAACCGCCATCGGCGACCTCCACCTCCTCGCCGTCGGCGAGCACGCACAGTTTGAGGCACACTCCCTGGTAGTAGCCCTTCGCAGCTGTCCGCTCGGGCCACAGCGCGATCGAGACGTGGTCGCTGTTCGCGTCGCTGATGAGCTCGTCGATCACCTCCTGGTGTCGCCCACCGAAGTCGGTGAGCCGCACCAGCACGTTGCCGAACCCGGCGCGCTGCACCATCGAGACCAGCGCCTGCAGGTGCCGGCGGAGCGCAGAGCGTTCGAACGAATGGCCACCCGTGTCGCGGCCTGCCGACACGAGTCCGAGGAGAGTGAAGTGGGCAAACGATCGCGCCCCGTCGAACTGCTGCGCTCGGACCACACGATCGACCGCTGCCAGGTGGACGACGGTGTTCGACCGTGGGTCGGCGGCGAGCAGCACTCGCCGACGCACCGCTGCCTCCAACGCCAACGTGTTCGTCGGATCGGCCGCGACCTCACTGCCCCTGGTCGTGGTCACCACTCGGTTCTGGTGCACCCCGGCAAACACCGAGTGCGCACCGAACGGCACGAGCGGGGATGTGGCGATCGGCAGGAACGAGTGGGCGACAGCATCGAGCGCGAGCAGTTCCAGCTCCAGCAAGCGCCGGGGATCGACGGCGGACGGACGGACGAACCGGTCGCGCTCGTACTGAGCGAGCACGTCTGCCGGCGTGATCGCGGCGACGCGCCGTTGAGCGACCTCGAGCAGCAACGTGGTGAGGTCGGAGCCACTCATCCGACCGCCGAGGGCCGCGAGCAACCCGTCCCCATCGTGGTCACGCACGACCCGAGCCACAGCCGGATGCACACCTCCGTCGGTCATCGACCGAGGCTATGTCATCGACGCGATTCGCTCGACCGGATTTGCACACCCGCGGTGCGGGGTGAGGCGGGTGCCAGCACTAGCTCTTGGCGGTCTTGTCCGGCGGGCGCACGACCACGACCGGGCAGTGCGCGTGGTGCACGCATGCGGTCGAGACGGAGCCGAGCAGCATGCCGGTGAAGCCGCCGTGCCCACGACAGCCCACCACCAGCAAGGCCGCGCCCTTCGAGGCTTCGATCAGCGCATACGACGGTGAGCCCGTCTCCAACCTGCGTTCGGTCTGCACACCCCGGGTGGCAGCGATCGCCTCGGCCTCCTCCAACGCAGACCGACCGGCATTCTGCAACTGCTCCAGCACGTAGCCGCCACCGTAGGGGTCGGCACCGGCCATGCCCAGATCGATACCACTCACCAGTAGCAGCTTCATGCCGTGGTGCGCGGCCTCGTCCAGTGCCCACGCCAACGCTCGCTTGCCTTCGGCAGAGCCATCGACACCGACAACGATCGTGTGTTGCATGTCCAGGTCCGACATGGGAACCCCCTTGTTCAGACGACCTTCTCTGAGGTCAGTGTCGCCCCACCGGGCGCGAACGCGCAGTGTCGAAGGACCCTTTCACGTCTGGACGTGCCCGATCCACACGACTCCCTGCGTGACCCGAACATCTGACCGGAGGCACATCGGGGCGTCGCATCGACTGCGCATCCGGCGCGTCTCGAGCTGGGCAATGATTTCGGGATGGACGATCTCATCGAGGCTGGCTTCGGGCTCGACTACGACACGCTCCGCTTGGAACGAACGACGAAGGGACGTGTCGTCGCCGGAGCACGCCTCCGAGAGCGCATCGCCCACGAACTCTCTGGACTCGTCGCCGGCGTCGAGCAGATCGGGTCGACCTCGGTTGTCGGACTGCTGGCCAAACCGATCGCCGATCTCGCCGCAGGACTCGCACCGCACCACGAGCTCGCGCCAGTGCGAGCTGTGCTCGAACAGCGGGGCTGGGTCTACCGGGGCGACGCCGGCGACACACCAAGGGGAAGTCCGCCATCGTCCAAGAACTCCTCCGTTCGACGTGTGAGCCATGAGCCGACAACCGCGAGGCGGCTCGGTCAGGCGGTGACGCGGTAGTGGAGGTGAACCACGCCGTTTCGAAACCGTCGCTCATCGAGTAGTTCGAGCTGCATGCAGCTGTTGTCGGGCAGGCTGCGCTTACCGCCTCCCACCACGATCGGGCACAGGAAGAGATGACACTCGTCGACCAGCCCCGCGCCGAGTGCGTGGCCAGCGAGCTCGGCACCTCCGATTGAGATGTCGGTCGCCGAGGATTCCTTGAGCGCCAGGATGGCGTCTCGATCGAACTCGCGCTCGATTCGTGTCCGCGCACTGGATACCGCCTGCAGCGTCCGGGAGTACACGATCTTGTCGGCTGCCCGCCAGATGCCGGCATAGTCCCAGAACACCGCCGGTGCATCGGCCTCGGTGGTCACGGTCTCCCAGAACACCATCGTCTCGTACATCCGACGCCCGTAGAGGTAGGTGCCGATCGGTCGCTCGAGATCGTTGACGAACGCATGCACCTCCTCATCCGGCGCCGACCAGTCGAACCTGCCCCGCTCGTCCTCGACGTACCCGTCGAGCGAGGCGATCGCCGCATAGATCAGCTTGCCCATCTCCACTAGTCCTCGATGACGTCGAGGCCTTGGTCCCGGAGTTGGGCGAGGTGCTGGAGCATCCCCTGCAACACCTCGGGGGCATGGCCTTCCCAGAGCTGCACTTCGTCGATCACCCGCATCGGGTGTCGAGTCCGGTACGACTGGGTGACGTTGCCGGGGAACCTCTTGTTGGTGACATTGGGGTCGTCTTCGAACGGGCCCGTGGGCTTGACGAGGTAGATGTGGCCCCGCTCCTCGGTCCCGGCGAACGCCGTCGCGAGTTCGGCCGCCCACACGGCCGGCTCGAGCAGCGCGGCGAAGTAGACGTGGTTCGAGATGCGACCGTTCTGGTAGTTGGAGAGCTGGCCGGGAACGAGCAGGTCGCCGACGTCGAACGAGATCCTTGTCCCATGGAAGAACGGCCCCTGCAGGTGATCGCAGCTCTCGAGGGTCACCGGGACGTAGCTCGTTTCGTTTGCTGCCGCGATCGCTTCGGCGATCGACATCGTTCCTGTGGCGTGCTCCTCGCTCATCGAGATGTCCTCCGGTTCGTCCGAGATCGCTAGGTTGCCACGCTCAGTCGACACTCTCAACGACGACCGAGTCGGCCGGTCGGCCGGTCGGCCGAGATCGGCGAGCCGCTCGCGGTACGATTCGAACCATCGCCATCACCCGATCAGCCCGCGCCCGCTCCGTCGCACGGGTCGTGCTCGGTGGTGTGCTCGTCGTCGCCGGGCTCGGTCACCTGACCTTCGCCCGGGAGAGCTTCCAGGCTCAGGTGCCCGATTGGGTCGGAGTCGACAAGAACGTGGTGGTCATCCTGTCCGGCCTCGTCGAGATCGCGCTCGGGTCGGCGTTGATCTTCGTGCGACGCCGCCGCCCCCTGCTCGGCCTTGCTGCGGGCCTCTTCTTCGTCGCCGTGTTCCCGGGCAACATCAGCCAGTTCGTCGACGGCCACGATGCGTTCGGCCTGACTTCCGACAGCGCTCGACGCAACCGCCTGTTCTTCCAGCCCGTGCTCGTCGCCTGGGCGTGGTGGTCGACCGATGCGTTCGCCTCCCTCCGCGGGAGCAGCAGGTCTCGCGCCGGGTCGAACGCCGAGTAGGTCAGGCGCGCAACTGAGCGCTGCAGCCGCACCCGGGCAGCTCAGGACAACACATCGGCGACGGGGCGCAGCAGGCGACGAGAGCAGACCGCGATCGTCAGCAGCACCACCGCCGCGATCACGAACGGGCTGCGCAGGCCGAACAGCCGGGCAGCCAGGCCACCGAACGCTGCGCCGAAGGGCACGACACCCCACGAGACGGTTCGGTAGGCGGCGTTCATCCGGCCGAGCAGGCGGCCGGGCGTGATCTGCTGACGGATGGTCGTGTTCAGCGTGAGCCACAGGCCGGTTCCGGCACCGAGCAGCAGGTACATCGCGACCGCCACCCACGGCGTGGACGTGGCCGCGAGGCCCACCATCGAAAGCGCCCACAGCCAGATCGCCGTCGACAGGGTGTTCGGCACACCGATGCGATCGGCCACCGCCGCCACGACGAAGCGACTGAGCACGGTGCCCGTCGCAGCACCCACGAACAGGGCGGTGTACGTGAACTTGCCGCTGTGCAGTTGCTGTGCGTTGTAGAGCACCAGCAACGAGGTGGCCGCGAAGTAGAAGAAGTTGATCACGGCGAGGATGGCGGTGATGCGCCGCAAGGCGGCGTTGTGGCGCATGAACCGCAGCCCCTCGCGCACGTCGGCGAACAGGCGGGTGGATGGTGGCTCCACGGCATGCACGTCGGGCAACGAGGCCACCAGCGCGGCCGAACCGGCGAACGAGACCGCATCGGCGAGGAACGGCAGCGACGCGGCAGCATGGAACATGGCGACACCCAACGGCGGGCCGGCGAACTGTGCGGAGGCGATCTGAGCGCTGCCGAACCGGGCATTGGCCTGCAGCAGATCCGCCGGCTCCACCAGCACCGGCAGGATCGCCTGGGCAGCATTGACGTGCAACGTCTCGCCGACACCCAGCAGGAACGCACACACGAACAGGTGCCAGATGTTGACGGCTCCGGCCAGGATGCCCACACCCAGCGCACCGACGATGACGAAGCGGCCCAGGTCGGCGCCGATCATCAGCCGCCGGCGGTCCATTCGATCGGCGATCGCCCCCGTCACCATCGAGAGCACCAGCCACGGCAGGCGCGACGAGACGGTGATGCCCGCGATCAACACCGGGTCGCGTGTCAGCGTCGCGGCCAGCAACGGGAAGGCGGTGATGAACATCCCGTCGCCCGTGCTCGACACGATGACCGACAGCCAGACGAAGCGGAACGGCCTGCCCAGCGAGCGACCCCCATCGTTCACGCGCACATCGAGCATCGCCATTCGGTGAGCGATGCTACCCAGCACCCCAGCGGCGGGAAGGGACGTGCGCCCCACCCGTCCGGGCGGGCGAGCTAGTCGCGGGCCTCGGCCTTCAGGGCCTGCTTGTCGACCTTGCCGATCGGCAGCAGCGGCAACGTGTCGCGCACCTCCAGGCGCTTGGGCACCTTGTACCCGGCCACCCGCGCCTTGCACCACTCCAGCAGCTCGGCCGGCGTGACCTCGCCGCCCGGTTCGCGCAGCACGTACGCCACACCCACCTCGCCGTACTTCTCATCGGGTATCGACACGATCGCCGCCAGCGCGACGGCCGGGTGCTGCTCCAGCTCCAGCTCCACCTCGCGCGGGTACACGTTGAGACCGCCCGACTTGTACATGTCGCTGCGCCGACCGACGAGCACGATGTTGCCGTCGGTCCGGCGGATGGCGACGTCGCCGGTGCGCACGAACCCGTCCGCCGTCACGGTGCGCGCCGTCGCCTCCGGGTTGTTGTAGTAGCCGAGGAACTGGCTGGGGTGGCGGTACAGCACCTCGCCCTCGTCACCGTCGGCCACATCGTTGCCCTGCTCGTCGACGATGCGCACATCGGCGTGGGGATTCGGGCGGCCGACGGTGGTCGCGAGGGCTTCGTCGCTGTCGCCCGGCCGGCTCCAGGTGGCGTTGGAGATGATCTCGGTCTGCCCGTACACCGTCTGCAGGTGCACACCGAGCGCGCGATAGGTGCGCACCACGTCGATGGGCAGCGCGGCCCCGCCCCACGCGACCACGCGCAGGCTGGACAGGTCGCGGGTGGCGAACTCCGGCATCTGGGTGAGGATCTGCAGCACCGTCGGCACGTGCTGCAGGTTGGTGAGCCGCAGCTCCTCGATCAGCCGCAGCATCTCGGACGGGTCGAAGCGTTCCAGGAAGGCGACCATGCCGCCGCTCACCAGCGCGCACCCGACCACATCGACGATGCAACCGATGTGGTTGGTGGGCAGGTTGCACGCCACACGCGGCACCTCACCCGGCTCGAACGCGGGATGCATCCCTTCTGCGTCGGTGAGGGCGCCGTAGGCCAGGCCGGCATGCGGCAGCAGCGCACCCTTGGGTGTGCCGGTGGAGCCCGACGTGTACACGATCGCCGCCGGATCGAGCGGCGCCACATCGGGCAGCATCGCTGTCGGCCCGAGCAGTTCCGCCTCGTCGCGCAGGGCTCCTACCGCCGCGCCGGCGCCCAGCCGGAAGCAGGCCTTCACCGAGGGCGCATCCGCCAGCAGCGCGGCAACCTCGTGGGCGTAGTCGCGGCCGCCGAACTCGGCGATCGAGAGCAGCAGCACCGGCTCGCTGTCGTTCAACACGTACAGCTGCTCGCGCCGGGTGTAGCCGGGGTTGATGCCCACGTAGATGCCACCCGCACGGTGCACACCCAGCAGCGCCACCAGGAAGGCGGTTCGCGGCGTGGAGAGCACCGCCACCCGGTCGCCCTTGCGGATGCCGTGCGCGACCAGCGCCCTGGCATACGCATCGACCGCAGCGTCGAGGGCCGCATACGACATCGATTCGCCCTCGAACCAGGCGGCGGGCGCGTGAGGGGTCTGCGTGGCGAACCACGTCACCGCGTCGGTCAACCGTTCGAACCGCTGGCCAGCCATCTGCCTCCCCTTGCGTCAGGGCGCCGAGCCTATTCTGTGATCATCACCGAGGATCGAGAGAGAGCCATGACCGACGCATCACTGCTGTGGAGCCGATCCGACACTGCTCGCACCCTTCCTGTGGAGGCGGTGTTCGAGCACGTCGGCGAGGAGCTGTTCGTCACCGAGTGGCGAATGGTCGACCGTGCTCACCTCGAACAGTTCCACTGGAGCACCGACAGCGTTCCCGGGGCCAGCGACACGTCCACCAACGATCTGTTCCCCCGTCACGACGACAACATCGACGGCATCATGGTGCTCTCGCTGGTGCAGGCGGCGTTCTTCAACAACTACCCGTTCTGGTCGCCGGGCATGGTGTCGTTCAACTACGGCTTCGACCGCGTGCGCTTTCCGTACACCGTGTACCTGGAGGACGAGCTGCGCCTGCGCGTGACGTTGATGGAAGCGGCCCACAAGCCCAGCGGCATCTTCATGCGCAACGGCGTGACGATGGAGGTCAAGGGCAGCGAGAAGCCGGCGCTCGTCGCCGAGTTCCTGGTGCTGGCCGCGAAGGCCTGACCCTTCGCCGGTTCAGCCGCCGGCAGTGGTGAGGTCGGCGAACGCCCGTGGGAAGCGGGCCAGCACGGCGATGGCGTGCTGCAGCTCACGCTGGTCCACGTACTCGCCGATGCGATGAGTGTTCTGCTCGACACCGGCGCCGATGCCGAACATCGGCGGGTGACGCACGTCGCCGGAGACCACCCACTGCTTGCTCGCGGGTACTGCGATCGAGGTGCTGTCGAGCGGGATCGGGAAGCCGACACCGTCGGTGGAGAAGATCCACTTGTCCACCCG
>JBAVTH010000233.1:0-3834 GCA_049696035.1 Ilumatobacteraceae bacterium
AGCGCACCCGTGCTGTTGCCGCCGATCCTGCCCTCGGCGCCCGATCTCGTCGTCGTGCCCGATGCCGTTGCCGTACCCGAGGTCGTCGTCGTGCCCGATGTCGTGGCCGCGCCGGAGGGTCGCATCGCGGAACCCGCTCCATCGCTGGAACCCGCTCCATCGCTGGAGCCGGCGGTTCACTCGGACACCGCGACGTTCCCGGTGTTCATACCTGCCCCGGAGTTCACCGACACCGACGGCACGGATGGCCTTCCGTCGTTGGCACGCCCGAAACGACCGCCTCGCCCGCTACGCAGGCCGAAGGTGGTCACCAGCCGTCGCCAACCGCGGGTGCGCAAGGTCACCCGTGTGGTGCGCCATGTGGACAGCTGGAGCGTGTTCAAGGTTGCGTTGGTGTTCAACCTCTTCCTGTACGGCGTGTGCCTCACCGCCGGCGTGCTGCTGTGGCAGGTGGCGCAGAACACTGGCACGGTGGACAACGTCGAGCGCTTCTTCGAGAACTTCGGGTGGGAGACGTTCCAGCTCAAGGGCGGTGAGATCTTCCACAACGCCTGGATCGCAGGTCTGTTCGTGGTGGTCGGGCTCACCGGGCTGGCGGTGTTGATGGCCACGATGTTCAACCTGATCACCGACCTCGTGGGCGGTATCCGGGTGAGCGTGTTGGAGGAGGAGGTCGTGGCGCGCGAAGAACGGGGCCTCGGCTGGCGGCGTGCACGACGACAGCTGGAGCTCACCGAGGCGGCGCCCACGGAGCCATCCCCGGATCCCGCTTGAGTGTTTTCCGGGGTTCCCGCTAGCCTTGCCTACCGCTAGCGGGGCTATAGCTCAGTCGGTTAGAGCGCATCCCTGATAAGGATGAGGTCACAAGTTCGATTCTTGTTAGCCCCACTTCAAACCACCTGGTAGACGAGTTGCAAGGCCCCCGCAAGGGGGCCTTCGTCGTTCCCAAGTCCGCGTCAAGTCCGCGCGCCACGGCCCGGAAGAATTTCTTGGCGCGCATCCTCGGTCGTGCCTCATGAGGGGCGCCCGTTCATCCACAGGCCGCTGTGGATGTCCGTTGGGGGGTATGCAACACGGCATCCCGACGAGGTCGGCAGTTGTTGGCGTGGCATCGCCTCGCCGCCGTCCGGCACGAACTCGACGAATTGTGCTGCGCCCGTCGGGTTTCGTGCTCTGTAGGTGGGTGTGAGGTCCGAGTCCGTCTCCACCGTTCGGGGTCCCGAATCCCGTACTCATGCCGTGATGTGTGACGCGCGCCGTCATGGGAAGGCATGACTCCGGTGAGTCCGATGATCGAGCCCACCGAGTCAGTGTCGAGCGGCCCGCCCGACTTCCTCACGTTGGATGAGGCAGCGGCGGTGTTGCGTGTCGGGCGGAGCACGGCGTATCGGGAGGCGAACGCGTTCGAAAGGTCGGGTGGCCGCACCGGCATTCCGGTGGTTCGGTTTGGGAAGCAGTTCCGGGTGCCGCGCTGTCGGCTCGAGGAACAGCTCGGTGGCCCGATCACGTGGCCCCTGCCGACCGAGCCCGGCACCCAGGAGCCGACGACGCGATCGTCGCACCGCGCCAAGCGCATGGAGCGCTCAGGCGCGCCTCGCTCCACCGCCCAGTTGTCGTTGGCGATCGAGTCCTGAGGCCCACGCGATGACCGCTCCCCGAACCACGCAACCCATGTTTGACAGACAGGTGCCCGCGGGCGGGAGGGAGTCCTCGTGCTGCGCGTGACAACGCTCTACGCGGGCTCGGCCGCCGCGACCGCGAGGTACTACACCAAGTATCTGACGCAGGCGCCGGGCGAGCAGCCGGGTGTGTGGTCTGGCGCGCAGGCTGCGGGGCTCGGTTTGTCGGGTGAGGTGTCGACCGATGCGCTCGAGCAGCTACTCACTGGTTGCGATCCGATCACCGGAGTCGCACTCGGCAACCCTCTGGTCGATCGGACGGCGGCGAACGGCACCGTGATCCGCGCGGTCGCGGGGTTCGATGCGACGGTGTCGGCACCGAAGTCGTTGTCGGTGTGGTGGGCGCTCACCGGCGACTCCGGCCTGGCCGAGTGTCACGACGTTGCCGTCAACGCGGTCGTCGACTACCTGGAGCGTTTCGGCTCGACCACGCGTATCCGCTCGAACGGTGGGCGGTTGCATCCGGACAGCCAGGGGCTGATCGTGGCCGCGTTCCGTCAGACGACCAGCCGTCTGGATGACCCGCAGTTGCACACGCATCTGGTGGTGTCGTCGAAGGTGCAGACCGACGACGGCCGTTGGCTCGCGCTCGACGCCCGCGTGTTGAAGCAGCACCAGCGCGCCTTCGGTGGTCTGTATCAGTCGGTGTTGCGTGCGGAGCTCACTCACCGCTACGGCGTCGCGTTCGCCGAGATCGTGAACGGTCAGGCGGAGATCGCCGGCGTCCCTACGGAGCTGCTGGAGCAGTTCTCCAAACGCGCTGCCCAGGTGCGTGGGGAGTTGCAGGTGAAGGTGGCCGAGTTCCGTCAGCGTGAGGGCCGTCACCCGACACGCTTCGAGCACGCCGCCCTCGAACGCGAGGCCGCGGCGGACACCCGGCTGCACAAGAGCGCCAACGGTGTCCCGGATCTGCCGACACGGTGGCGCAGGGAAGCTGCCGCGATTGGTGTCACGGCCGAGTCGCTCGGTCAGTCGATCGCGCGGGCTGCCCGGTCGGTGGTACCGGCGGTGAAGGTGAGTGTCGCGGAAGTGATCGAGGACCTGTCGGCGGAGCGGTCGGCGTGGCATCGCATGGACATCCTGCGCGCCATCACCGACCGGCTCCGCCCGCAACCCGACATGTCGGGCGAGCGGTGGGCGCGACTGCTCGACCGGGCCGTAGACCGGGTGCTGGGCGAGTGTGTGGTTCTCGACCCTGAAGGCGACGGGACGAGGCGTGGCTCGGATGGCAGGTCGGTGTGGATCGAACCCGTCGCATCACAGGTGACCAGCCACCAGGTCCTCGCCCAAGAGAAAGCCATCCTGATGTGGGTGGTCGACGCGCAGCTCGACGACCCGTCACCGTCGACGACGGTCACCCGCGGAGCGCTCGACGTGCTCCAGTTCGATGCCGCCACGGCGGTCGCGGGGGAGGATCGGGTGGTGGTGATCGTCGGACCGGCCGGCACCGGCAAGACCACCACCCTTGCCGCTGCGGTCAACGATCTGCACCGTCACAGCCGACCGGTCTTCGGTATCGCCCCCACGGCGAAGGCCGCGAAGGTGTTGGGCCGCGAGACCGGGATGCACACCGACACGGTCGCCAAGCTCCTCCACGAATGGGCACGACCCGACGGTCCGGGCCAGCAATGGCGGCTGCCGTCGGGCACGACGTTGATCGTCGATGAGGCCGGCATGCTCTCCACGCCGAACTTGCACGAGCTCACCCGGTTAGCGACGCGTGAGCAGTGGCGTCTGGTGTTGGTTGGTGATCACCGTCAGCTACAAGCCGTGGGTCGTGGTGGCCTGTTCGGGGAGATCTGCGCCACCAGTCGCACGGTGGAGTTGGAGCGGATCCACCGGTTCAGCCACGACTGGGAAGCCGTCGCGTCGTTGCGTCTACGGCACGGCGACGTACGCGCCCTCGGCACCTACGAGGTCCACGGCCGGATCATCCCCGGCAGCTTCGACGAGCACCTCGACGCGATCGCGCAGGAGTGGATGCAACGACACGCCGCCGGGGAAACGGTCGCGATCACCGCAGCGACGAACGAGCACGTCGACGAGATCAACCGCACCATCCGCCAACTGCGCGCGCGTTGCGGGGACACCGACACCACCAGGTTCACGTCGATCGCAGATGGTCCGGTGGTGGTGGGGGACATCGTCGCGACTC
>JBAVTH010000234.1:0-6876 GCA_049696035.1 Ilumatobacteraceae bacterium
TCGCCGCTGCGGAAGTGGTGGTGGGCCTGGGCATCGTGGTCGCGATCCTGCGCCGCCGGCCCAATGCCACCACCGACGACATGGCCGAGTTGAAGGGTTGATGGAGATGCTCGACCTCGTCTGGCTCATTCCCGCGCTACCCCTGTTGGGGTTCCTGTGCATCTTGTTGTTCGGCCGCAAGCTGGGCGATCCGCAGGCGGGCTACTTCGCCACCGGGATGGTGGGCGCCTCGTTCCTCGTGACGGTGGGCGTGTTCGCCGACCTGCTCTCCAAGACCGCCGAGGAGCGGGCACACGTGAAGACGCTCTTCACATGGATCCCGGTCGGCTCGCTGAAGATCGACATGGCCTTCCTGGCCGACCCGCTCAGCATCACGATGTGCCTCTTCGTGACAGGCATCGGCACCTTGATCCACCTGTACGCGGTTGGCTACATGCACGGCGACTCGCGGTTCAGCAAGTTCTTCCTGTACCTCAACCTGTTCGCGTTCAGCATGCTGATGCTGGTGCTCGGCTCGAACATGCTGGTCACCTTCCTCGGCTGGGAAGGCGTGGGCACGTGCAGCTACTTCCTCATCGCCTTCTGGCACGAGAAGGACAGCGCAGCCACTGCCGGCAAGAAGGCGTTCGTCACCAACCGAGTCGGCGACTGGGGCTTCATGATGGCGATGTTCTTCGCCTTCTGGGCGGTCGGTTCGCTCGACTACTCGGTCATCAACCATTCAGTGCTGTCCACCACCACGGCCACCGCCATCGCCCTGTTCGCCTTCATCGGCGCCTGCGGCAAGAGCGCCCAGTTGCCGCTGTACCTCTGGCTGCCCGACGCGATGGAAGGCCCCACACCGGTGTCGGCGCTCATCCACGCGGCCACGATGGTGACCGCCGGTGTCTACCTGATGTGTCGCATCAGCCCGGTGCTGGATGTCGCCTCGTCGTACGCGCCCACCATCATCGCTGTCGTCGGCGCTGCCACCGCGCTCTACGCCGCCACCGTCGCCGTCGCCCAGAACGACATCAAGAAGGTGCTCGCCTACTCCACCGTCAGCCAGCTCGGTTACATGTTCCTGGCCGTCGGGTCGGGTGCGTACACAGCTGCCATCTTCCACATGGTCACTCATGCGTTCTTCAAGGCGCTGCTGTTCCTCGGTGCCGGCTCCGTCATCCACGGCATGCACCACGAGCAGGACATGCGACGCATGGGCGCCTTGCGCGTGCTCATGCCCATCACCGCCGGCACGTTCATCGTCGGCTGGTTGGCGATTGCCGGAGTACCTCCCTTCGCCGGTTTCTGGAGCAAGGACGAGATCCTGCTGTTCGCCTGGGACAAGAGCCCGATCCTGTGGGCCGTCGGCCTGGTGACGGCGCTGCTCACGGCGTACTACATGACCCGCCAGGTGATCATGGTGTTCTTCGGCACGGCGCGGTGGCACGACGCCCACGCCGAGCACGGAGCCCACGGCGAACTGGTCGCCGAGGCGACCGACGGCCACGCCGACGATCATGCCGTCGAGCCCCACGAGAGCCCGTGGATGATGGTCGCGCCGCTGGTGGTGCTGGCCGGTCTCTCCATCGTCGGTGGCGCCATCAACCTGCCGTTCTCGCACACCACCGAACGCCTGGTCACCTGGCTGGAACCGGTGGTCGTGGTGCACGAGACCAGCACGGCGAAGTTGCCGCTCGCGCTCATCGCCATCGCGGTCGGTCTGATCGGCATCATCGCCGCCTACTTCGTCTACGCCAAGCACCGGGTGAAGGCGGTGGAACCGCAGATCCTCGCCGATGCGTGGGGCTACGACCGGGCCGTCAGCGACTTCATGGGTGGCCCCGGCCGCAAGGCCTTCGATGGTGTGGCATGGGCCGATGCCCACCTCGTCGATGGCGCCGTCAACGGCACCGGCGCACTCGTGCGCGGCACGGCCGGGAAGGTGCGGTTGCTGCAGTCGGGCAACGTCCGCAACTACGCCGCGGCCATCGCCACCGCCGTGGTGCTGCTGCTCGTGTGGTTCGTCGTCGTGCGAGGCATCCTGTGATCAACTTTCCGATTCTCACCATGCTGGTGCTCGTGCCGGCTGCCGGTTCGGCGCTGGTGGCGCTGATCTCCAAGCGGCACCCCGACCTCGTCAAGATCGCCGCGCTGCTCACCAGCGTGCTCACCGGTGGCATGGCGCTGTGGGTGCTGTTCGCGTTCAAGTCGCACAACGCCGACTTCCAGTTCGTGTCGCAACACATCTGGATCAAGCCGTGGGGCATCTCGTGGCACCTCGGAGTCGACGGCATCTCGCTGTTCCTCGTGGCGCTCACCGGCGTGCTGTTCCCACTGGTGATCGCCGGCGTCGATCCGCACCACGACCACAAGCGCTACCTGTCGTGGATGTTGTTGCTCGAAGCCGGAGTGATGGGATCGTTCATCAGTCTCGATCTGTTCCTCTTCTTCGTGTTCTTCGAGATCGTGCTCGTGCCGATGTACTTCCTCATCGGCGGCTGGGGCTACGACAACCGGGTGTATGCGGCGACGAAGTTCTTCCTGTTCACGATGGTCGGTTCGGCCTTCATGCTGGTCGGCATCATCGCCACGGCTGTGCTGGCCAAGGCCGACGACGGGCGTGTCACCTTCGACCTGATCAAGATCGCAGAGAACGCGACTTTCGCGGCGAGCACCGGGCGATGGTTGTTCTTTGCGTTCGCGATCGCCTTCGCGGTCAAGGTGCCGCTGTTCCCGCTGCACACCTGGTTGCCCGATGCCCACACGCAGGCGCCCACCGGCGGTTCCGTGATCCTCGCCGGCGTGCTGCTGAAGATGGGCACCTACGGCCTGCTGCGCTTCGGGGTGTACCTGTTCCCGGAGGCCGCGGTGTGGGCACGGCCGCTGTTCCTGACGCTGGCCGTGATCGGCATCCTGTGGGGAGCCATCGCCGCGACGATGCAGACCGACCTCAAACGGCTCGTCGCCTATTCATCGGTCGCCCACCTCGGCTTCATCGTGCTCGGCACGTTCGCGCTCACCACCACGGCCCTCACGGGTTCGGTGATGCAGAACATCAACCACGGCCTGTCCACCGGTGCGTTGTTCCTCATGGTCGGCATGATCTACGAGCGCCGCCACACCCGCGAGATCGCCAAGCTGAAGGGCCTGCAGAAGGTGGCGCCGGTGTTCGCCGCAGCGTTCATGGTCATCATGCTCTCCAGCATCGGTGTGCCGGGCCTCAACGGCTTCGTCGGCGAGTTCATGATCCTGATCGGCTCGTTCGCCACCGCACGGTGGTGGGTCACGGTGGCCGCCACTGGCGTCATCCTCGCCGCGCTGTACCTGCTGTGGGCCTACCAACGCGTCTTCCACGGTGAGCCCGACGACGACAACAAGTCGTTCGCCGAGCTCAAGTGGAAGGAAGCCTCGCTGTTGCTGCCCTTCATTGCGCTGATCGTGTTCATCGGCGTGTTCCCGAAGCCGATGCTCAACCGCATCGAGCCGTCGGTGAACAAGCTGATCGACCACGTCGAGCAGCACACCGACTATCGGCAGCCGTCGCCGAACGAGCCGGTCGTGACGGAAAAGGGAGAAGGGTGATGGGCGTGCTCCTCGCTGCCGACACGCTGCAAGGCCCGAAGGTCGATTGGGTTGCGCTCAGCCCCCTGCTGGTGCTGCTCGGTGGCGCAATGGTGCTGCTGGTCGTCGCCGCGCTGACTCCCGCATGGCCAAAGCGCGGTTATGCGCTGTTCACCGCTGTCACGGCGTTGGCTGCCGGCGTCCTCGGTGTGGTGCTCTGGCACCGCATCGACGACAAGGGGCCCACCACCTTGGTGGGCGACGCCATTCACCTCGACAAGGTGGGAGTGTGGATCGCGATCACGATCTGCGTGGGCGTCTTCATGGTCTCGCTCGTCACCGACGACTACCTGCGCCGTGAGGGCCTCGACGGTCCCGAGCTCTACGTGCTCTACATGCTGGCCGCGGTCGGCGGCATCGTCATGGCGGCGGCCAACGACCTCATCGTGCTCTTCCTGGGGCTCGAGATCCTGTCGATCGCGCTGTACGTGATGGCAGCCAGCCACCGTACGCGCATCGAGAGCCAGGAAAGCGGCATCAAGTACTTCGTGCTCGGGGGCTTCTCGTCGGCGTTCTTCCTGTACGGCGTCGCCCTGGTGTACGGCGGCTCGGGCAGCACCAACTTCTCCAAGATCGTCGCTGCCTTCGATGCCACCATCGAGCTCGACCGGCACAACGATGCGCTGGTGCTGGCGGGTGTCGCGCTGCTGCTCGTCGGTCTCGCCTTCAAGGTGGCGGCGGTGCCGTTCCACTTCTGGTCGCCCGACGTGTACGAGGGCGCTCCCACGCCGGTCACCGCGTACATGGCGTCGGTCGGCAAGGCGGCTGCGTTCGGCGCCATGCTGCGGGTGCTGCTGCAGGCGTTGCCCCACTGGAGCAACGACTACCGCCCTGCGCTGTGGCTCATCGCCGTGCTCACCCTGGTGGGCGGCTCCGTGATGGCGGTGGTGCAGACCAACGTCAAGCGCATGCTGGCCTTCTCGTCGATCAGCCACGCCGGCTTCATCCTGGTCGGTGTCGAGGCCGCGGCGCACCACGGCGGCCCGTTGCTCGCCGGCACGGGTGTCTCGTCGGTGATGCTCTACCTCCTCATCTACTCGGTGCTGGTTGCCGGCACGTTCGGTGTGGTCACCGCGGTCGGCCGCACCGGCGACGCCGCCACAAGCCTGGCCGGGTTCCGTGGGCTGGGCAAGCAGCAACCCGCGCTGGCACTGGGCATGACCGTGCTGCTGCTGGCACAGGCGGGCGTTCCGCTCACCAGCGGCTTCATCGCCAAGTTCGGGGTGATCACGGCGGCGGTCGACGTGCACAGCTACGCCATCGCCATCATCGCGATGGTCTCGGCGGTGATCGCCGCGTTCCTGTACCTGCGGATCATGATCAGCATGTGGATCGCCGAGCCGGAGTCCGGCGACGATGCCCGCGAAGCGGTGAAGGTGCCGGCGCTGCTCGGCGTCGCCATCGGTCTGTCGGTGGCGTTCACGCTGGTCATCGGCTTCTTCCCCGGCTGGTTGATCGACCTCACCCCCTAGCCCGTCACGGCCGGCGGCCCGCAGCGCCCGCAGCGCCCGGGAAGTCGCCGTGTCCCTTTCCGCGCCCGCGGGCGCGATGACCTGCCACCAGTGTCACGAACCGCGCCCGCGGGCGCGATGACCTGCCACCAATGTCACGAACCGCGCCCGCGGGTGTGGATCATGTCAGGCAGCCGCGCAGGGCGAGGGTTGCCTTCACATCGCTGATCGCGTCGCGGAGTTGGCAGTCGACATCGATCTTGGACACCCTGGGTACCGCCCAACCGAGCGTGATCGCTTTCCGATCCCGTCCGATGTCGCGGTGGCGTTCCTCAAAGCCGGCGTGCCATGCGGGGTCGTCGACTTCGAGGCCGACGCGGAAGTCGGGCCAGCCGAAGTCGAGGTGGATGAGTGGGCCGTGAGGAAGCTGTAGCGGACACTGACTGACCGGAGCGGGCAACGCCTGCCGCTCGATCTCAGCCAGCACTCGCTGCTCCAGGTCGGACTGCAGCGCCTTGCGCCACTTTGGTCGAGAGGCGATCACCTCCCGAATCGTGCGGCTGCCTGGCCGGCTGGGATGGCCAAGCCGGATGGTGGTGTCGATGAACGTGCCCAGGGTGCACTTGCCGTCGTTGATCAACTGCTCGAGCACGGAGCGGGCAGCGCTCACTCCGAGGATGTCGGCACTGTCGAACAGGCTGCGTGGCGGGCTGGTCAGCCGAATGCCGTCAGGGCGCTCGACGATGTCGACGGGGTCGATCTTGCGGCACCGGTGTACGACCGCACCAACGACGTCGGGCGACGCGGAGTGCGGCGTCAGCACGTGCAAACGCATGTCGTCCACTCGGCGCAAGCCCCACTCCTTCAGCGCGGTGGTGAGGCCGATTATGACATCCGGACCGGTGGCGCAGAGGGCGGCCAATTGTTGAGGTCGCTCGTCGGGCCACTGGCTGGTGCGATACACGCCACGCTGCATCCGAACGAGTTCGCCGCGGGCGACCATTCGATGGATCGTACGGACCGGGCAACCGAGGGTGACCATCTGTTGGGCGCTGACGACGCCGAGGTGACTCCGAAACCACTCGTCGAGTGTGGGCTGCCAAGAAGGCATGGCTTCCTCCGGGATATTGCTGATGTCAACCGGGGGAAGCCGTCGCGCCACCATATCGACCGTCGATCGCCAGACCACGGGCGTCTGCGATGTCAGGAACCGCGCCCGCGGGAAGAGCTTCGGACGGAAGTGGCAGGGAGTCGCGCCCGCGGGAGTGCTTGTGCACAGGGCAGTGGCACGAACCGCGCCCGCGGGGAGGAAGTCGGACGGAAATGGCAGGGTTTCGCGCCCGCGGGAGTGCTTGTGGGCGGCGGCGGTGAGCACGTCCGCAGCGTCTCGCGGCGCGCCCGCGGGTACGTCCGCAGCGTCAGACGGCGTCGACGAGGGCCGTGAACAGGGCTTGCTGTTGGGCGTCGGTGGCGGCGGTGTCCTCCGGGTGCCACTGGGTGGCCACCACCCAGGCGTCGCCGTCGAGCTCGACGGAGTGCACGATGCCGTCGGTGCTGTGGCCGACCACCACCAGCCCGTCTGCCACACGATCGAGCGCCTGGTGGTGCACGCAGTGGCCGGCGAGCACGACGTCGCTGCCGATCGCCTTCGCCATTCGCGAGCCGGGTTCCAGCACGACCTCGTGGTGGGCGAACCAGTGCGCCTCGGTGCCGAGGTCTTGCCGCAAGGTGCCGCCCATGGCGACGTTGAGCACCTGCATGCCACGACAGATCGCGAGCATCGGCACCTCCAGCTCGAGCGCCGCGCGCACTACCGCCAGCT
>JBAVTH010000235.1:0-2069 GCA_049696035.1 Ilumatobacteraceae bacterium
GCTCGGTCGGGTGCCCAGTGGCTCGCTGCTGCCCGAGGGTGAGCAGTGGCTGCAACGAGCGGATGGCTCGCGAGTGCCGCTCAACCTGTCCGAGCGACCGCCGCTCGCCTGGCTCAGACCGTGATGCCGAGGTGGACGGCCCAGCCGTTGTCGTTGTCGCCGGTGGCGGTGCCCAACTGCAGGTCGGTGCCGTCGCGGAACACCATGTCGCTGCCGAGCGACGTGCGGCTGAGGTTGCTGACGCTGGTCTCGTAGCCGGTGGCCGCGTAGACGAGCTTGCACTCGGCCTCGGGCAGCGCGATCTGTGAGGTGGTGATGCGGTTGCTGGCTTCCAGGGCGTCCGCCAGTGTGCGGTAGACCTCGAAGTGCACGTGCGGCCAGCGGCCGTCGTAGCAGCCGGGCCAGATGCTCTGGAAGGTGACGATGCCGTTGGCGTCCGCTACCTGCACACCACGCAAGTAGCTGGCGTCGGGGGCCGTGTACATCGAGTACAGGCCGTCCTTGTCCGCGTGCCACAGGTAGACGGCGCCGCCTTCCAGTGGGGCGCAGCCGTTGGACGAATCGAGCACGGTCAGCGAGATGGACGTGGGCACGCCCTCTGCCGTGCCCGTGAACGAGCCGATGCTGGTGGTGATGTCGCTGCGCACGACGTCCGGTTCGGTGAGGATGTCCGGCCCGTTGGAGCCGTCGCCCGGGTACGGCCCGGCCGTCTCCTCGGGCACGACGGTGGTGCACTCGGCGGCGCCCGTGGTGGCTGCCGTGGTGTTGCCCGTGGTGCCGGCGGCGCTGGTCGCGCTGCTGGCGCTGTCACTGCCGCAGGCGGCCAGGAGGGCCACTGCGCCGGCGCCGGCGAACACCTTCAGCGCACGGCGGCGCTCCATCATCGTGTGCAGGTCGTGGGCGAGGCCGCGGTCCCACTCGTCGTGTTCGTGATCGTGTTCGGGGGCGAGGTCCATGGGGTGGCTCCTTCGTGTCATCGGGGGTTGATGGAGGGCACGGTAAACGCCGTCCGTGGGAGGCCGCTGGGAGCTGGGTAAAGGCAGGGTTGGAAATGGTCGGTCGACCCGCCGTCACCAGCCGGCGTCGTGGAAGACCTGCAGCGACGCCATCGCTGCGGCCAGCACCTCGTCGTCGGAGCGATCTGCCCACGCACGTGCCTCGGCGCCACCGATCAACCCGAGCAGCACCGGCGCACCCGCGACGTCGAGCAGGTTGAACCACTCGGTGAATGAGTCGTCGGCGGTCGCGACCCGTGTCCACTGCTGTGCGGTCTGCGACCACCACGGCTGGTCCCATCGCAGCCAGATCTTGTCGAGCAGGCCCATTCCGAGTGCCTCGATGGTGGCCGCGTGGGGGACGGGAAGGGCTGGCTCGAACCCGATGGCGCCTGCCTTCAGCGCGCCGAGGGGGATCGTGACGACGACGGCGTCGGCGGTGACGGAGTCGCCCGCGCGGCTGGTGATGGTGGCCTGCTCGCCGCTGGTGTCGACGGTGGCGACGGCCCATCCCAGACGCACCTCGAGACCTTCGAGCGCTGCGGTGACGAGTGTGTCGTAGCCGCCGAGCACGAGCACGTCGTCGCCTTCGCTGCCCTCGGCCGTGCCCCACCAGGCCGACAACTCGTCGGCGTCGGCGCCGTATTCCGTGGAGAGTTCGGTGCGCAGGTAGTGCTGCAGCGCGTTCGGTGTGATCTCGGCGGCGATGGCCGAGTGCTCGAGCGCCTCGGTCAGCGACACGTCCAGGTCGAGTCCCTCGGCGAAGGTGATCGCCTCGTCGACGGCTTCGGCAGCGAGCTCGTGCACGGCGTCATCGAGTTCGTTGCCGTCGGAGGCGAGCGCTGCATCGTCGTATTCGAACGGCACCGTGGCGACGCCGAGTTCGTCGAGCTCGGTGGCCAGTTCGCTGGCGCTGGTGTCGTGCACCCAGCTGGCCCCACGCTCCACGGGCACCGGCCAGCCCTCGGGCCGCACCGTGTTCAGCCGCCCGCCCACGCGATCGCGCGCTTCGAGGACGACGACCGTGTGGCCCGCCTCGAAGAGCGCCCGAGCCGCGCTGGCACCGGCGATGCC
>JBAVTH010000236.1:0-35308 GCA_049696035.1 Ilumatobacteraceae bacterium
GCTGCACGGGCACCAGCCCGGCCGCTGCGAGGGCCGGTGCCGTGGGCCGCACCGAGCCGTCGGGCCCCCACACCTCGCCCTCGCCGATCACTGCCAGCGCACAGTGGCTGAGCGGCGCAAGGTCGCCGCTGGCACCCAGCGAGCCGTGCTCGCGAACGACCGGTGTCAGCCCGGCGTTGAGGAGCGCCAACTGCAGATCGACGATCTCTGGGCGCGCGCCGGAGAACGCCATCGCCAGGCTGCGCGCCCTGAGGAACAGCATGGCGCGCACCACCTCGGGCTCGACGGTGTCGCCCATGCCGGCAGCGTGTGAGCGAACCAGCGCAACCTGCAGCTCGGCTGTGCGTTCCACCGGGATGACGGTGCTGGCGAGCGAACCGAAACCGGTGGTGACGCCGTAGACCGGGGTGTTGCCGGCCACGAACCCGTCCACCAGAGCGGCCGAGCGGCCCATTGCAGCGTGCGCCTCGGCGGCCAGATGCACACGCGTGCCGTGGCGAGCCACCGCCACCACCTCATCGAGCGCGACGCCGTGGCTTCCCAGTTGGATCTGGCCAAGTTGCGGGACGAGTGGATCTTTCATTGTATGCAACAGCCTGCCATACTACGCAACATGTCGCAAGCCTCTCCGAGCACGCAGCCGCGGGCTACCGATCGCGGCCTTGCACTGCTGAAGGTGGTCGCCGATCACGGGGCGGCGAACCCCGACGGCATCGCTCTCGCCGACGCCGCCCGCGCGGTCGACCTGTCGGCGAGCACCGCGCTGCGGCAGTTGCGCTCACTCGAGGCCGCCGGCTTCGCCAGCCGGAGCAGCGACGGCCGGTACCTGCCGGGCCCGGAACTGTTGCGAATCTCCCGCGCCCTCTCCACCACCGCAACGCTCCCGCGCCTCGCCGACGCCGCGCTGCTCGCGCTCGCTGCGGCCACCGGTGAATCCGCATACCTCGCCGAGCCTGCCGACGCGCACCATGCCACCTACGTCGCCAGCCGGCCGGGCTCACATGCCGTTCGCCACGTCAGTTGGCTGGGTCAGCGGGTCACGCGACGGAAGTCCGCCGTAGGAGCAGCACTCGCCGGAAAGGTCGATGCAACCGGCGTGGCGATTCGCCTCGATGCCGTCGAGGAAGGCATCACCGCGATCTCCGCACCGGTGCGCGGCGCTGATGGCACGGTCCTCGCCGCGGTGAGCGTGGTCGGCCCCTCGTTCCGCCTCCACGGCCCGGCACTGGCAGCGGCCGGCAGGGCCGTCGCCCTCTGCGCGGCGGCAGTCGAGCGTGCGCTCGGGGTGCGCTGAAGGCCGCCCGGCCCCGCTGCTGAAGGGCTCAGCCCAACAGCGAATTCAGCGGAAGGTAGTCGGCCAGGTCGAGCGGCACGAACCCCCGAATTCGCAGAGCGCCACGCACATCTGCGAGCGCCGGGTCGGCGACGGCCGCACTGAACGCGGCTCGCAGAGCGCCCACGTGGCTCGCCTGGCGCCACCCTGCGACCAGTGGCAGGCACGGCACTCGCGGCCCGTGCCCGATCACGTGCAAGCCCGACAGCAGATCGGGCTCCGTGCGCGCGATGTGGGCCCAGGACACGGCGTCGATCGACGCCACATCGGCCCGGCCGGCAACAAGCGCCCGCACGCTCTCCAGATGCGCGCCGGTCTCGAGCACAACCGCCGGCAGTCCTCCCCACGCGTGCTGCAGGCTCACCCTGCCCGACAGGCTGTCGACGGCGTTGACGGCGGCCACCGCAGCGGACCACCCGCGCAGCTCTTCGAGCGTGAGTGCGTGCGGGCTGACGATGACCGAACGGTAGGTGCCGTGTTCGGCATCCGGTACGTCGTAGTCGAACGTCCCGACTACGGCCACGCTGCTCGACAGTTGCGACACCAGCGGCCATCCGCACGTCTGCGCCACCAGGAGTTGGGGGTGATGCCACACCTCGGGTGCCAGCACCGTCCACTCCAGCTCCGCCGGCCCCCACCCGAGTGTGCCCCGTACCGCCGCCCACAGCGCATCGGTCGCCGGACGCAGCGAAGGGAACGGGTACATCGCCAACGATGCGACCAAGCCGCCGGAACGGGTCAAGTGAGACCGCGCGATCCGTACGGCCTCGCTCCGGGCGACAGCGGGTGATCAGGCTGGCAGAACGGTTGCAGGAAGTAGGTGCGCACGACTTCGAGGTACCCGCCGCGATAGAGCCCCGCACCCGCTTCGGCGAGCGCGTCGGCCCCGATCCGACGGTGCATCGCAGGGATCCGGTACCACTCCAGGTCGGGTAGCGCATGGTGAGTGTGGTGCAGGTTGTTGTTGAGGAAGAGCAACGCCATCGGCGCGCCGGCTCTCACCACGGCGCATCTGGTTCCTTCGGCAACAGCCGCGTGCTCGACGAACGAACGCAGCTGCGTGCAAGCCGAGCCACCGAGACAGAAGCCGAAGATGTAGACCAACGGGTTCATCTGCACGATGCCGAACAGCCACCAGCCGAACGCCACGCAGGCAAGCAGGTGCAGCGTCCAGGGCAGCACGATCCCGCCTCCTGCAGCCATGCGCACCTCCCTGCGCCAGAAGCGCACGATGCCGCGCGGCACGCCGAGAGTGAGCCGCCCTGGCACCGTGCGCAAGAACAGGTAGTAGCGGCGACGCCAGCGACCGGCGTGCTGCCAGACGGGTGGCGGCACGTAGAACGACTCCGGGTCGTCCTCGGGGTCGGTGAGGTCGGAGAGGTGGTGCTTGATGTGCAGCGCCTTGTAGCGGGCGAACGGCACCCAGAACGCCAACGGAAGGAAGCCGACCGCCGTGTTGACCCAGTTCCACCGGGTGGGGTGGCCGTGCAGCAGCTCGTGGCCGAGCGACATCCACAGGCCGCCGAGGTACACCAAGGCGATCACCTGCAGCGGCCACGGGATCGACCCGTGACCCACGACGATCGCCGACCACGCCGCGAAGAACCCGACCAGCAGCGCCACTGTCGGCCACTCGATCGCCCGCTGAGAAGTGTCTTTCGACAACTCCGCCCCCTGTTGCACTCACCGGCCGCGTGCCCGGCTCGGTCGGGCGGAACAATACTGGAACGACCGTACCGGAACCAAGCTTTACTGTTGCCGGAACTCCGAGCGGTACGCGCCGCCGCCCCCCATCGAGCCGTGGGTCAGGTAGTGCTGGTGCATGCGGTCGACCGCAGCCCTGTCGAGCGAGACGCCCAAGCCGGGTTCGGTGGGCACGGCCAGCACGCCGCCAGTCGGCGAGTAGTGACCCTGTTCGATGGCGACATCGGCGGTGAAGCGGAACAACGATTGATGCGGCCGGATCATCGACGGCTCGCTGGCGCCGAGGTGCAGGTACGCGGCCGTCATCACGCCGGCGTCGCCGCTGTAGCACCAGAAGTCGACACCCAACGCTGCGCAGGCGCGCAGGAAGTCCTGCGCGCGGCGCACACCGCCGAGCTCGGCGATGTCCACGCACAGCCCGTCGGGCACCCCGGTGCGGGCGGCCTGCACCAGCGCTGGTTCGTGGGTGGAGAACGAGACGGGAGAGCCGTCGGCGCGCAGCCGGGCTGTCTCGTCGAGCGTTCTGCACGGATCCTCGAGCCAGCCGATTCCGAGATCGGCCAACTGCCGGCACACTTGACGGGCCGTCGCCACCGTGTACGCACCGTTGGCGTCGAGACGGTGCACCGCACCCGGCCCCAGCTCTTGGACCAGGTTCGCGATCATCGTCATCTCCGTCGCCACGTCGAGCACGCCGAGCTTCCCCTCGAACGTCGGCGCGGCGAACTCGTCGGCAACGCGGACGCAGTAGCGCACCACGTCGCCAGGGGTGGTCTCCATGCCCTCACGGAACGCGAAGTACTCGGTGAACTCCACCCAGTCGCGTACGCGCCCACCGAGGAACTCGGCCAACGGGAGGCCCGCTCGTTTCGCCCGCAGGTCGTAGAGGGCCAGCTCGATGCCGCCGAACGCGCGGCGCTCCGCTGCGGTGTCGTCCCACAGGCTGAAGCCCGTACGAAACACGCACCTCCGTTCGGCCTCGTTCGCTGCATCGACGGAGAGCCCCACCAGCCGCGCCGCCATCTCACCGATCAACGTCGACAGGTCGCCGTGTGGCGTTTCTCCGATGCCCGTGACGCCATCGCTGTCGGTGACCTCGACCAGCGTCGTGGTGAAGCTGGCCAGGGAACCGAAGGAGAAGCGATAGGGCGCGACCATCGGCACGTTGACCGGGGTCGCACGGACGGAGGCGATCGTGCTCATCGTCGGGCGAACCTACCTGAACGTGGCCTGCTCGCTGACCGTCCGTGCGAGCACGCGCTCGTCGAGGAGACAGCCCAGACCGGGTGCATCGCCCAGGCTGAACCACCCGCCGGCAGCGACGAGGGGCTGCGCCAAGGGGTAGTCGCGGCGTTCCGGGGTCCACTCGGGCGGGTCGTACGGCCACTCGACCCACTGCGACCCCTCGTGCCCGGCGACGCCGGCCACGAGGTGCAGGTTGGCGAGCACACCGATCCCGTTGCCCCACGTGTGGGGTGTGAACAGCCTGCCCGCCGCGATCACGGCCCTGCCCAACTCGGCCAGACCACTGAAGCCCTGCGTGCACACCACGTCCGGTTGATACACGTCGAGGCAGTCCCGCCGCAGCAGCTCGCGGAACTCGTAGGGCTCGCGAGTCATCTCGCCGCCGGCGATGAGCATGGTGCCGTTCTCTCCCACTCGCCTCCGCAGCTCCGACATCCCGGCGTAGTCGCCGCGGTGCAGCGGTTCTTCCATCCAGAACACCTCGTCGGCGATCAGGCGTTGGGCCACCTGCCAGGCCTTCTCGAGATCCCACGGGGGCGCCGTGTCCCATGGCATCCGCCAGCCCTGATTGCAGTCGACCATCAATGTCAACCGGTCACCCACTGCGCGCCGGATCGCCGAGACGACCTCCAGATCGTCAGCGACGACCGCGCGACCGAATCGCACCTTCATCGCACCGAATCCGGCGTCGAGCATGCGCTGCGCGGTCGTCACCATCTCGGCGAGTGGACGGCGCACCGCCGTGGAGGCATACAGGCGCACGCGCCGTGACGTGCCGCCCAGGAGCCGCCACACCGGCTGGCCCTGGATCTTGCCGGCCAGATCCCACAGGGCGACGTCGAGGGGCCAGGCGCGACCGGCATGGAACCCGATGTTGGCCAGGCGGGCGGCGTGCCGCGCGAGGTCGAGCGGGTCCTCACCCAGGAAGTGGTGCGCGTAGTCCGCGAAGCCGTACATGGCGTCACCTGAGCCGACGCCCTCGCGCCCCAGGGAGTCGCGCACCCTCACGATGGTGACCGGGAACTTCGTCCTCGGTTGCGGGTCCCACGAGGCCGGGAACACAGGGTCGAGCGGCAGTTGGTGGTGCGTGACATCGATGGCGACGATCTCGCTCATGCGCAGGAGAACCCTTCAACTGTACGGAGCACGAAGCAGGCAGAATTCCTGAGACAACCGTACAAGGAATCGACCGGAACGTGTAGTGTCGCACGCCGTGACCGACACGCAGAACGATCAGTTCGAGCAGGACGCGAATGGGCCGGCGGCCACGCGGTCCCAGGGCCGACGCGGCGGTCGCGCGCGCAGCGACCGAGGCCCGCGTCTGCCGGAGCAGGCGCCGTTCCGTCAGCCCTACATGCGCCTCAACCACACCGAGGTGCTGTCGGCAGACGAGGTGGAGGCGATCCACGAGGCGAGCCTCACCATCCTCGAGCGCATCGGCATGGAGTTCCTCGACGGCGAGTCGCGCAGCATCATGCGCGAGGCCGGCGCCTCGGTCGACGAAGCGACGATGCGAGTTCGGTTCCCGCGCGAGCTGGTCGAGAACTCGGTCGCGAAGGCGCCGAAGGAGTTCACCGTTCACAGCTGGAACCCCGAGCGGAACATCCGCGTCGGTGGGCGCCACATGGCGTTCGGCACGGTGGCCAGCGCGCCGCACTTCATCGACCGCGACGGGGTCCGCCGCACCGGCGACCGCCAGGGCTTCCAGGATCTGCTCAAGCTGGCGCAGATGCTCAACATCATCCACTTCATCCCGGGGTACCCCGTGGAGCCGGTTGACCTGCATCACAGCATCCGCCACCTCGAGGCGTCGTACGACATCCTCACCCTCACCGACAAGGGTCTGCACTGCTACAGCCTCGGCCGGCAACGCAACCGCGATGCGCTCGAGATGGTGCGCATCGCCCGCGGCATCGACATGGCGACGCTCGATCGCGAGCCGAGCGTGATCACGGTCGTCAACACCAACTCGCCGTTGCGACTCGACATCCCGATGGCGCAGGGCATGATGGAGTTCGCCGCGCACAACCAGCCGATCGTGGTCACGCCGTTCACACTCGCGGGCGCGATGGCCCCCATCACACTCGCCGGTGCGGTGGCACAGCAGAACGCGGAAGCGCTCGGCGGCATCTCGTTCGTGCAGACCATCAACCCTGGCGCACCGATCATGTACGGCGGGTTCACCTCCAACGTCGACATGCAGTCGGGCGCGCCCGCCTTCGGCACACCCGAGTACGTTCGCACAGCGATGATGGGCGGCCAGATGGCCCGCCGTTACGGCTTTCCGTACCGCAGCAGCAACGTCTGCGCCGCCAACGCACTCGACATGCAGGCTGCGTACGAGAGCGTGTTCTCGCTGTGGGGCGCCGTGATGGGCGGCGTCAACTTCATGATGCACGGCGCGGGTTGGATGGAGGGCGGCCTGCACGCGAGCCTGGGCAAGATGGTGCTCGACGCCGACCTCCTCGCCATGGTGGCCGCGATGTTGGAGCCGGTGGTGGTGGATGCCGACACGCTCGCCATCGACACGATCGAAGAGGTCGGGCCCGGTGGACACTTCTTCGGTACGCAGCACACCCAGGATCGCTTCCGCAGCGCGTTCTACAAGCCGCTCGTCTCCGACTGGCGCAACTACGAGAGCTGGCAGGAAGCCGGCAGCCCGACCGCCGACCAGAAGGTCGAACACCTCGTGCAGCAGTATCTCGCGGCCTACGAAGCGCCGGCCATGGACCCTTCGATCAAGGCCGAGCTGCGTGCCTTCGTCGACCGCCGCGTCGCCGAGGGTGGCGTCGCCACGGATTTCTAGAGCCTGCAGGCCCACCATCGTCAGCATCATCGAGTTCGAAGTACGGAGAAGGGGAAGGCAATGAAGTCATCAGCGCAGGTCGTGGTGATCGGCGGCGGTGTGGTGGGCGCGAGCGTGCTCTACCACCTCACCAAGGAAGGCTGGACCGATGTCGTGCTGGTCGAGCGCAACAAGCTCACCTCCGGCAGCACCTGGCATGCCGCCGGCGGCATGCACACGCTGAACGGCGACCCCAACGTGGCCCGCCTGCAGCAGTACACGGTGAACCTGTACAAGGAGATCGAGGCCGAGAGCGGCCAGAGCTGCGGCATCCACCTGCCGGGCGGCATCCAGCTGGCCGACACGCCCGAGCGCCTCGACTGGCTGCGCATGGCACAGGCCCGCGGCCGCTACCTGGGCATGCACATGGAGATCATCTCCATGAAGGAAGCCAAGGAGCTGAACCCGCTGCTGGAGGAGAAGTACTTCGTCGGCGCGCTGTACGACGAGGACGAAGGCAGCGTCGACCCGCACGGCGTCACCCACGCCTACACCATCTGCGCCCGCAACCGTGGCGCCGAGGTGTACCAGGACACATGGGTCAGTGGCCTCACCCAGCGCCCCGACGGCACCTGGGACGTCCACACCGACAAGGATCACACCATCCACGCCGAGCACGTCGTCAACGCCGGCGGCCTGTGGGCGCGTGAAGTCGGCCGGATGTGCGGCCTGGAGCTGCCCGTGCTGGCGATGGAGCACCACTACCTGATGACCGAGGCGATGCCGGAAGTCATCGAGTACAACCAGACCAAGGGTCGCGAACTGCCACACATGATCGACTTCGCCGGCGAGATCTACGCCCGCCAGGAAGGCAACAGCATCCTCCTGGGCACCTACGAGCAGGACAACCGGGTGTGGGCCGCGAAGGAGACGCCGTGGGACTTCGTGTTCCAGCTGCTCCCTCACGACCTCGACCGCATCTCGCCCGAGCTCGAGCGGGCGTTCGACCACTTCCCCGCCGTGGGCCGCGCCGGCATCCAGAAGTTCGTCAACGGGCCGTTCACGTTCAGCCCCGACGGCAACCCGCTCGTCGGCCCGATCAAGGGCATGAAGGGCATGTGGATGGCCAACGCCGTCATGGCCGGCCTGTCACAGGGTGGCGGCGTGGGTCTCTCGCTCGCACAGTGGATGGTGCACGGCGACCCCGGTGCCGACATCTGGGCCATGGACGTGGCCCGCTACGGCGACTACGCCACACTCGCCTTCACCAACAGCAAGGTGAAGGAGAACTACAGCCGTCGCTTCCGCATCACCTTCCCCAACGAGGAGCTGCCGGCCGCCCGCCCGCTGCTCACCACGCCCATCTACGACCGGCTGCTCGCCCACAACGCCGTGATGGGCGTCGGCTTCGGCCTCGAGCACCCACTGTGGTTCCAGCAGGCCGGCCTGGAGCCGACGGAAGAAGTCACCTTCTATCGCTCCAACGCGTTCGAGAAGGTCGGCCAGGAGTCGCGTGCGGTACGCGAGCGCGTCGGCTTCAGCGAGGCCTCGAACTTCGCGAAGTACAAGGTCAGCGGCCCCGGTGCGGCCGCCTGGCTGCAGGGTCTGTTCACCAATGCGCTGCCCAAGATCGGCCGCACGAACCTCACCGCGATGCTCAACCCTCAGGGCCGCATCGAAGGCGAGTTCTCGGTCAGCCGCATCGGCGAGGACGAGTTCTTCCTGTTCGGCTCGCAGGCCGCCGAGGTGCACCACCCGCGCTGGTTTCTCGCGCACTTGCCTGTCGTCGAGGGCGGGGCCTCACCGATCCGCTTCGAGGTGCTCGCGCTGTCGATGGTCGGCCTCACCGTCGCCGGCCCGCGTTCACGCGACGTGCTGCAGCAGCTCACCGACACCTCGCTGGCCACCAAGGACTTCCCGTTCATGGCGTTCCGCAAGGTCAACCTGGGCATGGCCCCTGTGTGGCTCAGCCGAATGACCTACACCGGCGACCTGGGCTACGAGATCTGGGTGGCGCCGGAGTACCAGCGCTACCTGTTCGACCTGATCTGGGCTGCCGGCCAGGAGTTCGGGATGGAGCTGTTCGGCTTCCGCGCCCTGATCACCATGCGTCTGGAGAAGAACTTCGGCACCTGGTACCGCGAGTACCGCCCGATCTACACCCCGCTGGAAGCGGGCATGGATCGCGTGCTCAAGTTCGATCACGACTTCATCGGCCGCGAGGCCCTGGAGGCGGAGATCGCCGCCGGCGGCCCGAAGCGCAAGCTGGTGATGTTCAAGGTCGAGGTCGACCCCGAACGCCCGGCCGACGTGCTCGGCGACGAGCCGGTGTGGCACCACGGTGAAGTGGTCGGCTGGATCACCTCGGGCGGCTACGCCCACTACAGCGGCGTCTCGCTGGCCCTCGGCTACATCCCCGCCGAACTGGCCACCGCGACGGACGGTTTCGAGATCGAGATCATCGGCCGTCGCCGCCCTGCCACGCTGCAGCACGAGCCGGTGCTCGACCCCGAGGGCCTGCGCATGCGTGCGTGATTCGCATGCGCGCTCTCGGCGGCGACACCCTTTCGGGGCGTGGCCTCAGCCCGCGCAGAATTCACGGTGCAGTCGTACAACGAATGGGCCAAGGTTGTTGACCTGCCACGCACACCCAAGTATGTTGCCGCAACACGGCCGATCGGGGTCGCTTTTTCAAGGGGGAATGCATCCATGGGTCACATGGACAACGAAGCCACTCAGGGTCTCCAGTTGCGAGGCCAGTTCACCCGCCGTCAGCTCGTGGGCGCAGGTCTCGCCATTCCCGCCATCGGCGTGGTCATGGCTGCCTGCGGCGACGACAAGGGCGACACCAAGAGCACCGACGCAGCGTCGGGCGACACGAAGGCCCCCGGCGACACCTCGGCGGGCACCGACACCACTGCTGCAGGCGGCACCGGCGCTGCCGGTGGCACCATCCGCGTGGCCACCACCAAGCCCTCCAGCCCGCTCGACCCCATCGCCATGGTCGATCTCGGCACGTACAACGTCATCGCCCAGACGTTCGAGTACCTCACCGGCGCCGAGGGCAGCGACATCGGCCCGATGCTCGCCACCGAGTGGACCGCGAACGCCGACTCCACCGAGTGGACCTTCAAGCTCCGCGAAGGCGTGAAGTGGCACGACGGCAAGGACTTCACCGCCGACGACGTGGTCGCCACGCTCGGGCGCATCGCCTCTGCGGGCGACGCTCTCGGCGGTTCGCTGCCCACTGAGGACGATCCCGACGCCCCGCCGCCGGAGGGCGACGCGAAGCCCACCCAGCGCATCGTCGCCGGTACCGCTACCGCCTCCGACCCGTTGACGGTCGTGGTGAAGCTCGACGCCCCGAACGCGAGCCTCCCCTACCTCGTGTCCATCTTCAACCCGCAGGCCGCCATCACGCCGGCCAGCTACGAGGCGGGCACCACGCTCGACGCAACTCCCAACGGCACCGGCCCGTGGATGCTCGACAGCTACGACCCCAACACCGGCATCAAGTGGAAGCGCAACGACGCGTACTGGGGTGGCGCTCCCGCCCTCGAAGAGCTCGACATGCAGTTCTTCTCCGACCTCGCCGCACAGGTCACCGCCATGTCGGGCGGCTCGGTCGACGCGATCCAGCAGTTCTCCGTGGTCGGTGGCGACGCGCTGCTGAGCGACGACAACTTCAACGTCGTCGAAGTGCAGGCGGCCACCCACCGCCAGATCTGGATGGGTCTCGACGAGGGCCAGTTCACCGACAAGCGCGTGCGTCAGGCGCTGGCGTTGTCGCTCGACCGGCAGGAGATGGTCGACACGCTCTTCGCCGGCAAGGCCACCATCGCCAACGACCACGTCATCTTCGACCTGTACCCGTTCCACGATCCCGACGCGGTGAAGCAGCGCGAGCGCGACACCGAGGCCGCCAAGGCGCTGCTGGCCGACGCCGGCTTCCCCGACGGCATCAAGGCCACGCTGAACGCCGTCGACCTGCAGGAGATCCCGCAGCTCGCCGAGCTCATCCAGCTGCAGGCTGCCGACGGCGGCTTCGACCTCACGCTCAACGTGGAGTCCGACGCAACGTTCTACGGCACGCAGTGGTGCGTCACGTACCCGTGCGCCGGCTCGGCCGAGCTGGGCATCGTCGACTACGGCCACCGCCCCACCCCCGACGTCTACCTCCTCAAGGCGTTCAAGTCGGGCGGCGACTGGAACAGCTCGCAGTACGCCAGCAAGGACCTCGACGCCGCAATCGTCGAGTACCAGTCCTCGGCAGAGGCCGACCCGCGCAAGGCCGCCTGTGGCAAGATCGAGAAGATCATGTGGGAAGACGTGCCCGCAGCCATCGCGTACCGGTACAACTCGCTGGGCGGCTTCTCGAAGTCGTTCACCGGAGTGGAGTTCACGGCGCTGGGGCACACGCTCTTCGCCAAGGCCGCTCAGGCCTGATCTAGCATTCGGAAAGGGGCTGGCTGCACCCCGCAGCCAGCCCCTTTCGACTATCTCCAGTCCCACATGTAGTCCCAACCGCGTTGAAGGACGAACACATGCTTCGCTACATCGTCAAACGGGTGTTGCTGTCGCTCGTCACGCTCTGGCTGCTCGCCACGATCGTGTTCTTGATGAGCTGGGCGCTCCCCAGCGATCCGGCCCGTCTCATCCTGGGCTCGCAGGCGCCCGAGCAGTCGGTCGCCTTGTTCCGCACGAAGAACGGGCTCAACGACCCGTTCTTCACCCAGTACTTCCGACTGATGAAGGGCTTGGTCACGTTCGACTTCGGACACTCGTGGAAGTACGAGAAGTTCGGTGTGTGGGAGTACCTCCGCGGCCCCCTGGGCAAGACCGCCAAGATCGCCGTGCTGGCGCTGATCATCACCACCCCGATCTCCATCGGAGCCGGGTTGATCGCCGCCAAGTTCCGCGACCGCAAGATCGACCGCGGCATCGTGCTCTTCGGCCTCGCGGCATCATCGATCCCCGAGTTCGTCACCTGTGCGCTGCTGGCCGTCGGCGTCGGGCTGAAGCTGCACTGGCTCGAGCCCGTGTACAGCACCGAAGCCGAGAAGCTCTCCATCTTCGGTCAACTGCGCTTCCTCCTCATCCCCGCCCTCGCGCTGGCGCTGGCCTACTTCGGCTACATCGCCAGAATGATGCGCGCCGGCACCATCCAGGCGCTCGACTCCGACTACGTGCGAACCGCTTCGATGAAGGGTCTGTCCGCATCCCAGGTCATGCAGCGCCATGTGCTGCGCAACGCCGTGGCCCCCACCATCACGGTGATGTCGGTGCAGGTCGGTTACCTGATCAGCGGCATCCTCGGCGTGGAGCTGATCTACAACTACCCCGGCTTCTCCAAGGTGCTGCTCGATGCGGCGAAGGACGGCGACCTCCCCGTCCTGCAAGTGGCAGTGATCATCTCCGCCCTCATCTACATGGTCGCCACGCTCGTTGCCGACCTGGTCATCGCGTGGCTCAACCCCCGCGCCCGTCTGGAACTGGGGTCGGCATGAGCGACACATCCACTCCCCCTGCGGCCGCCACCCCGGCCAACGTCCTACAGGCGTCGATCGCCGAACGCAAGACGGCACGGCGCGAGCGCTGGCGCCTCCTGCGGCGCCGACCTGGCTTCATCATCGGTGTGTTCATCGCGGGCTTCTGGACGACGTGCGCGCTGCTCGGCGACCGCATCACCCCGTACGACCCGTTCAAGGATCGCGACGGGTTGATGTGCGGGCGCGCTCCTTGCGCGCCCAGCAGCAAGCACCTGTTCGGCACCGACAAGATCGGCCGCGACATCCTCTCGCGCGTGATGATGGGCGCCCGCGACCTGCTGCTGGTCGCTCCTGTCGCCGCCGTGCTGGCCGTCGTCGCCGGCACCATCCTCGGCATGGTCATGGGCTACTACCGCGGCGTGGTCGACAACATCCTGAGCCGTGTGGTGGAGGCTTTTCTCGCACTGCCCGTGGTGATGGTGGGTCTGTTCGTGCTGACGCTCAGCAAGGACAGCGACGTGCTCGACGCGATCAGCTTCGGTTCGCGCAACATCATCATCATCTACGTGGTTGCACTGCTGTTCACCCCGATCGTCGCCCGCACGGTGCGTGCCACCGTGCTGGGCGAACGCGACCTCGACTACGTCGTGTCGGCCAAGCTCCGGGGTGAATCGAACGTGTTCATCATGACCAGGGAGATCCTGCCCAACATCACCGGTCCGATCATCGTCGAGCTCACGGTGCGCATCGGTTACTCGATCTTCACCGTCGCCACGCTCAGCCTGCTCGGCGTGGGCCTCCAACGGCCGTCGCCCGACTGGGGCTTGGCCATCTCCGAAGGGCGCGACCTGCTGCCCGCTGACCAGTGGTGGCCGGTCACGTTTCCGGCCATCGCCATCGCGACACTGGTGGTCGCCGTCAATCTGATTGCCGACTCGATCCAGGCGGTGTACGAACGATGAGCACGACAACGACAACGACCGAGACCCCCACCGGCACGCTGGCACTCGACATCCGAGACCTCGAACTGGCCTACGTCGTGCGCGGCGTGCCGCGGCCGGTGCTGCGTGGCGTGTCGTTCCAGATCAAGCCTGGCGAGGCATACGGCCTCGTGGGTGAGTCCGGGTGCGGCAAGAGCACCACCGCCTACGCCGCGCTGCGCTACATGCCACGCAACGGCATCATCACCGGCGGACAGATCCTCGTCGACGGCGACGACATCACGGCGATGAATCGCAACGAGCTGCGCGAGTTCCGGATGCACAAGGCATCGATGGTCTACCAAGACCCAGGCAGCGCGTTGAACCCGACGATCAAGATCGGCAAGCAGCTGATCGAGTCGTTCACCATCCTGGGTCAGTCGAAGGACCAGGCGCAGCAGAGCGCCCTCGAGGCCCTCAAGAAGGTGCAGATCGCCGACCCCGCACGCGTGATGGGTCGCTTCCCCCACCAGCTCTCCGGCGGCATGCTGCAGCGTGTCGTCATCGCCATGGCACTGGCCTGCGACCCGAAGCTGCTGGTGCTCGACGAGCCCACCACCGGCCTCGACGCCACGGTCGAGGCAGAGGTGCTCGACCTCGTCCGCGGCCTGCGTCAGGAGACGGGCGCCGCCATCCTGCTCATCGCTCACAACCTCGGCGTCATCCGCTCGATGTGCGACCGCGTCGGGGTCATGTACGCCGGCAAGATGGTCGAGGAGGGCGATGCCAACGAGGTGTTCGACGGCCCGAAGCACCCCTACACGGTGGGCCTGTTGCGCTCCCTCCCCCGCCATGGCATGCACAAGAGCCACAGCGCGCTGGCCACCATCCCGGGCAGCCTCCCCGTGCTGGGTTCCGATCTGCCGACGTGCGTCTACATCGACCGCTGTCCGCTCGCCGACGACACCTGCCGCAACGAGGTACCGCCGATCGTGCAGGTCTCCACCGGTCACTTCACTCGCTGCCACCACATCGACCGAGTCTCCAAGATCGACGAGCCGACGCCGACCGATCTGCGCGACGCGGGCACCGACACCGTGCTGCAGATCACCTCGGTGTCCAAGACGTTCCGCCAATCCGGGCAGGACGTGCCGGCACTGGTCGGCATCAACCTCTCGCTCACCGACGGCGAGACGCTCGGGCTCGTCGGCGAATCCGGCTCCGGCAAGAGCACGTTGGCCAAGGCCCTGCTCGGCGTGCATGCACCCGATGCCGGCAGTCACCTGACGCTCGACCAACACGAGCTGGCATCCAAGGTGGGCAAGCGCACGGCCGACGACAAGCGGGCCATGCAGATCATCTTCCAGAACCCGGACTCGGCGCTCAACGCATCGTGGACCGTGCGACGAATCCTGCAACGATCGGTGCGCAAGCTCACCGGCAAGAACAAGGCCGACACTGACGCCCGCGTCGCCGAGCTGGCCGATCACCTGCGCCTGTCGCCTCGTCACCTGGACATGAAGCCGCGCCAGCTGTCCGGTGGGCTCAAGCAGCGCGTGGCCATCGCCCGCGCGTTCGCCGGCGACCCACGAATCGTCGTGTGCGACGAGCCCACATCTGCACTCGACGTGTCGGTGCAGGCCGCCATCTTGAACCTCCTCGCCGAACTGCAGAGCGAGCAGCGCACCAGCTACGTGTTCATCAGCCACGACCTCGGCGTGGTCCGCTACCTCGCCGATCGCATCGCTGTCATGTACCTCGGCCGCATCATGGAGGTCGGCACCACCGACGACATCTTCACCGGACCTCATCACCCGTACACCGAGGCACTGCTCTCGGCGGTGCCCAGCGTCGACGGCGAACCCCGCCTGCGTATTCGCCTCGAGGGCGAGATTCCCAGCCCGGCGAACCCTCCGAGCGGGTGCGTGTTCCATCCACGATGCCATCGGGCCATGGCCGGCGTCTGCGAGGTGTCGGAGCCGCCGATCGTCGAGGTATCAGTCGGCCACTCGATGCGCTGTCACATCCCTGCCGACGAGCTCTCTCGCCTGCAATCGACGGCACCCTGATCCCTCAGCGGTCCCATTCATGGTACGGTCGTACCACATACCGGCCCGTGGGGGTCGCCGGACCTGAGGAGTGCGCATGACCACGGTCGACGCGAATCCAGCCCGTGTACGTGGCGGTGGCCGCGCAGGGCGAGCGGCGATGAGGGCCGCCGGCGCCACAGCACAGGGGCCTGCCTACATCACGCGTCGGATCGCACCGTACGAGCTGCTCGACGAGGACGGCCTGGCGCTCGTGGAAGCCAAGGCCGATCAGCTCCTGGCCGAGGTCGGCATCGAGATCCGCGACGACGAGGAGTCCCTGCAGCTGTTCCGCGCTGCCGGCGCGAAGGTCGACGGCCTGACGGTGCGCTTCGAACCCGGCCAGGTGAGGGCGCTGTGCCGCACCGCCCCTGCGGAGTTCACTCAGCACGCCCGCAACGCGAGCCGCTCGCTGCAGATCGGCGGCAACCACGTCGTACTCGCGCCCACGTACGGTTCGCCCTTCGTGCGTGACATGGCCAACGGCCGCCGCTACGGCACGCTCGCCGACTTCCAGAACTTCGTCAAGCTCGCGAACAGCACACCATGGCTGCATCACAGCGGCGGCACCGTCTGCGAACCGACCGACATCCCCGTCAACAAGCGGCACCTCGACATGGTCTACGCCCACCTCCGCTTCGGCGACAAGGGCTTCATGGGCTCCGTCACGGCACCGGAACGTGCCGCCGACAGCATCGAGCTGGCCCGCATCGTCTTCGGCTCCGAGTTCACCGATGGCAACTGCGTGATCATGGGCAACGTCAACGTCAACTCGCCCCTGGTCTGGGACGCCACCATGACAGGTGCGCTGAAGACCTACGCCCGGGCCAACCAGTGCGTGGTCGTGACACCTTTCATCCTCGGAGGTGCGATGGGACCCGTCACCACCGCCGGCGCCGTCGCTCAATCACACGCCGAGACGATGGTCGGCGTCGCGCTCACCCAGCTCGTGCGACCCGGCGCCCCCGCCATCTACGGCAACTTCCTCTCGTCGATGGCCCTGCGCAGCGGCAGCCCCACCTTCGGCACCCCGGAGCCCGCGCTCGGCTCGCTGATCGTCGGCCAACTGGCCCGGCGCGTCGGGTTGCCGTTGCGTTGCTCGGGTGCCTTCACGTCGTCGAAGGTGCCCGATGGCCAGGCCATGCAGGAGAGTGCGGTCAGCATGCTGTCGGCCCTGCTCTGCGGCGCCAACTTCATCCTGCACTCGGCCGGATGGCTCGAGGGCGGTCTGGCCATGGGCTACGAGAAGTTCATGATGGACCTCGATCTGTGCGGGGCCGCCCACACCTACCTCAAGGGCGTCTCGCTGGACGACGACCAGTTCGCCCTCGACGGCTTCGCCGAGGTGGGTCCGGGCAAGCACTTCTTCGGGTCGCAGCACACTCTTCGCCACTACCAAACCGCGTTCTACGAGCCCGCTCTCAGCGACAACAACTCCTTCGAGCAGTGGCGCGACGCCGGTGAGACCACTGCGGAGCAGCGGGCGGCGGTGATGGTGCGCGAGACGCTCGCGAACTACGAGGCGCCGGCGATGGACGAGGCGATCGATGAGGCGCTGCAGGAGTTCGTGGCCCGCCGCAAGGCGGAGATGACGGACCAGTGGTACTGACATGAGCGCGACAGGTCACTGCATGTGCGGTGGCGTCACCTACTCGGTCGACGCGCCACTGCGCGATGTGTGGAACTGCCACTGCTTCCGATGCCGCCGGTTCACCGGCCACCACATGGCAGCAACGCGCGCCGACGTAGCGGACGTCACGATCGAGGGCGACAGCCTGCGTTGGTACTCCCCCGACGACACGGTCGCTTACGGGTTCTGCGGCATCTGCGGTTCGTCGCTGTTCTGGCGAGCCTCCGATCGGCCCCAGTTCCTCACGGTCTGTGCCGGCACGCTGCACCAGCCGACCGGCCTGCGCACGACGACCGCGTGGTGGGTGGCCGAACACGGCGACTACCACGCACCCGATACCGCACTCGAACAACACGCCTACGACGGCTGACCGGCCGGAGGATCACCGATGAGCGACGACCCGCTGCTGCAACCCTTCCAGCTCAAGCGCCTGCGGCTGAAGAACCGTGTGTTGAGCACTTCGCACGAGCCCGCGTACAGCGAGGACGGCATGCCCAAGGACCGCTACCGGGCCTACCACGTGGAGAAGGCCAAGGGCGGCCTGGCGATGACGATGACCGCAGGCACCGCGGTGGTCAGCCCGGACAGCCCACCCGCGTTCGGCAACCTGTTCGCGTTCGACGATGCCATCGTGCCCTGGATCCGCCGGATGACCGACGAGATCCACGAGCACGACTGCGCGGCGATGATCCAGATCAGCCATCTCGGCCGTCGCACGGGCTGGGGCCAGGACGACTGGTTACCGGTGCTGGCACCGTCGCCGCTGCGCGAGCCGGCCCACCGCTCGCACCCGAAGCAGGCCGAGTCATGGGACATCACGCGCATCATCCGCGAGTACGCCGACGCCGCCGAGCGGATGCAGGCCGGCGGGATGGACGGCATCGAGATCGAGGCCTACGGCCACCTGTTCGACCAGTTCTGGTCGCCCGCCACCAACCATCGAACCGACGAGTGGGGCGGCAGCCTCGAGAACCGCATGCGCTTCCCGCTGGCCGTGCTGCGTGCGATCCGCGAGCGCTGTGGCAGCAACTACCTGGTCGGCCTGCGGATGGCAGTGGACGAGACCCGCCCCGACGGGATCGACACGCCCGCCGGCATCACCATCCTCGAGCAGCTCGCCGACGAAGGCTTGATCGACTTCGTCAACGTCATCCGCGGCAGCATCGTCAACGACGCAGTGCTCAGCGCCGTCATTCCGATCCACGGCATGGCCTCGGCGCCACACCTCGACTTCAGCGGCATGGTGCGCGAGCGCACCGGCCTGGCCGTGTTCCACGCCGCCAAGATCGACGACGTCGCGACTGCACGCCATGCCGTTCGCGACGGCAAGGTCGACATGATCGGCATGACCCGCGCCCAGATGGCCGACCCATATCTCGTTCGCAAGATAGAGCTCGGCCAGGAGGCAACCATCCGCCCCTGCGTGGGCGCCACGTACTGCCTCGACCGCATCTACCAGGCGGGTGAGGCGCTGTGCATCCACAACGCTGCCACGGGTCGCGAGCTGACGATGCCGCACATCATCGAGCCGGCCGCCGTTGCACGCCGGATCGTGATCGTGGGGGCCGGTGTCGGCGGCCTGGAGGCGGCCCGGGTGAGCGCCGAGCGCGGTCATCACGTCACCCTGCTGGAGGCCATGCCGTGGGCCGGCGGACAGCTGCGGTTGGCGGCCCGCAACCCCCGTCGACGCGATCTGATGGGCATCGTCGAGTGGCGCCTCAGCGAGCTGGAACGGTTGGGCGTCGAAGTGAGGTACGACACCTACGCCGACGCCGAGATGATCGCCGCACTGCAGCCCCACGTCGTGGTCATCGCCACCGGCGGCCTGCCTCAGAACCCCGCAGTCGAGGCCGGCGCCGAGCTGATGGTGAACGCGTGGGACGTCGTCGGTGGCGATGCTCGCCCGACCGGCGAGGTGATCCTGTACGACGACGACGGCACCCACTCGGCAATGACGACCGCGGAGCTGCTCGCACGTGCAGGAGTGCGGCTCGAGGTGGTCACCCCGGAGCGAACGATGGGCGTCGACGTCGGGGGGCTGAACCTCGTGCCCTATGCCCGAGCGTTCAACGAGACCGACACCAGGGTCACCTTGAACCAGCGCGTGCGGTCGGTTCGCCGCGAAGACGGCCGCTTGAAGGTGGAGATCGGCAGCGACCACTCCCCCGCCCGCCACGAACGCGTCGTCGACGCAGTGGTGGGCGACCACGGTGTGCTGGCCAACGACGGGCTCTACCACGAACTGGTGCCACTGTCGTCGAACCTCGGCGAGCTGGATCACCACGCCTTCGTCCACGGCGAACCTCAGGCCATCCGCACCAATGCGGCGGGCACGTTCCAGCTGTTCCGCATCGGCGACGCGGTGGCCGGCCGCAACATCCACGCCGCGATCTACGACGCCCTCAGGCTCTGCAAGGACCTGTGAGCCACTCCACCTCGGGTCCTGCCACCTCGGGTCCTGCCACGTGTGTTCGAGAACTCTCTCGCCATGGCCGCAGCCGCGAACACACGTGCACGGTGGGCGACAGATGTCTGTTCCGCATCGTGGGTCAGTTCCATCTGATGGAACCGATGGTGTACAGTCAGGGTGTCATCGGTCAGTCATCGTCGACGGCCGCCGCACGTCAAAGGGGTACCCGTGTCCTTCCCGTCAGATCTCGAGATCGCTCGCGCCGGCACGTTGGCGCCCCTCGCCGACATCGCCGCCCAGATGGGCATCGGAACTCACCTCCTCGAAATGCACGGCGACGACTTGGCCAAGATCAAGCTGGAGGCGATCGACGAGCTGAAGGATCGACCGAAGGCGAAGTACGTCGTCGTCACGGCCATCACCCCCACGCCGTTGGGCGAGGGCAAGACCACCACCACCGTCGGTCTCGGCCAGGCGATGCAACACATCGGCAAGAAGGCCGTCATCAGCTTGCGCCAGCCCAGCATGGGGCCGACGTTCGGCATCAAGGGCGGTGCCGCGGGCGGCGGCTACAGCCAGGTCATCCCGATGGAACTGCTCAACCTGCATCTCACCGGCGACTTCCACGCGGTGACCGCGGCCCACAACCTGCTGTCGGCCATGGTCGACAACCACCTGCACCAGGGCAACGAGCTGGGCCTCGACATCCACAACATCACGTGGCGCCGGGTGCTCGACGTCAACGACCGAAGCCTGCGCAACATCATCGTCGGGCTCGGCGGCAAGATGGACGGCGTCACCCGCCAGACCGGATTCGACATCACCGCCGCGTCGGAAGTGATGGCCATCTTCGCCCTCTCCACCTCGCTGGAGGACATGCGCGCCCGCATGGGCCGGATCGTCGTCGGCTACACGAAAGACGGCGAGCCGGTCACCGCCGAGCAGTTGCACGCCGCCGGCTCGATGGCCGTGATCATGAAGGAAGCACTGAAGCCGAACCTGCTGCAGACGCTGGAGCACACCCCGGTCATCGTGCATGCCGGCCCGTTCGGCAACATCGCCCACGGCAACAGCAGCATCATCGGCGACCTCATCGGCGAGCGCTGCGGCGACTACCTGATCACCGAGGCCGGCTTCGGCGCCGACATGGGCGCCGAGCGGTTCTTCAACATCAAGTGCCGCACCTCGGGCATGGTGCCCGACGCCGCGGTGCTGGTGGCCACGGTGCGCGCGCTCAAGGCGCACAGCGGCAAGTTCAAGATCACGCCCGGCAAGCCGCTGCCCGCCGATCTGCTTGCCGAGAACCCCGACGACGTGCGCGCCGGCGCAGCCAACCTGATCAAGCAGATCGAGAACGTCAAGGTCCACTGTGTCTCCCCCGTCGTCGCGATCAACGCCTTCCCCGGCGACTTCGCCAGCGAGCACCAGGCCATCCGCGAGATCGCCGAGAGCGTCGGCGCACGCGTTGCGGTGTGCACCCACTTCAGCGACGGCGGCAAGGGCGCCACCGACCTGGCCCGCGCCGTGGTCGAGGCGTGCGACGAGCCGAGCAACTTCCAGTTCTGCTACGAAGCCGAGGATTCGTTGAAGACCAAGATCGAGAAGGTCGCGACGAAGATCTACGGCGCCGCCAACGTCACCTACTCGGCCGCAGCCAACACCCAGCTCGCCCGCTACGAGAAGAACGGCTTCGGCAACCTGCCCGTCTGCATCGCCAAGACCCACCTCAGCATCAGCTCCGACGCCTCGCTGAAGGGCGCCCCCACCGGCCACACCGTCAACGTGCGCGAAGTGCGCGCCAGCGTCGGCGCCGGCTTCGTCTACCCGATCTGCGGCGACATGACCACCATGCCCGGCCTCGGTTCCGCACCTGCCGCCAGCATCATCGACTTCGACGACAACGGCGAGATCGTAGGCCTTTCCTGATGGCGGACGACTTCGAACGCACGCCGGGCGGCGCCATCTTGATGGATGGCATCCGCCTCCGCGGCGAGATCATCGCTGCGCTGCGCGCCACCATCGAAGCCGCCGGCTCACCAGCCGTCTGCCTGGCCACTGTGCTGGTCGGCGACGACAAGCCCAGCCAGCTGTACGTGGCCAGCAAGCGAAAGCTCGCCGGCGAGGCCGGCATGGTCAGCAAGCACGTCGGCCTGCCTCACGATGCCACTCAGGCGCAGGTGGAGGAAGCGGTGGCGTCGCTCGTCGCCGACCCCGACGTGCACGGCATCCTGTGCCAGCTGCCGCTGCCCGCCGGCCTCGACCCCGAGCCCGTGCTCGCGCTCATCCCACCGGAGAAGGACGTCGACGGGCTCACCGAGCGTTCGATGGGTCGGCTGGTGCGCGGCCTTCCCGGCCACGTCGGCTGCACGCCCCTGGGCGTGATGCGCCTGCTCGAGCGCTACGGGGTAGCGACGAAGGGCAAGCGTGCGACGGTCATCGGCCGCAGCACCCTCACCGGGCTGCCGCAGGTGCTGCTGCTGGGCCGCAAGGGCGTCGACTGCACGGTCACGCTCGCCCACTCGCGCACCAGCGCCGCCGACCTGATCGAGATCTGCAGGGCCAGCGACATCATCGTCGCCTGTGCCGGTCAGGCACGGATGATCACCGCCGAGCACGTGAAGCCGGGCGCTGCCGTCGTCGACGTCGGCGTCTCACGCACCGAGGCCGGCATCGTCGGCGACGTCGATTTCGACGCGGTGCAGGCCATCGCCGGCGCGATCACCCCGATGCCCCGCGGCACCGGCCCGATGACCATCGCCTGCCTGCTGGAGAACACGCTGGCGGCCGCCCGCATGTTGGGCGCCTTCCCGGCCTGACCGGCAGCGATGACCACCACGCTCACGCTCGCCGAAGTGGAAACGATCAGCTTCCGCATGCTCATCGGCAGCGGTGCGTCGGCGGTACAGGCCACCGCGACGGCGCGCAGCATCCGCGACGCCGAGGCAGAGGGCATCCGGACGGTGGGCCTCAGCTACCTGCCCACCTACTGCGATCATGTCGCGTGCGGCAAGGTCGTCGGCGATGCACTGCCCTCGGTGTCGCAGCCGCGGCCGGGCACCGTGGTGGTCGACGCCGGTTTCGGTTTCTGTCACCCTGCCTATGAAGCCGGCGAAGCGCCACTGGTGGCCGCTGCCCGGGCCAACGGCATCGCCGTGCTCGCGATCAGTCACTCGTACTCGGCCGGCGTGCTCGGTTGGTTCGTGGATCGCCTGGCCCGCCAGGGCTTGGTGGCGCTGATGTTCGCCAACTCGTCGTCGCTGATGGCGCCCCACGGCGGGAAGCGACCCTTCTTCGGCACCAATCCCCTCGCGTGGGGCGCGCCGCGAGCGAACGGCGAGCCGGTGGTGGCCGACCTGTCGTCCTCCACCGTCGCCTGGGTGAAGGTCAATGCCGCGGCGGCGGCCGGCGAGTCGATCCCGCTGGGCTGGGCACTCGACGCCGACGGCAAGCCCACCACCGATGCCCAGGCCGCCCTTGCCGGCTCGATGGCCCCGGCTGCGGGCCACAAGGGCTCGGCGCTGGCCCTCCTCGTCGACGTGATGTCGGGCGGAGTGGCAGGCTCGAACTTCTCCTTCGAGGCGGCCGGTTTCGGTGGCACCGTGGGCGGCCCACCCGATGTCGGCCAGGTGATCATTGCCATCGACCCCAGTGCCACCATGGGCGACGCCTTCCTCCAACGCCTGGAGACCGAGTTCACCGCGCTGGCCGGCGAGGAAGGTGCTCGCCTCCCCGGCGCCCGGCGGCTCGCTGCTCGCGCCCACACCACGCTGCACGGCGTGCAGGTGCCGGAGACCTTGATGGCAACCCTCACCCGGTACGCCGAGCACGGGTCGCCCGCCCGTTCCACGAAGTGGGACGGTTCCACACCGTGAAACGGCTTCCTATGCTGCACACGAGACCGGTGAGAGGGGCCGAACGATGACAACCGTGCAGTCGATCGATCGAGCGTTCAGCGTGCTCCGCTCACTCGCGGCCGGGCCGGCCGGCGTCACCGACATCGCCGATCGCGTCGGCCTCCCCAAGAGCACCGTGTCGCGGATGCTCTCCACCCTGGAGGAGCTGGGTGCCGTCGAACAGGTCGCGGCCGGCGGCGAGTACCGCATCGGGTTCGCCATGATCGAGTTGGCCGCCGCCGCTCGACCCGGCCGTTCCCTGATCTCCTTGGCACGGCCTCACCTCGTCGAGCTCAGCCGGCGCACCGGCGAGGCCGCGGGCGTCTCCATTCCCGACGGCGACGAGATGATCTACCTCGACCAGCTCACACCCGACAGCGAGCTGCAGGTGCGCGACTGGACGGGTCACCGCATCCCGATGCATGCCGTGCCGTCCGGTCACGTCGTGTTGGCCAACGACAGCGCGATCGCGAAGCGAATCGCCGGCGGGGTGCTGCCGGGGTTCACGCCGCACACCATCACCGACGGGCGAGCCCTGCGCGCCCGCCTGGAGCTCGTGCGTCACGACGGGTATGCCTGGGCGCTGGAAGAGTTCTCACTGGGCATGAACTCCGTGGCCGCCGGAATCCACAACTCCGACGGCAAGGTGATTGCCGCGTTGCACGTCTACGGCCCGGCCAGCCGCTTCCCCGGTGACACCGACCCCGCCGAGCTCGGAGCCCTGCTCAAGGCCACTGCCGACAACATCCGAATCGACTGAACAGGACCTCTTGTGGAGCGTTACGACTACATCATCGTGGGTGGCGGGTCGGCCGGTTCTGCCTTGGCCAACCGCCTCAGCGCCGACCCGGCCAAGAAGGTGCTGGTACTGGAAGCCGGACGCCCCGACTACAAGTGGGACGTCTTCATCCACATGCCGGCCGCGCTGATGTTCCCGATCGGCAGCCGCTTCTACGACTGGAAGTACGAGAGCGAGCCCGAGCCGTACATGAACGGGCGTCGGGTGTACCACGCCCGCGGCAAGGTGTTGGGTGGCAGCAGCAGCATCAACGGCATGATCTTCCAGCGCGGCAACCCGCTCGACTACGAACGCTGGGCGTCCGACAAGGGCATGGAGACGTGGGACTACGCCCACTGCCTGCCGTACTTCAAGAAGATGGAGAACTGCCTCGCCGGCGGTGACGAATGGCGCGGCGCCGACGGCCCGCTCGTGCTCGAGCGCGGCCCCTCCGAGAACCCGCTGATCGAGGCGTTCTTCAAGGCCACCGAGCAGGCCGGCTTCCCGCGCACCACCGACGTCAACGGCTATCGGCAGGAGGGCTTCGCCCGCTTCGACCGGAACGTGCACCGTGGGCGTCGCCTCAGTGCCGCCCGCGCGTATCTGCACCCCGTGATGAAGCGGCCCAACCTGAAGGTCACCTGCCGGGCGCTGGTGCACAAGGTGCTGTTCGACGGCAAGACGGCCACGGGTGTGGAGTACAGCGTGCGCGGCAAGGTGCGCACCGCGCAGGCGAAGGAAGTCGTGCTGTGCGGCGGCGCGTTCAACACGCCACAGCTGCTGCAGCTCAGTGGCGTGGGCAACGCCGAGGAGCTCACCAAGCTGGGCATCCCGGTCGTCCACGACAACCCTGCCGTCGGCGAGCACATGCAGGACCACCTCGAGGTGTACGTGCAGCACGCCTGCACCAAGCCGGTGTCGCTGCAGCCCAGCCTGCAGTTCTGGCGACGGCCGTTCATCGGCCTGCAGTGGCTGTTCCGCAAGGGGCCCGGCTCCAGCAACCACTTCGAGTCGGGCGGGTTCGCACGCAGCAACGACGAGGTGAAGTGGCCGAACCTGATGTTCCACTTCCTGCCCATCGCCGTGCGCTACGACGGCACGGCACCCGCCGGCGGCCACGGCTACCAGGTGCACATCGGGCCGATGTACTCGAACTCCGAAGGCTCGGTGAAGGTCGTCTCCAAGGACCCGAAGGTGAAGCCGGCGCTGCGCTTCAACTACCTCTCCACCGACCAGGACCGCCGCGAGTGGGTCGAGGCCATCCGGGTCTCGCGCCAGATCCTGCGCCAGAGCGCGATGGACGAGTTCAACGGCGGCGAGATCTCACCAGGGCCCGAGGTGGAGACCGACGAGCAGATCCTCGACTGGGTCCGCAAGGACGGCGAGACCGCGCTGCACCCCAGCTGCACCTGCCGCATGGGCGCCGAGGACGACAGCAGCGTGGTCGACCCGCTGACGATGAAGGTCTGGGGCGTCGAGGGCGTGCGCGTGTGCGACGCCAGCGCGATGCGCTACGTCACCAACGGCAACATCTACGCCCCGGTGATGATGATGGCGGAGAAGGCCGCCGACCTGATCCTGGGCAACACTCCCCTGCCGCCCGAGCACACCGAGTACTACCGCCACACGGTGTGAGTTCTCGGCCGATGCTCGGTACCGGGGCACGGCGTTGCGTATACCGCGGTGAACGGCACCTCCACGTCAGCGGTGTGCCACGTCCCCGCAGGGTTCAACACCGCCTGCCCCTCCGTCACCCGCGTCATCACCTCAACACCGTCGATCTCCTGGATGAACCGCGCGACTCCGGCGATCACGATCACCAACTCGTCGCCCGAGGGATGCCGCTCCCACGATCCCCAGGCCTCGGTGGATCGTTCGATGAACACCAACCGACCGGGATCAGCCGGAGAGGTGTGGGCGGCCATGTACGACCCGAAGCCGGAGGGATCGAACGTGAAATCGGTGATCACCCGTGCGTCGCCGCCTGCGGCGAAGTGAATCGGTGTGGTGTCGATCGGGATACCCGAACCGACGGCCGTCAGATCGTTGGACATTGAATGCTCCTCGTCACGTTGGTGTGACGTCATCGTCGCTCGACGGCGTCAGTTTCCGGCGCCGCGCCGTCAGAGTTCGGGGAAGGCGCTCAGGGCGTCGAAGTCGACGATGGCCTGCGCGCTGCGGCCCAACAGCAGCTTCACCAGTTCCTGGCTGCGCTCGGGAAGATCGTCGTACGAGGGGAACGACGACACGCCGTAGATGAAGCACTGGGCCACCGCGACCTTGAACTGGTGCTCCACCTCCTCCCGATCGCGCACCACGCCATTCGCAGCCAGCTGCGCCACGTACCGGTCGATCAGTTCGTGTTCGCGTCCGGCACGCACCTCCGGGGCGATCGACTGACTGACGAAGTAGGCGAGGTCGTAGACGCCACTGGCCAGGCCGGAGATCTGGAAGTCGATCACCATCACGTCGTCGCCGTCGAAGAACAGGTTGTCCAGCCGCCAGTCACCGTGCACCAGCGTGGCGGGCGAGTTCGCAGTGGTGAGCATGAACTCCAGGTGTTCGCCGTACTGGTCGCCGAACATCACCAGTTCCGGTGTCAGGTAGTCGGCACCGTGCAACTGGGCGTTGATCCAGCCCGCCTCGAAGATCGGCGGCAGGCCGTGCAGGTAGCCGGGGTTGAGCATGGGAGGGAACGTGTTCACCAACTGCTCCAACTCGGGGTGTTCGTGCCACTTGGCGTGCAGTGCCGCCATCGCATCGATCGATGCGAGCGTCTGCTCCCACGTTGCTCCGACGCGCTGGTCGGGTGTGGTCCGATCACTGAGATCCTCCATCACCACGACGAAGTCGGTGCTGTCCTGGGCCATCATCGCCGCATGCACCACCGGCGTGCGCACCGGCGAGTGCGGCGCGACTTCGCGATAGAAGCGGATCTCGCGCGGGTAGAAGCCGAGCGCGTCAGCGATGCCGCGTTGGCTGGGCAGGTCGATCGGGAACTTGACGATCAGGGTCGCCGGGCCTTCACCGCCCTCGTAGGAGAGCGTGGCCCGGTAGAGCAGGCTGAGCAGGCCGGCGCCGACCGCGAACGGTTCGATCTCCACCGCGCTCACACATGCAGTGTCGTCGATCGCCTCACTCGTCCGCAGCACAGCCGTCAGCCAGGCGGCGTCGACCTCTCCGATGCCATGAGGCAGCCCGACTTCCAGACCTGCGATGTTCCCCATGATCGATGACCCCCATCGAGTAGTGCGCTGACCGCGTCAGCGCATGGTAGACCCAGGTCGATGCGAGATTCGATGCGTGCGGTGCTGTTGACCGGCCATGGGGGCTACGAGTGCCTGTCGGTACGCGACGACGTGCCCCGTCCCTGCGCCGGCCCCGGCGAGGTGCTCGTGCGAGTGCGGGCCGCTGCGGTCAACAACACCGACGTCAACACACGAGTCGGCTGGTACGCGGGTGGTGGCTGGACCGGGTCGTTCACGTTCCCGCGCATCCAGGGCATCGATGCGTGCGGCGAGGTGGTGGCCGCCAGCGACGAATCCGGCAGCCATCTGGTCGGCGAACGGGTGCTGGTCGAGCCGTGCTGGCGCGCGCTGCACGAGCCGTTCTCCGCAGCACGGTTCTTCGGCTCAGAGGTCGACGGCGCCTTTGCCGAGTTCGCGGTGGTACCCGTGCGGCACGCGCACCCGGTGAACAGCCCACTCAGCGATACCGACCTGGCCTCGTTCCCCTGCTCGTACTCCACCGCCGAGAACATGCTCGTGCGGACGGGCACGACATCGGGGTCCCGCGTACTCGTCACCGGAGCGAGCGGCGGCGTCGGCTCGGCCACGGTCCAGCTGGCGGTCGCCCGGGGCGCCCGGGTGACGGCCGTGGCCGGCCACGACAAGCACGCAGCGGTCAAACGACTCGGCGCCGATGCCACAGTGGACCGAGGTGCTGACTTGGTCGCCGAGCTCGGCCGGGACGCGTTCGATGTCGTCATCGATGTGGTGGGCGGCCCCACCTGGCCAGCACTCCTCGAGGTGATGGAGCCAGGAGGCCGGTACGCGACCGCCGGCGCGATCGCCGGCCCGGACGTCGATCTCGACCTGCGGCGGCTGTACCTGAAGGATCTCACGATGTTCGGCTGCACGGTGCTCGCCGATGGTGTGTTCGCGAGCCTGGTCGATCGCATCGAGCGCGATGAGGTGCGGCCGCTGGTTGCCGAGGTGTTCTCGCTGAGCGACATCGTGAGAGCACAGGAGTCGTTCCTGCGTAAGCGGCACGTCGGCAAGATCGTCCTCAGGGTGGACTGAACCGTCCCGCGGCCGGCCACGCCGACGTCGACCCGATCGGGTACGTTGCGCACCATGACGCTCGAACTCCTCCCACTCTGCAAGGTCACCGTGTCGTTGGCGACCACGATCAACGTGTCCCCGACGCTGATGATCGGCGAGGTCACTGCCGCCAGGGTCGAGGGCGAGCGGTTCAACGCTGTCATGAAGGGCAGTGCAGCTGCCGATTGGCTGAAGGTGTCGCCCGAGGGCTACGGCACGCTCGACGTGAAGATCACCTACGAGACCGACGACGGGGCGATCATCCACGCGACCTACAGCGGGCGGCTGCAGTTCGACACGATGGCCGTCTACGCGGCCCCGCTGTTCCACACCGGCGACGACCGGTATGCCTGGCTCAACCGCATCCAAGCCGTCGCCAAGGGATCGTTCACTTCCCCTGACACGCTGGTCTACGAGGTCTACGAGCTCCACTGAGCAACCGTTCCGTCGGATGCTCACCGTGCCTCTCGGCGGGAATGATCTATGACCTGAGCACAGGTGCCGGATCAGTCGTCGCGGCGTTGCACGTCGCCCAACGCCATCTGCCCGACCTGACCCATCGCCGCCCAGCTGCCCATGTGATGCCGCTCGGGCTCGACGTGGGCACCGGCGCAATCGGGATGCACGATGTGACCGCCGATCTCCACGACGTCCTCACCATCACGTAGCTCCAGCCCGCACAGTCGACACTCGGCCATGAAACCCTCCTCTCGGACGTGCTGAGTCTCCCAGACCTGCGGGCCTGCCGACAGGGCCGGTGGTCACTGGGTGGTCCGGCTGGTCAGGATGCGTAGGACGGGTCGTCCTCGTCGAGGATGGCCTTCAGCTCGTCGAAGTGGAGACGAGCAGCCTCGGCCGGGTAGTGCTCCCATTGATCGCGAGTGCGTGCGGCGACTTCGTCGCTGATCAGCTGAAGCGGCCTTCCGGTGGAGAGCGCCAGTACCTGCAGCCGCGCCGCGTGCTCCAAGTAGTAGAGCGCGTCGAACGCCTCGGCGACGGATTCGCCGATCACCATCACCCCGTGGCCGCCCAGGAAGAGCACCCTCTTGTCGGCGCCCATCAGCGAGATGACCCGGTCGGCCTCCCCGTCGTCGAGGAACATGCCGCCGTAGGCATGGTCGTAGGCGACACGTTCGAAGAAACGGCACGAGTTCTGATCGAGCATCAGCAACTCGAACTCGTGGAGGCACGCCAAGGCGGTCGCATAGGGCTGGTGCGTGTGGAGCACGACCCGAGCGTGCGGCAGGCGCTGATGCAGGTTGGCGTGCAGGTACCAGGCAGTCGCGTCAGCCGCCTCGTCGACCGTGTCACCGACCCGCGCGGCGTCGAGCAGGAGCAGTTCGCTCGCCCGCATCCGGCTGAAGTGGCGACCGCACGGGTTGAGCAGGAACTGGCTGCCGTCGGCCGACACGGCTGCGCTGAAGTGGTTGGCGACTGCTTCGTGCCATCCCAGCCTGGCCGTCCAGCGGAAGGCGGCGGCAAGGTCGCGGCGGACATCGGTCTCGGTGGCAGTCATGCACGCACCCTTCGGATCGGCGACGTCAGGTCAACGTCTCGGGGAAGCCTGGAGCACGGAGATCCGTGCCCAACGCGTCCTCCAAGAGTTTCACAACCTGGCTGCTCCAGGCGCCACCGCCGTACTGGCTGCGGGCACGGATGAAGGTCTGCTCGGTGAGGCCGGCGAGCTCCAACGGCACACCGAACTCGCGACCGAACTGGGTGGCGAAACCGAGGTCCTTGCAGGCGAGGTCCATCGTGAAGCCGATGTTGTAGCTACCGTTGAGGATCACCTGGCCCTCGGTCTCGTGCACGAAGCTGTTGCCGCTGCTGTTGAGGATCGCCTCGAACGACTTGGCAAGGTCGAGGCCACCGCGCTTCGCCAGCATCAGCGCTTCACCCACCGACACCAGGTTGATGAACGCGAGCATGTTGGTGATCACCTTGATGACGGCCGCACTCCCCAGTGGCCCCATGTACAGCACCGGGTCGCCGATGGCGGCCAGCAGGTGCCGGTGCTCGTCGAAGACGGACTCGTCGCCGCCGACGAGCACGGTGATCTCCCCCGCCGCCGCCTTGTGCACGCCACCGGTGACCGGTGCTTCCAGCATTCGCACCCCGTTCGCCGCCGCCAACTGCGAGAGGCGCAGGCATTCACTCCGGTCGTTGGTGCTGTTGTCGATCCACGTGCCCCCGGCGCGCATCCCCGCCAGCACACCTTCGGCCCCGGCCACCACGGCGTCGACCGCCGCCGGCGACGGGAGGCAGGTGAACACGACGTCGCTGGCGGCGGCGACCTCTCGTGCGGAGCCTGCCCACTTGGCTCCTGCGGCCAGCAGCGGTGCGGCGGCATCGCGATGGAGATCGGTGACGGTGACGGAGTGACCACTGCGCAACAAGCTGGCGGCGAGGTGCACCCCGAGGTTGCCGAGACCGACGTAACCGACCGACGTTGCCTGTCCGTGCATGACGCTCCCCGTGGCTCGTTGCGGCGCAACTCGCCACAACCCGTCCTTCCAGTATCGGCGACACCCGAGCAGCCGACAAGAGAAGCGTCGGGGCTCTGAGACTGCGACGAGTTGCTGCTCGGCGGCTACGGTCGCGGTTCATGCGTGCCCCGATTCCGTCCCTGATCGACCTCGAGGCGTTCGAGGCCGCCGCTCGCCACGGCAGCTTCGTCGCCGCCGCCGGCGAGCTGCACCTCACTCCGTCGGCCATCAGCCATCGCGTGCGCTCGCTCGAACGACAGCTCGGCGTGGTGCTGTTCACCCGTCACGCCCGTCGCATCGAGCTCACCGACCACGGACGCTCCTACATGCCGTCCGTACGCCAGGCGTTCGACGAGCTGGCCGTCAGCACCGCCGGCCTGTTCGGTTTCGTGCGGCCCGCCCGGCGCCTCACCGCACGAGTCCCCATCTCGTACGCGGTGATGGTGGTGGCGCCGCGTTTGCACGAGTTCAAACAACTGCATCCCGACATCGAACTGAGGATCGTGTCGGCGATCTGGGCCGATTCGCTGGCCACCGAGGACGTCGACCTCGACGTTCGCTTCGGCGCCGGCACCTGGACCGGCCATCAGGCGGAGCTGCTGCACAGCGAGACGGCCACCGCGGTGGTGGCTCCGGCATTCTCAGATCGGGTGACCCCGATCGACGACGTCGCGGAGCTGGCGAAGCACCCGCGGGTGCACGTCTTGGGCATGGAGAACCTGTGGTTCGAACTGCTCGGCGCGTCCGCTGCCGGCCTCACCAACGTCGACGTCACGGTCGACACGTCGCTGGCAGCCATCGAGCTGGCCTGCAGCGGTGCGTGCAGCGCCATCGTGCCGACCCGCTTCGTGGCCCGCCACCTCGCCGATGGCCGGCTCTGCGCCGTCGCCCACGGGTCGGTGGCGATGAGCCAGGCTCACTACATCGTGCAACCCTCGTCGGTCACGGCCTTGAGCGCAGAGGCAAAGCTGTTCGCCGACTGGCTGCGTTCACTCGACGGGTGACGGCGCACCTGGCCCAGAGGTCCGGACGCGGCACGGCGGCGACCGCGAACCCGAGGGTTGCTGTCGCCGCCGCACTCACGTCGCGGTAGACGCCTCAGCTCAGGCGAGCCACGCCTGCCACACGTCGGGATTGGCGTCGACCCACTTCTTGGCGGCATCTGCCGGGGTCATGCCGTCGCCGTCGATGTAGCTGCCGATCTCGCTCTGCTGCTCGGTGGTGAGCTGCATCTTGGTGAGCATCGCCGACACGGCGGGGTTCTTCGCTGCCAGGCCGGCGTTGGCCGCCTTGTACAGTTCGTCGACCGGGTAGTCGCAGGCGTAGCTACCGTCGCCGGCAGCCAACGACGCCTCGCATTCGGGCGTGATGTCGGGCAGCTTGACCTCCACGAGATCGACCTTGGCCAGCTTCCAGTGCGGCTTCCAGAACTGCATCAACATCGGCTTCTGGTCGGCGATGGACTGATCGATCGCCGTCAGCAGTGCAGCTTCGGAGCCGGCGACCACGTACTTCAGCGGCAAGCCCAGGTTGGCGATGATCTGCTCGTCGTAGGTGACGTAGCTGGGGTCGCCCATCGTGAACTGCCCCAGATCACCCGACTCGGCGGTGGCGAACAGCTTCGCCAGCTCCGGGTCCTTGAAGCCTTCCCACGTGGCCAGCTCGGGATGCGCGTCGACCACGAACTTGGGCACGTACCAACCGATCTTGGCGGCCGGACCGAGCTTGCCGAGATCGACCACCGACTTCTTGCCGGTGATGTAGGTCTCGTAGTCGGCCGAGTGACCCGACGGCCACACCTCGAGCACGGCGTCGATGCTGCCGTCATCGAGCCCCACCCACGTGGCGTTCTCGTCGATGTCGATGATCTCCACGGGTGTCCCCAGCTTGGCCTCGATCACAGCCTTGGCGACGTACGCGTTCACCGCCGAGCCCGTCCACGGGTTCACGGCCAGCGTGATGGCGGCGCCACTCGTGGTGGAACCACCATCGTTCGAGCTGGACGACTTGCTGTCGTCACCGCACGCTGCGAGTGCGGCCGCGAGCAGCACGCCGGCAACGGCGAGGTGGCCCTTCCTGCGGATGGATGTCATGTACTCCCCCTTGTTGAGAACTCGTCGTGCACTCTATGCACCACGATCACCTTTGGAACTGGCACCCCACGCTTGGGTGAGCCGGTCGAGCATGATCGCGAGCAACACGATACTCACACCCCCCGCCACGCCCTGGCCAAGCTTCAGATTCGGCTTGGCAGTCGCCTCGTACGCCACCAACCCCAGTGCACCCCCGCCCACGAGCGCGGCGATGATCACGGTCGCCAGCACCATCATCAACGTCTGGTTGATGCCGAGCAGGATCGCCTTGCGGGCGAGCGGCAGCTGCACCAGCCGCATCTCCTGCGGGCCGGTGGCGCCGAACGACGTCGCTGCCTCCCGCGGGGCGTGCGGCACCTCGCGCATGCCGAGCGAGGTGAGCCGGATGCAAGGTGGCACCGCGTACACGACGCATGCGACCACACCGGCGGCGCGGCCGATGGAGAACAGGAACACGACCGGGATCAGGTAGACGAACTGGGGCAGCACCTGGGCGATGTCGAGGAACGGCCGCAGGATGCGCTCGACACGATCGGAGCGGCCCGCCCACATGCCCAGCGGCAACGCGATCATCACGCTGAGGACGATGGCGACGAGCACCTGGCTGAGCGTGTCCATCGACAGGTCCCACAGCTGCACACGACCGCCGCCCCCGGGGATGGTGCCCATCATGCCGATCAGCAGCAGGCAGCCTGACACGGTCGCCGCCAGTCGCCAGCCCTTGCTCAGCCAGCCGCAGCACCCGACGAGGACGACCACCAGCAACCATGGGAGGTCCAGCAACAGTTCCTTCAGGGGCTCGAGGATCCAGGTGACGAGGAAGTCGCTGATGGCCTGGGTGCCCCCGATGATCGGCACGTCCTTGCGTAGGTTGTCCTGCACCCAGCCGACGGCATCGTCGATCGTGGGCGCGATGTCGAGCTTGAGACCGGACGGGAACTGCTGCCACGAGAAGATCCGGGCGGCCAGCACGGCGACGACCACCGTCGCCACCGCGACGACCGTGGTGGCCCGAGGTGGCAGCTTGGGCAGTTTGCGCGCCCACCGGGACCTGATCGCGCTGATCTCACCGGTGCTCACCCGGTCGAGCGCGACGGCGAGCAGCACGATGCCGATGCCGGCAGCGAAGGCTTTGCCCACCTCCTGCTTCTGGAGCCCCGCCAACACCTCACCACCGAGGTCGCCGGTGCCGAGCAGCGAGGCCAGCACGACGATGGCGAACGCCATCATGATCACCTGGTTGAGGCCCAACAGGATGGTACGGCGAGCCATCGGCAGCTGCACTTTCACCAGTTGCTGCCGCGGAGTGGTGCCGAACGACTGCCCCACCTCGTTGACGACCACCGGCACCTGGCGGATACCCAGGCTGGTGAGGCGTACCGCCGGCGGCAGTGCGTAGATCACGGTGGCCATGACTGCAGGCGCGAAGCGGAGGCCGAAGAAGACCTGCAACGGGCTGAAGTAGACGAACACCGGCATCACCTGAGCCGTGTCGAGCACCACTCTGATGATGCGTTCCGCCCGGTCTGATCGAGCGGCGATGATGCCCAGCGGGATGCCGATCAGCAGGGCGATGACCACCGCGACCGTCATGATCGCAAGCGTTCGCATCGCAAGATCCCAGTCCGCCACGACGCCGACCCCGAGCATCGCCAGCGTGCCGGCGATGGCTGCCTTCATCCCACCCGTGCGCCAGCCGACGACTCCGGTGAGGGCCACGACACCCGGCCAGCGGAGCGATGCGAGCAGTGACTCGACGTGCTCGACCGACCAGGTGAGGAAGTCGGTGATCGGGTTGAAGAAGCTGGTGAAGATCGGTGACGTCTGACGGTGGACGACCGACCAGGCGTAGCCGTCCTGCGCCCAGTTCTGTATGCCCACGTCCATCCAGCTGGGAACATCATGAGCAACGATGATCGACGCTGCTGCGAGCACCGCGAACACGCCCCAGCCCACCTGGGCGGCAACGGTGAACGCAGTGGCCTCGTCGGGCTCATGAGTGGGGAGCGCCTCGAGCGAAACAGCCATCACACGTCCTCGGCGGCGATGACCGACAGGACCCCCACCCTGTCGATGGTGCCGATGATCCGTCCGTCCTTGGTGACCTTCACGGGCAGCTCGCTGTGGGCCACC
>JBAVTH010000237.1:0-1511 GCA_049696035.1 Ilumatobacteraceae bacterium
CATCGGGGAGGCGAGCACCATCGGCAGCACTCCGGCGGTGCAGAACGCCGTCATCGATGCGTTGGCGCACCTCGGAGTGCGTCACATCGACCTTCCCTGCACGAGCGAACGCGTCTGGCAGGCGATCTCGGATGCGGAGGCGGGCATGCTCGCCGATCCGTGGACCGAGCCGCCTTCGGTGTTCGCAACGCTCGCCGCCGGCCAGGAGGTGGACGAAGCAGGGCTGAACGCGGCCGAGGGCATCTGATCCTGTCCTGAGCCGGCCCGAAGCGGTGCGTTGTAGGGTTGGTCATGGAATCAGCTGAAGGAGCTCGATCGTTCCTGGCCTCGGGCGACGCCTACGACTCGTTCATGGGCCGCTACTCCCGCACGCTCGCGGTGCCCTTCGTCGAGGCGTCCGGCGTGGTGGCCGGGCACTCTGTGCTCGATGTCGGCTGCGGTCCCGGCGCCTTGACCGGCGTGCTGCTCGATCGCCTGGGCGAGGGCGCGGTGTCCGCCTTCGACCCGTCGCCTCCGTTCGTTGCGGAGTGTGCGAAGCGCCACCCGGGGGTAGACGTTCGTCTCGGGCGGGCCGAGCAGATCCCCTTCGACGGCGGGTCGTTCGATCGTGCACTGGCGCAGCTCGTGCTCCACTTCGTCACCGAACCCGGCACCGCCATGGAGGAGCTGCACCGGGTGGTGCGGCCGGGTGGTGTGGTTGCCGCCTGTGTCTGGGACTTCGCCGAGGGCATGGAGATGCTGCGGCACTTCTGGGACGCCGCGCTCGCTGTCGACCCCGGCGCGCCCGACGAGGCGCAGACCATGCGATTCGGCCGTGAGGGCGAGATCGCCGACCTGTTCGAGCATGCGGGTTTGGACGACGTGAGCGAGACGACCCTGCGCGTCAGCTCCACCTACGAGAGCTTCGACGAGCTGTGGTCCGGTTTCCTCGCCGGAATCGGGCCGGCGGGATCGTGGTGCGTGGCGCTGCCCGACGAGCGACGAGCAGCGCTGCGTTCGGTGTTGTTCCACCAGCTCGGGTCCCCGACCGCAGGGTTCTCGCTCGCCGCCACTGCCCGGTTCGCTCGTGGAGTCAGGAGCACCTGAACGGATCGGTTGGCCCGCATCGCGCCCTGCCCGTCGCGTGCCGATCGCTGCCGGTGACGGCACTACTTGCGCAGGTGTTCGATCACGCCGGCCACCCGTCGAGCGCGTGTGGCCTCGGCTTCGGCGGCCTCGACTGCCAGCACGTGTTGACGTTGGTGGCTGTACGAGAGCGTGTCGAACTTGGCCCTCAACTCCGGATGAACGTCGAGGGCTACCGCAAGATCGGCCGGCACGTCGACCACTCGCGGATCGTTGTCGAGCGCCAGTTCGACGGTGATCGTGTCGCCGGCCCGCACGCCTGCCGCCGCGCGGTTGTCGGCGCTGACCCCCACGCGGTAGACGCCGCCCATGACGGCGACCGAAGATCGGTAGGTGTGGCCGTTGATGGTGACGTACACCTTGGGCTTCTTCCCGCCACCGAGTGC
>JBAVTH010000238.1:0-2430 GCA_049696035.1 Ilumatobacteraceae bacterium
CGGCGTCGTGCGTCAGCCCCTGCTCCAGGGTGATCGGGCTGTAGTCGACCCGACCAGGCGACTTGTGCGCCGCTGACGGATCGCCGCCCTCGCGCCAGGAGATCGCCTGACTGGTGCGGATGAGCCCACCGACCTTGTTGACGCCGGCCACCACCTTGCCGCCACAGCCGATCTCGAACTTGAAGTTCCTGTACGGGTCGAGACGATTCACCGTTGCCATGCCGTGACCCCTCTGCGATCGAGCCTGCCGCGGAGCTTAGGCGTTGCGAAGGGCGCCGCTCCGGGGCTGAGGCACCCCATGTATCAACACCAACCTCGCGCGGCTCTGTGGACACGTAGCGCCTCGACGCGGCCCTCCATCCGAGGGGAAGCGACTTGCCGTGGCGCCTTCGCGAAGGGAATGCACCATGTACTCAGCACCATCCATCCGGCGACCGATCGCAGAGCGTTGCACTCGCGTCATCGTCGACGGTTGTGTCCGCGACCCCGGTAACAGGGTCCGGCTCGAAGTCGACGGTGTCCGGTCGGAGCTGCCGGCCGACTTCGAGACGATCACGTTCACCGTCCCGCCGCTCGCTGCCAATGCAGCACTGCGCGTCTTCCAGGGCGTCGGCTCCCCGCAGGAGTCGGGTGCGTCGGAGATCGTTGCGGTGCAGGCGGTGCCCGATCCCTTGACCCCACCCGTCTTCGAGACGGCGCTGTTCACCAAGAGCAGAGGCGCGTCGATGACGCACGTCGTTCCGGGTGCATGGGTGAAGGTGTACCAGGGTGGTACTGCCATCGGGCAGGCCCTTGCCGAGACCGACCGCGTGATCGTTCCCTTCACCGGTGCGCCCAACGGCTTCGCTGCCGGCAGCGTCCTCACGGCGGTGATCGAACGAGACGGCAAGACCTCGCCGCCGGTCACCTCGCAGAAGCTGGTCGATCCGCCGGTCGTCGCTCCGTTGAAGACCCGACCGATCATCCCGGGCGCCGCTCTCGAGTGCGCGACTTCGATCCCCGTCGGCGACTCGTTCGCGGGCGCCACCGTGTTCCTCGAACGGGGCGGGAAGACCTACCCCTACCTCGTCGGCGGCAGCGGTGCGCTCCTCGCCGTCGACAAGCTGAACGCCAACGAGACGTTGGTGTTCACGCAGTCGTTCGGCGTGACGGAGTGGTTCCGCAGCGAGCCCGTCAAGGCCACTGCCACCGCCTCGGCGCCGGGGCAGCCGGCCGTCACGGGAACGATCTGCCCGCTCCGCGACTCGGACATCGTGGTCGAGGGAGTCGGCGGCGCCCGCGTCTACCTGCGACCGGCCGGGAAAGCCGGCCCGAACCTCCTTGTCGGGGTGATCGCCGGCTCGACCGGGAACTGCGTCCTCAGAGTCCCGGCCGCGCTGGTGCCCAAGGGTGCGGCATCGTTCGACGTCGTGCTCGACTTGTGCGGCCGCGTGTCACCGCCTCGCAAGGTGGATGTGCAGTCGGCGCCGTCCACCGTTCCGGGTGAGCCGCGCTTCGCGACCCGCTTGTACGACTGCGGGCGGGTGGTTGCACTCACCGGCCTCACCCCGAACACGATGGTCAAGCTGGTCTCGGCCAAGTTCGGTGTGATCGGCAGCAAGCTGGTCACCGCAGCCGACGAGACGATCGCCGTGTCGCCCCTGCTGGTGTTCGACGACGCGATCTCGATCAGTGGTGTCGCGTGCAGCGGGGAGTTCGGCGGGCAGGACAAGCAGCCCGTCCTGCACCGTCCCACCGATCGACCGCTCAAGTTCCCCAACGGCGACCCCCAGGCCGGTGCTGCGTCGGTGGTGGTGTCGGAGATCACCGAGGGCTCGCGCGTGGATGTGTTCATCGGGTCGCAGCTGGTTGCGTCGGAGGATGTCGCCACCGATCAGCACACGTTCCACGTGCCCACCATCAACGTCGGCGACGTGGTCTCGGTGCAGCAGCACGATTGCCGCGGGCCGGAGGAACGCGTCACCCGCAGCGCCCCGGCCGCGAAGCCGAAGACGCTGAAGGCGACCATCGACACGACCGACGAGCACTCGCAGTTCTTCGTCACCGTCGGTGTTCCCACCCATGTGCTCGCGACCGTGACCGATGCCGACTCCGGCGCTCCGGTCAACGCGACGGTCACCGTCGTCGGGGTGTCGCCTGCCAGCTTCCCCGCCAACGTTCCCGTGCTGATCACCGCCAAGTACGACGGAACGCCGGCGGTGTCGATTGCTGCGGCCGGGTACCCGTCCGTTGCGCCGACCATCATGGTGAAGCCGGCCGTCAAGCTGGGTGCCTCCCAGACGCCCCCGGCCACCGGTGCCGGCGACACGGTGAACGTCGAGACGGTGAAGCTGACGTGCAAGTTCGCCGACGACGCAGCCGGGGTGCTGCACCCGATCTCGTCGCTGCCGACCACCTTGAACGCCCACCGCCGGAAGAACCCGGTGAACG
>JBAVTH010000239.1:0-22322 GCA_049696035.1 Ilumatobacteraceae bacterium
GGGTTCGCCAGCGCTGCGGAGAACGGGTGACCGGTGACCGGCAGCTGCTCGAGCCCCTTGCGCACGGCAGGCGGCTGCACGCCGATGAGGTCGTAGATGGTGGGCACGATGTCGGCGACGAACACGAACTGCTCGCGCTTGGTGCCGCGCTGGTCGGCGGGCACGCCCTGGGGCCAGTGGAAGATCATCGGCACGTGCACCCCACCCTCATGGGTGTTCTGCTTGTACCACCGGAACGGGGTGTTGCCGGCCTGCGCCCAGCCCCACGGGTAGTTGGTGTGGCTGTTCGGGCCGCCGATCGTGTCGATGCGCTCCACCGCCTCGTCGGGCATCTCGATGATGCCGTTGAAGAACTTCATCTCGTGCATGACACCGAACGGACCGCCTTCCTGCGAGGCGCCGTTGTCGGCATGAACGACGAGGATCGTGTTGTCGAGCTGACCAAGCCGGCGGAGTCCGTCGACCAGCCTGCCGATCTGCACATCGGTGTGGTCGAGGAAGGCAGCGAACGCCTCCTGCAGCCGCGCGGCCAGGCGGCGCTCGTTGTCGCTGAGCTCGTCCCACGGCTTCACGCCGGGGTTGCGCGGTGCGAGCACGGTGTCGGCCTGGATGACACCCGTTGCCTTCTGCTTCGCGAACCACCGCTCACGGGTGACGTCCCAGCCCTCGTCGTAGCGGCCGCGGTACTTCGCCATGTACTCCGGCGGCGCCTGGTGCGGTGCATGGGTGGCGCCGAACGCGAGGTAGGTGAAGAACGGTCGGTCGGGGCGCACACCCTTCGAGTCGGCGATCATCTTCAGTGCCTGGTCCACCAGGTCGGCCGAGAGGTGATAGCCGTCGTCCGGCGTGCCAGGGGTGTGGATCGGGTGGTTGTCGGCAACGAGCTCGGGGTAGAACTGGTCGGTCTCGCCGTCGAGGAAACCGTAGAAGCGGTCGAAGCCGCGGGCCAGTGGCCACTGCTCGAACGGACCGGCAGCAGAGCACTGCTCCATCGGGGCGAGATGCCACTTGCCGACGGCGAAGGTGGAGTAGCCCTCGTCGTGCAGCACCTCCGCGACCGTGGCGGCGTGGTCGGAGATGTGACCCAGCTGGTTGGGGAAGCCGGTGATGAAGTTGGAGACCGAGCGCATGCCGACGGCGTGGTTGGCGCGCCCGGTGAGCAGCGCGGCCCGGGTGGGGGAGCACAGCGGTGTGACGTGGAAGTTGGTGAACTGCAACCCATCGGCCGCCAGTGCGTCGATGTTCGGCGTGTCGATGTCGGAGCCGAAGCAACCGAACTGGGCGAAACCGGTGTCGTCGAGCAGCACGATGACGACGTTCGGTGCGGCCTCTCCAGGGTGCGGCGACACCTCGAAATCAGGCTCCGACTGCGCCACCGTGCGCCCGATACGGCCCTGGAACTGCTGGCTGATCCCCACATCGACCCCTCTCACCAAATGAATTGTCAGTCTATCTGGCACAACATCCCGCTCGGCCCACCCTGCCTCGCGCCGGATCCGTGAACGGTGGCGGCCCGAGTCGCTCACCGGATCGCGCGATGATCGGCGCGACAGCAACGGGCAAACAGGAGACAGTGATGACCGAGCCGGCGATCACCCGACGTACATGGGACGGCGAGACGCCGACGGGCATCGTGTCGTTCACCACGATGGCCGACGGCACTGCCGAGGACTACGCGCTGCTCGACCGGTACGAACGCCTCTACGCCGCGGGCCTTCCCGACCGGATCATGGAAGCGCTGGGCCACCTCGGCGGTTCGCTCGGCGGGTACCGCATCACCCGGCTGGAGCACTCGTTGCAGTCCGCCACCCGCGCCAGGCTCGACGGCGCCGATGTCAACTGGGTGGTGGCGGCGCTCGTGCACGACATCGGCGACGAGCTGGCCCCGTACAACCACAGCGAGCTCGCCGCCGCGATTCTGCAGCCGTACGTGCCGGCCGAGGTGCACTGGGTGGTGCTGCACCACGGAGTCTTCCAGAGCTACTACTACGCCCACTTCACCGGCGGTGATCGCAACGCTCGCGACCGGTACCGCACGCACCCGTGGGCCGGGCTGTGCGAGGACTTCTGCGCGAAGTGGGACCAGGCCAGCTTCGATCCCGACTACCCGACCCATGCCCTGGAGTCGTTCCGCGCGGATGTCCACGAGGTGTTCAGCCGGCCGGCGTGGTCGCCGGAAGTCGTCGGGGCCGGCTGACGCGGCTACGACGCGTCGTCGGCGGGGCGATCGGGGCGTTCGGCGAACATCCACTGATCCAGCAGCAGGAACTTGGTGATCCACAATGCGCCGAAGGCCGCGAGGTTGGCCAACGACACCGCGATGGCCGACGGCCACCGCTTCTCGACGGCGGCGACGACGACGGTGCTCACCGCGAGGCCGAGAAAGGTGTAGCCCCAGAACGGGAGGATCTCGCGGGTGACGCTGTGGTTGCCGACCCTGCCCCACACCCACCGGCGGAGCACGAGGAAGGCGGGGACCGCCGACAGGCCCACCGCGAGGACGTTCGACCAGGCTGCTCCGAGCGAAGTGAAGCGGTACAGGGACTGCAGCAGGACCTGAGTGATGGCGATGCTCATCACCGACACCGCGCTGAAACGCCACAGCCGCTGCAGCCGAACACTCCAGGTCACAGGCGGCAGCTCTCGCGGTCGAAGACACCGTCGGTAGGAGGTGCGCCGTCGGGGCAGGTGACACCATCGAGGAACGTCACGCTGTAGCCGGGGTCGAAGATGGCAGCTGTGAAGTTGGCGCCGGTGAGGTCGATGTCGGCGAACGCCACGTCCTTGAGGGTCGTGCCGCTGAAGTCCGTGTTGCGCATGCTGGTCGGGCTTGCGCTGTTGCCGTAGAAGCTCACCCCTGCGAGTGACTTGCCGGCCAGACCAGTGGTGGTGAACTCGCCACCCTCGTCGAATCGGAACGTCGCGCCCTCCATCACCACGCCGTCGAGCGTGGCGAGCAACACCGAACCGGGCACGCTGGCGTCCGTGAGGACGGCCCCCGAGAGGTTCCCGCCGGCGAGGGTCATGCCGGTGAGCCTGGCGCCGGTGAGATCGGCGCCGGCAAGACCCACCGCGGACCAATCAGCGCCGGCGATGGTGGACACCTGCGCGTAGGCCAGGACTGCACCGGTGAGGTCGGCGCCATCGAGCACCGCGTTCGTCAGGACTGCACCGGTGAAGTCGACTCCGGAGAGGTTGGCACCCGCTGCCTCGAGTCCGTCGATCTCGACGAACCGGCACGACACGTCCGCCGCCGGTTCACACGTCCCCCACGGCTGCAGCTCACCGGCTTCCACGAAGCGCAGGACCGTCTCGGCTCCGCGCGTGCCCAGGAAGGCCCGGCGGCCGTCGGACAGCAGGCGCAGTGCGCCGAGCGAACCGGCGCCGAGGGTCGTGGGCTGAGCCAGTGGCAGGGCGAGCCAAGCCGGGCCGTCGTCGGTTCCACGCCACGAGCGGACCTGCGACGCGAATGGCACCTGCGTACCGTCGGCGTGTCGGAGCAGCTGGAGCTCGAGCAGCACCAGACCCACGTCGTCGCGGTAGAGGCCGACGACGACGGGCTGCTCCACCGCGGAGCCGTCGGCGCCTTCGGTAGCGACGGCGTCGGGCACGGTGGTCGTCACCCACGTGCTGAGGTCGTCCGTGGCGGCGACGGTGCCGCCATCCGTGCCGACGAGGAGCAGGCGATCGCCGTCGAGCGCGACGAATCCGGCGTCGGAGCGGTAGTTCGCGTCCTCGGCGAACATGTCGGGGCATGCCGCCGGATCGGAAGGCGGCGGCAGCGGGTCCTCGACGGCGCCGTTGCCGGCCAACGCCACCTCCTGGAACGACGCGCCGTTGTCGTCGGAAGCCCACGCGCGGAACTGGGCGCCCACCGAGAAGTCGTTCATCGCGCCCGCGCCGCCGTCGCACACGTACTCGACGCCGGTGACGACGATGCGACGCTCGCCGACGAGCACCTGACGCGTGGCGACCGACCACTGGCGGGTGAGCTCGGGTGCCTTGGTCCACGTCACGCCGTCGGGAGAGGTGAGCACCAACCCGCGACTGGGGCCGTCGAAGAGATCTGGTTGCGCGATCTCACCGATGGCGACGTACCCGGTAGGTGTTGCCTCGACGCCTCGGAGCAGGACCGACGTGTCGCCCACGATGTCGCGCACGTCGATGCGCTGCCACGACATGCCGTCGGCGGAATGCCAGATCGCGGCGCGCCGCGTGGTGCTGTAGTACAGCAGCGAGTCCCACAGCGACGCGGTGCCGACCGCGACCCAACCGCCACTGCCGTAGGTGGCACCGGTGACGGCGAGCGAGGTGAGCACGCCGAAACCGGCCGGGTTCGCGAAGGAACCGGCGCTGTCGACCTGGATGTCGGTGAACGTACCGCCGATCGACCCCACGCTCACCCAGGGGTCGATCTGCTCGATCGTGCAGGCGTCACCGCTGGCCGTACCCGATGGGCACTGCTTGACGCCGTTGTCACGTCCGGCGAAGGCCAACACGGTGCCGTCATGTTCCGCATGAACCGACGCCGGCGGGAGCACGACGGCGTCCTCGTCCGGTGGCAGCTGCGCTCCGGCGGGCAGGACGGGCAACGGTGCAACCGTGGTGGTGGTGGCCGCCGGCTCGGTGGTCTCCGGCGCAACAGCGGTGACCTCGGCGGGTGGGGAGGACGGCGCACCCGTTGGTGTGGTGGTGCTGCCTCCACCGGAGCACGCGGCGACGATCAGTGTGGCGGTTGCGACGATCACTGTCCGGCGCATCTCGGCCTCCCGTTCGCTCGCCCAAAGCGTAGCCCTGCCCGCTTTCCGCCCTCCTACCCCAGGATCACTCTGCGTGCGCGACGACCTCGAGCTCCATCCCATCGACGTCACGGAAGAACAACGACCAGTCGGCGCCGAGCCGCTGGATCTCACCGACGTCCGCTCCGGCGTCGATCAGCCGCTCCTCGACTGCGCGCAAGGTGGCCAGCGAGTCGACCGACAGTCCGAAATGATCGATCGCACCACGCGCGCCCTGACGGCGTTGCTCGCCGATGATCTCGGCCGGGGAGGCCTCGAACACGTTCAGCGCGGCGCCACCGCCGAGGTCGATGATGAACATTCGAGGGTGGCCCTCGGTCTTGTCCATGCGGAACGTCACGTGTGCGTCGAACACGCGCTCGTAGAACGCAGCGAACCGATCGAGGTCCGGCGTGAGCGTGGCGACGTGGTTGAAACCGTTGGTGATGGCCATGCGGACCCCCAGCTGAGCGTGAGACGACATCGTAGGTTGCCGCCAAGCCGCCGGTGTGCCGCACCCGCTAGGTACAGCTAGGGCGCGAGCAGCGCCCTCGTCGCCGCGATCGCCTCGCTGGTGAGCAGGGCCCGGTCGAACAGCACGAAACGCGAGAGCACCCCTCCGAAGTCGGGTGCCACCAGCAGCTCCGCGCCGCCGACCTCGCCGAGATCGGTGGGCACGAACGCCCAACCCTGCGGGCCCTCGCCGCCATCGTCGAGGCGCTCGTCCACCACCACGCTCACCACCTTCGGGCCGCCGTCGACGATGAAGCTCACCACATGGTCGCGCCCATCCCAGAGTGCCGCGCTCGCAGCGGTGCCGGTGGCGTGACGCATGGTTGCACCGAAACCGTCGGTGACGAACAGCTCGATCTCGCCGGCGTCGTTCACCGCGATCTCGTAGCCCTTGGTGATGCGCTCGTCGGTGGGCTCCTCGCCGAGTGCGGCGGTTGCGTTCGTGTAGGCGGCGACGAGCATGCGCTGCCGCAGCACCGCCATGCGGGTACCGCGGAACTGCACGCTGAGCGTGAAGCCGGCGCCGCTGCGCAGATCCGGCAGCACCATGCCGGGCGGCGTCGGTTCATCGGCGTGCCAATCGATCACCCGACCTTCGACGGGCAGCAGCGACAGTTCGGGCTGCACGCGGAGGTACTGCAGCAACCGCCGATCCATCTCGTGGTAGCGCACGGCCAGCTTGTTCGACTCCACGCAGGCGAGCGTGTCGTCGGCCAACTCCATCCAATCCGGGTAGCCGGGGCCGTCGACGATCGCCCAGTCGGGGTTCCAGCCGGGTCGCCCCTCGAAGCCGGTGCCGTCCCAGTAGAGGCCGATCTCCGGCTGGCTCCAGCGGATGGTGCCGTTGTCGTCGCCGCGACCGACCGTCAGCCAGTACACGCGGCGGCCGGTGTAACCCAGCCGCTCGGTGTGGCCGTTGTTGTAGAAGAGCATGACGAACTCGGCGCCGCCGGTGGGCGACGGCCGGCGCATGCGGTACGGAGTGATCGAGCCGCGCGGGTTCTTGACCAGCTGCACGCCGCCGGTGCCCAGCGGCAGGCCCTCGTACGTGAGCCAGAACGGCGCGCCCCACGTGTGGCCGCCGTCGTCGGTGTAGGCCGCAGCCAGCTTGCCGGTCTCTGCGCGCCACAGCGAGAACAGGCGGCCGGGCAGCGCGTCGCTGACCGCCATGATGTGAGGCTCCTCGCCGAGTGCCAGTTCGCCGTCGGGCGCTTGCAGGCCACGATCACCGTCGGGCAGGGTCTCCCATGTTGCATCGGCGAGGTCCACGTGCAGCAGGTTCCGGCTGCGCAGGAAGAACACCTCCGACCCGGGTGTCTCGCCGGCGCCGTCGCGGGTCTTCTGGAACGCCATGTAGACCGCGCCGTCGATCACCGACGGCTTGTCGCACAGGAACATGCCCATCGTCGCGCCTCCCCACGGGTTGTCGCGATCGATGGCGGTACGGCGCACGGGAACGCAGTACCGCTGTGCGCCCCAGCTGCGGCCGCCGTCGTCGGACACGCGGCACCAGTAGCCCTCATCGAGCTGCATGTCGGTGCGCAGGATCGGCGTGAGGCTCGGGTCCGCGCCGGGCGGGTAGTGCGAGCCGACGTTCCAGCCGTAGAAGACCACGATGCGTTCGCTGCCGTCGTCGCGGCGATGGACGAGCTGGTAGCCGTCGTGCGACTGGCGCGTGGGCTCGTCGATCTGCGCGAGTTGCGTCCAGGTGCGTCCACGGTCGGTGCTGCGCGTGCTCAGCAGTCGCAGACCGGGGCCGCCCTCACGGTTCTCCGAGTGGTGCAGCACCACCGACAGCTCCTCGGCGCCGGTGGCCGTGTTGCGGACGGCGACGATGTTCTGGCTGTCGTAGTAGCCATTGCGATCGGAGACGACACGAGCCGCCTTCAGGTCGCGAGGGTCGAGGCGGCACACGAGCGGCGGCAACTCGGTCATCGCCGGCTCTTCGTCAGACGATCGCATGTTCCTCGACGAACAGGCGGACACGGCTGCGGACGTGCGCCATCGAATCGGCGGCGACCTGTTTGCCCAGCTCCGACGAGTAGGCCGCGTCGAAGGAGGCTCGGCTGTCGAACCACAGCTCGGAGACACCGTCGATGTCGTCGTGCTCCGCCGTCGGGTTGAACACGATCCGGCGCACGTCGGGCAGCTGCGCTGCGAGGGGAGCGTGCTCCGTCAGCCACCATGCGAGGAAGTCCTCGTGGGTCATGTCGTCACGACGGGAGAGCAGGATGATCGCCTTGCAGGTCATTTCGGAGCCCCGATCCGGTGCAACGGCCTGCCGCCTACGCCGAGCGCCAGGACGGCGACGATCTCATCGGGCCGCGGCGCGTCGTCGACCGAGATCGCGATCGCGTCCATGTCGTCGAAGGCCCAGATGTCGCTGCAGTTGGTGAGCGGTGCAACGATGCGCGTGCCCGGCCCACCCATCAGCTTCGTGGAGGGGATGATCGCCGGGCCTCGGCCCAGCGCGGCGCGGACTGGGGCGCCGAACTTCGGGTGGATCAGCGCGGCGCCGTGCTCGATCTCGCCGGCGCTGCCGACGATCACCGCTTTGCCGTAGGCGGCGACCTCGGCGCCCGGTCGTGCGAGCGCGACGAGAGCCTCATCGACGAGCAACTGGCCAAGCGGGGCGCCCAGCTCCACCAGCTCGGCGAGGTCGTCGACGTAGCGACCGGCGAACGGATTGGTGAACACGACGGCGGTGGCGACCTTGCGGTGCAGCCCGTCCACCTCGCGGCCCATTTCGCGCCGGGTCGTCTCGACGCACGACACGACCTTGCGCACCTCGAGTTGCATCCGTTGCCTCCATCTACCGGGATCGTTGCGGAGCAGTCCGCGTGGACAAGGTATCCGTTCGCCACCCGTGCACCAGGCAGGGCCGCCGGTCGGAGGGCGATGGGGTCAGACGTTGCGACGGTACTTGCCGCCGACCTCGAACAAGGCGTCGGTGATCTGGCCGAGCGAGGCGTGCCGCACGGTGTGGATGAGCTCGGCGAAGATGTTGCCGCCGGCCAACGCCACCTCGCGGAGGCGCTGGAGGGCCGGCTCGCAGGTGTCGGCGTGCTGCTGCTGGAAGGCGCGCAGGCGGTTGATCTGGTCCATCTTCTCGTTGTCGTCGGAGCGAGCCAGCTCCAGCGAGGCGGGCACCTCGTCGCCACCCGGGTTGCGGAACGTGTTGACGCCGATGATCGGCAGGGTGCCGTCGTGCTTGCGCTGCTCGTAGAGCATGCTCTCGTCCTGGATCCGGCCGCGCTGGTAGCCGGTCTCCATCGCGCCCATCACGCCACCGCGCTCGGAGATGCGGTCGAGCTCGGCGAGCACGGCGGCCTCCACCAGATCGGTGAGCTCCTCGACGATGAAGCTGCCCTGCAGCGGGTTCTCGTTCATCGCCAGGCCCCACTCGCGGTTGATCACCAACTGGATCGCCAAGGCGCGGCGCACGGACTCGGCGGTGGGCGTGGTGACGGCTTCGTCGTAGGCGTTGGTGTGCAAGCTGTTGGCGTTGTCGTAGATCGCGCACAGTGCCTGCAGCGTCGTGCGGATGTCGTTGAACGCCATCTCCTGCGCGTGCAGCGAACGGCCGCTCGTCTGCACGTGGTACTTCAGCTTCTGGCTGCGCTCGTTCGCGCCGTAGCGCTCCTTCATCGCCACGGCCCAGATGCGACGGGCCACGCGGCCGAGCACCGTGTACTCCGGGTCCATGCCGTTGGAGAAGAAGAACGAGAGGTTGGGGGCGAAGTCGTCGACGCTCATGCCGCGGGCGAGGTATGCCTCGACGTACGTGAACCCGTTGGAGAGCGTGAACGCCAGCTGGCTGATCGGGTTCGCACCCGCCTCGGCGATGTGGTAGCCGGAGATGGAGACGGAGTAGAAGTTGCGCACCTCGTGCTGCACGAACCACTCCTGGATGTCGGCCATCACCCCGAGCGAGAACTCGGTGGAGAAGATGCACGTGTTCTGCCCCTGGTCCTCCTTCAGGATGTCGGCCTGCACGGTGCCGCGGACGGTGCGCAGCGCCGTGGCCGCCAGCGTGCTGCGTTCCTCATCGGTGGGCGCGCGGCCCTCGCGCTCGGTGAACTGATCGACCTGCTGGTCGATCGTGGTGTTGAGGAACATCGCGAGCAGCGTCGGCGCCGGACCGTTGATGGTCATCGACACCGACGTCGTCGGGTCGCACAGATCGAAGCCGGAGTACAGCTCCTTCATGTCGTCGAGCGTGGCGATGGAGACGCCCGAGTTGCCGACCTTGCCGTAGATGTCGGGGCGCTCGTCGGGGCTGAAGCCGTACAGCGTGACCGAGTCGAACGCGGTGGACAGGCGCGTCGCCGGCTGGCCCTCCGACAGCATCTTGAAGCGGCGGTTGGTGCGAGCCGGGCCGCCTTCACCGGCGAACATGCGGGCCGGGTCTTCGTTCTCACGCTTGAGCGGGAACACGCCGGCAGTGAACGGGAAGTAGCCAGGCAGGTTCTCGCTGCGCAGCCAGCGAACCAGCTCGCCGTGGTCCTCGAACCTTGGCGCCGCCAGCTTCGGGATGGCGAGCCCGGACAGCGACTCCCTGGTCGCGCGATCGGGGCCGTTGACGGCCGCCGCCCGGGCAGGCCACGCGTCGAGCATGGCAGAGGTGGCGGCATCGACCGTGACGGCCACTGCCTGTTCCACCTCGCGCACCATGGATGCGTCGCGGCCGGTTGCCTCGATGATGCGGGCGGATTCGGCCAACTGCTGGCGCTGGCGCGCCGCAATGGCCTGCTGGGCCGTCGTGCCGTGGTAACGGCGAAGGGTGTCGGCGATCTCGGCCAGGTACCGCTGGCGGGAGGTGGGCAGGATCGTGCCGATGTGCGTGGACACCTTGGTCGTCACCGCCGGCAGGGCGCCCGGGGCCAGTGCCAGCCCGTGGCCGGCGAGCACTTCGCGCAGGTGCTGGTACACCGCGGTCACGCCGTCGTCGTTGAAGCGCGCGGCCACCGTGCCGAAGACCGGCAGTGTTTCGAGGTCGATGTGGAACAGTTCGTGGTTGCGGGCGTACGTGCGGCGCACATCGCGCAGTGCGTCCTCCGCGCCGCGGCGCTCGAACTTGTTGATGACGACGATCTCCGCCTGATCGAGCATGTCGATCTTCTCCAGCTGGGTGGAAGCGCCGAACTCGGGGGTCATCACATAGATCGGGACGTCGACGTGCGGCACGATCGCGGCATCGCCCTGGCCGATGCCAGGGGTCTCGACCACCACGAGATCTGCGCCCCACGCCTTCGCCGCGATGACGGCCGCACCGAGCGCACGAGGAACGGTGACGCCCATCGCGTTGTCGCCAGGGCGCGTGGCCAGGGACCGGAAGAACACCTGCTGGCTGTCGAGCGTGTTCATGCGAATGCGGTCGCCCAGCAGCGCACCGCCGCCGCGCCGACGCGTGGGGTCGATCGCGATGACGGCGATGCGCACCTTGTCGGACTGATCGAGGCGGAAGCGACGCAACAGCTCGTCGGTGAGCGACGACTTGCCCGAGCCGCCGGTACCGGTGATGCCCAGAATGGGGACCGTCCGAGCGCCGGCAGCTGCCGCAAGCTCGGCTGCCACGTCGTCGGCCAGCGCGCTCGACTCGATGACCGAGATGGTGCGGGCGAGTGCTCCCTCGGCGCCGCCGTACAGGGCTTCGAGATCGATCGCCCCATCACGATGCGGCGGCACGTCGCACGCCTCGATCATCGAGTTGATCATCTTCACCAGGCCCATCTGCTGGCCATCCTGTGGCGAGAAGATCCGGGTGACACCACGGCGGTGCAGTTCGTCGATCTCCGACTGCACGATCACGCCACCGCCACCGCCGTACACCTTGATGTCGCCTCGGCCCTGCTCGCGCAGGCGATCGAGCAAGTACGTGAAGTACTCCATGTGGCCGCCCTGGTACGAGCTGACGGCAATGCCCTGCACATCCTCCTGGATGGCGGCGCGCACCACGTCGTCGACGCTGCGGTTGTGACCGAGGTGGATGACCTCCGCACCCTGTGACTGCAGCAGGCGCCGCATGATGTTGATCGACGCGTCGTGCCCGTCGAACAGGCTGGCGGCAGTGATGAACCGCACGGGGTGCTGTGGCTGGTGCAGAGCGCTTTCGGACATCGCCGACCATCTCCCGAGTTCAGTGGGAACCGACGCTTCGGATCCCTCGGCGTGAACATTACTTGGACATCAAACTATTAGATAGTACGACGTCCAACGAATTCGACGGCCCTAGGATGACGTCGATGGCCCCACGGCAACCTCTCTCGTTCGATCCCGTCGCCGAAGCCGCTCGCAACTGGCGCGAGGCCGGCTGGGACGAGGCCGCGCCAGGCATGGCATTCGTCACCTCGGTGATGCGCGCACAGCAGGTGTTCCTCGCCCGCGTCGACGCCGCGCTCTCACCCCATGGCTTGTCGTTCGCCCGCTTCGAGGTGCTGATGCTGCTCGAGTTCTCACGTAGCGGGCGCTTGCCGCTGAGCCGCGTCGGCCAGCGCCTGCAGGTGCACCCGGCCAGCGTCACCAACGCGATCGACCGCCTGGAGCAGGCCGGCTTCGTGACCCGTGTACCTCACCCCACCGACGGTCGCACCACGCTGGCGGCCATCACACGCAGCGGCCGGCGCCTGGTGCGCAAGGCCGCAGCCGCACTGAACGACGAAGTGTTCACCAACCTCGGAGTGCCCACCGCCGACGCAGAGCAGGCCGTGGCCGTGCTCGCCACGTTGCGCCGCAACGCCGGCGACTTCGACCTCGCCGACGGGTGAGCCACTCGGCCTCGGTGCCCGGGGTCGTTCGACCGCGGACCGGAAGCCCTCTCGGCGTTCGGTCCACGTGCCTGGCGACCTGTCGCTTCCGGAAGCACCGACGTGGTGGATTCCCACCGCTCGGCTTCCGGAAGCCTGGGCCAGAGGTTCGTGCTCGGTGGGGTGGCGGGCCTCGCGTGCGCAGTTGCGGTCATCGGGCGCAAGGTGACCAACTCGGCCGGCGTCGTTGCGGGCTGAGGGACGAAGGGGCGACGTGCGCGACGGTGTCTGGAGGCTGGCGGGACCGCCTGCTGGATAAGGTCTGGAACGAGGGTCACGCGGGTCGAATGGAGGAGTCGTGGGTCTGCCCCGAATCGCCCGTTCTCCCGCGCCGCTCCACCCCGTTGCCGCGGCACCGATCATCGAACGACGGCGGGTGCTCGTCACCGGCGTCGTCCAAGGTGTCGGCTTCCGTCCGTTCGTCCATCGGTTGTCGGTCGAGCTCGGTCTGGCCGGCTTCGTCGGCAACGACTCGGCCGGCGTGTTCATCGAGGTGGAAGGGGAAGTGGCGGCGTTGGGCGCGTTCAGCGAACGGCTCCGCCTCGACGCCCCACCGCTGGCGCGGATCGAGTACGTGTCGCAGATGGAGCTGCCACCGACAGGAGCCTCCGGTTTCTTCATCGTCGAGTCGTCGGCCACGGAGGGGACGCGCACGCTCGTGTCGCCGGATGTCGCCACCTGTGACGAATGCCTGGCCGAGGTGCTGAACGCCGCCGACCGCCGGCACCGGTACCCGTTCACGAACTGCACGAACTGCGGCCCGCGGTTCACGATCATCCGCGACCTTCCCTATGACCGACCTGCCACCACCATGGCGGGCTTCGCGATGTGCGTCGCGTGTCGCAGGGAGAACGACGACCCGACCGATCGCCGTTACCACGCACAGCCGAACGCATGCCCGGCGTGCGGCCCTCAGGTGCGCTTCGAGATGAACGGCAACACGGTGACGGGCACCGACGAAGTGCTGGCCGCCGGGCAGCGGGTGCTCGCCAACGGCGGCACCATCGCGGTGAAAGGCATCGGCGGCTACCACTTGGCCTGTGACGCCACCTCGGCCGCTGCCGTGAGCGCGCTGCGAAAGCGGAAGGGTCGCTCGGACAAGCCGTTCGCGGTGATGGTGGCCGACCTGGCCGCCGCACAAGAGTTGGTCGAGATCAGCGACGAGGAGGCTGCCGCACTCACGACTCCGGCACGGCCGATCGTGCTGCTGCGCCGCCGGCCCGGTGCACAGGTGTCGCCGGTCGTCGCTCCCGGCAACCCGTTGCTCGGAGTGATGCTGCCGTACTCGCCGCTGCACCACCTGCTGTTCGCTCCCGTGCCGAGCTCGGAGGTCGCGCCGCCGAGGGCACTGGTGCTCACGTCGGGCAACCTGTCCAATGAGCCGATCTGCACCGACGACGCCGAGGCCCGCACGCGGTTGGCAGGGCTGGCCGATGCGTTCCTCGTTCACGACCGGCCCATCCATGTGCCGTGCGACGACTCGGTGGTCCGCATCGTCGACGGCGTGGTGCAGCCAGTGCGCCGCTCCCGAGGGTACGCCCCGTTGCCGGTGGCGCTGCCCGTCGGGGTGGTGCCGACGCTCGCCGTGGGAGGAGAGCTGAAGAACACCTGCTGCCTCGCGGGCGGCCGGCGCGCCTGGGTCAGCCAGCACATCGGCGACATGGAGAACCTGGAGACGCTGGGCGCATTCGAGCGCACCATCGACGCGTTTCAGCGCATGTACGCGATCGCACCGTCGGTGCTGGCAGCGGATGGCCACCCCGGGTACCTCACCCGACGTTGGGCTTTGCAGCACCGCGGCGAGCGGACGTTGGTGGAAGTTCAGCACCATCACGCGCACGTGGCGTCGGTCATGGTCGAGCACGGCCTGGATGGCACGTCGCCGGTGATCGGCATCGCATTCGACGGCACTGGCTACGGCGTCGGCGACGACGGACGGCCCGAGATCTGGGGTGGTGAGGTGCTGGTGGCCGACTATGCGGGCTTCGTGCGCGCCGGCCACCTGCGCCCGCTGCCGCTGCCCGGCGGCGATGGCGCAGTGCGCAACCCGTGCCGTGTCGCGGTCGCCTACCTGGCCGCGCTGGGCATCGAGGCGGATGCATCGCTCCCTGCCGTCGCCGCCTGCGACGACGTGGAGCTGGGTGTGGTGCGCCGCCAGGTGCAGCGCAACGTGGGGTGTGTGCCGACGACGAGCATGGGCCGTCTCTTCGATGCCGTGGCGTCGCTGCTCGGTGTTCGGCATCGCATCTCGTACGAAGCGCAGGCGGCGATCGAGTTGGAGGTGCTGGCCGAACGAGGGTCGGTCGACCCCTCGGCGCCGACGTGGTCGTTCGGGCTCGACGTTGCCGGTGTGCTCGACCCGACGCCGGTGCTGCAGGCTGTGGTCGATGCAGTACGTGCCGGTGCCGACCCTGCTGGAACTGCGCTCTTGTTCCACCACGCGGTCGCTGCGGCGGTGGTGGCCGTGTCGCAGCAGGTCGCCGCGACCCATGGTGCGCTACCGGTGGCGCTCACCGGAGGAGTGTTCCAGAATGCCATGCTGACGCGGCTCACGCGTTCGGCGCTGCAGCACGAAGGTTTCGAAGTGCTCACCCATCGCCTCGTTCCCCCGAACGACGGTGGGTTGTCACTGGGCCAGGCGATCATCGCCGGCTTCGGAAGGAGAGAGTGATGTGCCTCGGTGTACCCGGGAAGGTGATGGAGATCAGGGCCGAACAGGGCACGCGCATGGCCACCGTCGATTTCGGTGGGGTGACGAAGACCGTCTGCCTCGCCTACGTGCCGGAGGTGGAGGTCGGTGACTACACGATCGTCCATGCCGGCTTCGCGATCACTCGTCTCGACGAGGCCTCCGCGCTGGAGACCCTGCGGATGTTCAACGATCTCAGCCTCCTCGGTGAGCTCGGCGAGCCGGATGCCGGCATCACCGGAGCGTCATCGTGAAGTACCTCGACGAGTTCAACGATCCCGTACTGGCGCGGTCGTTGTTCGAGCAGATCGAAGCAGCGGCCACCCGGCGATGGTCGATCATGGAGGTCTGCGGTGGCCAGACGCACTCGATCATCCGCAACGGCATCGACCAGTTGCTCACCGATCGGGTGGAGCTGATCCACGGCCCCGGGTGCCCGGTGTGCGTCACACCCTTGGAGATGATCGATCGCGCGCACGCCATCGCCTCCAGGCCGAACGTGATCTTCACCTCCTTCGGCGACATGCTGCGCGTGCCCGGCAGCCGTGAAGACCTGTTCTCGGTGAAGGCCAAGGGCGGCGACGTGCGGATCGTCTACTCGCCGCTCGATGCCGTGAACCTCGCGCAGGAGCACCCCGACAAGGAGGTCGTCTTCTTCGGCGTCGGCTTCGAGACGACGGCGCCGGCGAACGCGATGGCGGTGTTCCAGGCGCGCGAGCGCGGCCTGCGGAACTTCTCGATGCTGGTCAGTCACGTGCTCGTGCCGCCGGCGATCGAGGCGTTGATGACCTCGCCGACCTCGCGAGTGCAGGGGTTCCTCGCCGCCGGCCACGTCTGCAGCGTCATGGGGACGCGGCAGTACGAGCCGCTGGCACAGCACCACCACGTGCCGATCGTCGTCACCGGCTTCGAACCACTCGATGTGCTCGACGGCATCCGCCGCTGCGTGCTGCAACTGGAGGCCGGCGTCGCCGAAGTGGAGAACGCCTACCCGCGTGCTGTTCGCGAGGAGGGCAACCTGCCGGCGCAGGAGATGCTGGCACGTGTGTTCGAGACGTGTGACCGGCAGTGGCGCGGCATCGGGATGATTCCGGCAAGTGGCTGGCGGTTGACACCCGAGTTCGCCGCGTTCGACTCCGAGCGCCGCTTCGATGTCGGTGAGATGAACGTGAGCGAGCCCGCACGATGCCGCGCCGGCGATGTGCTGCAGGGCGTGCTCAAGCCCGACCAGTGCGAGTGCTTCGCGAAGGAGTGCACGCCGCGCACTCCGCTGGGGGCGACCATGGTGTCCAGCGAGGGTGCCTGCGCTGCCTACTTCCAGTACCGCCGGCTCGACCCATCGGTGGTGGCGCACCGTGGCTGACGAACCCATGCCGTCGCTCGGCATCGAAGGCTGGTCGTGCCCGTTGCCGTTGCGCCACCAGGATCGCATCGTGATGGGCCACGGCGGTGGCGGACAGCTGTCGGCAGAGCTGGTGCAGCACCTGTTCCTGCACGCTTTCGGCGAGGCTGCACGCACGGCGACGCCCACCGATGCGCACGTGCTGTCGTTGGGCGACGGGCTGCGCGTCGCGTTCTCCACCGACACGTACGTGGTCCGTCCGCTGTTCTTCCCCGGCGGCAACATCGGCGAACTGGCCGTCTACGGCACGGTGAACGATCTGGCGATGAGCGGAGCCCGACCACTGGCGCTGTCCACCGGCTTCGTGCTCGAAGAGGGCCTGGAGATGGAGGTGCTCGGTCGCATCGCGACTGCCATGGGCGCTGCCGCGCTGAAGGCGGGCGTACAGCTGGTCACCGGCGACACGAAGGTGGTGGAGCACGGCCACGGCGACGGCGTGTACGTCAACACCACCGGCATCGGCGTGCTCTCCGCCGGTGTCGACATCCGACCCGAGCGGGCGCAGCCGGGTGACGTGGTGATCGTGTCGGGTGAGATCGGTCTCCATGGCATCGCAGTGCTCAGCCTGCGCGAGGGCCTCGAGTTCGGTACCGAGCTGCGGTCGGACACTGCGCCGCTCAACCATCTGGTGGCGGCGATGCTCGCCGCCTGCAACGACATCCATGTCCTGCGCGACCCCACCCGTGGCGGCTTGGCCGCATCGCTGTGCGAGATCGCCGAAACTGCACAGGTGGGCATCGAGTTCGAGGAGCGGTCGGTGCCGGTGCCCGAGGCGGTGCGCGCCGCGTGCGGCTTCCTCGGCCTGGATGCACTTCACGTCGCCAACGAGGGCAAGCTCGTCGCCATCGTGGCGCCCGAGCATGCCGAGGTCGTGCTGGCGGCGATGACAGCCACTGACGTCGGCAGTGGAGCGACGGTGATCGGCCGAGTCGTGGAGGGCCATCGTGGGATCGTCGTGGCCCGCACCGGCCTCGGCTCGACAAGGATCGTCGATCGCCCACTCGGCGAGCAGCTCCCCCGCATCTGCTGATCGCGAGCCTGCGGGCAGCGGCTAGACAGGGAGTGGTGGATGAGGCCCTTCACGACGTGGCGATCATTGGTGGCGGGGTGGTCGGCTGCACGCTGGCCCACGAGCTGAGCCGCTACCAGCTCCGTGTCGTCGTGCTCGAACGGGCGACGGAGGTCGGCTTCGGCACCAGCAAGGCCAACAGCGGCATCATCCACGGTGGCCATCAGACCGCACCCGGCACGCTCAAGGGCAGCCTGGAGTGGCTGGGCAATCAGATGTGGGGCGACCTGTGCGATGAGCTCGGCTTCGGCTTCGCTCGCGTGGGCGCGCTCACGGTCGCGCTGACGGAGGCCGACCTGCCGGCGTTGGATCGCCTGACGCAGCAGGCGCAGGACAAGGGCGTGCCCGGCGTGCAGCGATGGGATCGCGAGCGAGTGCTGCTCGCAGAGCCGCGGCTCACGCCCGACCTCGTCGCAGCCGTCTACGCGCCGACCACGGCCGTGGTCAACCCCTACGAAGCCTGCTTCGGCCTGGCTGCGAGTGCTGCCCGGTCGGGAGTGGAGATCCGCACCGACTGCCGTGTCGTCTCGATGCGCCAGCGAGGCGACACGTGGGTGATCGCCACCTCCGACGGTGAGGTGCAGGCGCGCTTCGTGTTGAACGCGGCCGGGGTTCACGCCGGCGCGATCGCCGAGATGGCCGGCCTCGATCGATATCGGGTACGGGGCCGCAAGGGTGAGGAGTACCTCCTCGACAAGCGGCTGCGCGGCCTGGTCAGCCGCGTCGTCTACCCCTGCCCGTCGCCGACGAGCAAGGGCACGCTGGTGATCCCCACCTACGACGGCACGATCATGATCGGTCCGACCGCCGACGAGGTCGACGACCCGGAGGATGTCGCCACCACCGCGTCGGGCGCAGAACGCGTGATCACGGCGGCGAAGCGGTTGGTGCCTGGCATCAGCGAGCGGGACATCATCGCCGAGTTCGCCGGCGTGCGGGCCGTGCTCGACGACGAGGACTTCCGCATCGGGCCCACCGACGCGCCCGGCTTCATCGACGTGGCCGGCATCCAGTCGCCCGGCCTCACTGCCGCCCCGGCGATCGCGGTGATGGTGGCAGGGCTGCTGCGGGCCGCGGGTCTGGAGCTGGTGCCACGACCGGGCGGTCTGGTCGAAGTGGATCGCCCGGTCCACTTCGCTGCACTCCCGCTCGCCGAGCAGCAGCGCCTCGCTGCCGCCGACCGCCGGTTCGGTCAGATCGTGTGTCGCTGCGAGATCGTGACCGAAGCCGAGATCCACGCTGCGATCGAACTCGGTGCCCGCACCCTCGACGGCCTGAAGTTCCGCACCCGGGCGGGCATGGGTCGCTGCCAGGGAGGTTTCTGCACGTCGCGCTGCATGGAGCTGCTCGCGCGCGAGATGGACGTCTCGCTCGCGCAGATCACCAAACGAGGTGGTGGCTCGTGGTTGGTCGTCGACCGCGGCGATGTCGTGGCGATCGGCGATGACGTCGACCCGGTTCGTGGGCTCGGAGGCTCATCGTGATCGACAGCCGGCCCGCGCTGCTGCAGACGGCCTACGACGTGGTGGTCGCCGGTGGCGGCCCGGCCGGCCTGAGTGCGGCACTGGCTGCTCGCGAGGCGGGCGCCGAGCGGGTGCTGGTGGTGGACCGCGAACCGGAGGCGGGTGGTGTGCTGCTGCAGTGCATCCACTCCGGCTTCGGCCTGCACCGGTTCGGCCAGGAGCTCACCGGTCCCGAGTATGCGCAACGATCGCTGCAGGCCGCCCTCGACCATGGGGTCGACGTGCTGAGCGATGCCTTCGTGCTCGACATCGACACCGATCGCACCGTCACGCTCATGTCGCCGGATCATGGCGTCGCGACGGTGCGGTCGCATGCCACGGTGCTGGCGATGGGCGCCCGCGAGCGCACCCACAGCGCCATCCGTGTGCCCGGCGACCGGCCTGCCGGCGTGTTCACCGCCGGTCTGGCGCAACGCCTCGTCAACCTCCACGGTGTGCTGCCCGGTCGCCGTGTGGCCATCCTCGGCTCTGGCGACATCGGCCTCATCATGGCCAGGCGGCTCAGCTTGGAGGGCGTGGAAGTGGTTGGCGTGTTCGAGCTGATGCCGTTCGCCAACGGTCTCACCCGCAACATCGTGCAGTGCCTGCACGACTTCGACATCCCACTCCACCTGTCCACCACCGTGGTGGGCGTCCACGGTCGCGACCGTGTGGAGAAGGTCACGGTCGCACCGGTCGATGGTCACCTGCAACCGGTACTCGGTCGAGCCTGGGACGTGGCCTGCGACACCCTCCTCGTCTCGGTGGGGCTCATCCCGGAGAACGAGCTGTCGCACCAGCTGCGGCTCCGGATCGATCCGGTGACGGCGGGGCCGGTGGTGTCGAGCGCGATGGAGACGTCGCGCGACGGCGTGTTCGCCTGCGGCAACGTGGTGCACATCCACGACCTGGTCGACTTCGTGAGTGCGGAGGCCGAGCTGGCCGGCCGCAACGCGGGCCTGTTCGCCACCGGTGTGAAACCGCCCGACGACAACGTGCGGCTGCAGCCGGCGGCGAACGTCGCGTACTGCGTCCCGCACACGGTGACCACCGACAGGGAGCACATCGTCTACCTGCGTGTGCGCAAGCGCATGGAGCACTGCTCGTTGCGCCTCAGCACCTCCGACGGGCGCGTCGTGCACGAACGACGACTGCGGTACGTGGTGCCCGCCGAGATGGTGAACCTCCGGTTGCGGCCGGCCCTGCTGCAGAGCTTCCACGGCGACGCGCTGCTCGTCGAGGTGGTCGAGCGATGAGTGCGCTGCCCGACGACACCGGCACCTATCACTACCTGTGCATCGGCTGCCCGCTGGGCTGCCGGTTGGAGCTGGACGAGTCGCATGGTGAGATCGTGGAGGTGCGCGGCAACTCGTGCAACAAGGGCGAGGAGTTCGCCCGCCAGGAGCACCGCGACCCGCGACGTCTGGTCACCACCACGATTGCCGTCGAAGGCGCACGCTGGCCGCGCCTCCCCGTGAAGACCACCTCGGCGGTGCCCAAGGCGCTGGTGCGCGACGTGTGTGCCGTGCTGATGCGGGTGCGAGTGCACGCGCCGGTCGCGGCCGGCGACACCATCGTCGCCGACGTGCTGGGGACCGGCGCCGATGTGGTGGCCACGCGATCGATGGAGGCCGTGTGATCCTCCGACCGAAGTCGCTCCTCAGTGTCCTTGCCGCACTCGCGGTCGCGGCGTGCGCGGCCGACGGCGCTCAGCCGGAACGTTCGGGCCCTGTCTCCACCGACGTCGTGGTCCAGCCCACGGCGCCGCCGGCTTCGCCGCCGCTCACGACCACCTCGGCGACGACCCCGCCGACCCTGTTCCCGGATGCCGCCGCGTTGGCCGCCGAGCTCTCCGCGATCGAGGCCGCGATCCGCTCGCCTGACGTGGAACCGGCTGAGCTGGCCGCATGGGGGCGCCGTCAGCAACTGGCCTACCGGGCGGTGAACCGGCACCCCGAGTGGCACGCCGAGCTGATCGAGATGGTCGACGCGGTTGCCAGCGGCCCGTTGTCGTATCACCTCGCCGCGCGCCAGGCACAGATCGACCACGCGGCGCAGCAGCAGCCAACCACGACGCCGAGTGCGGCGTCGAGCACGGTGCCGGTTCCTCCCACCCTGCCCGCGTGGACGATCGTCGAGCCGCTGCCGGTCGCCGAGCTGCGCGGTTACTACGCCGAGGCCGAGGCGGCCACCGGAGTGCCGTGGCAGTACCTGGCCGCCATCAACTTCCAGGAGACACGCATGGGTCGCGTGGTCGGGGTGTCGTCGGCCGGTGCGGTGGGGCCGATGCAGTTCCTGCCGTCCACGTGGGCGCAGTGCTGCGAAGGCGACCCGACGGTGACCCGCGACGCGATCCTCGGTGCGGCGCACTTCCTGGCGTTGAGCGGCGCCCCGGCCGACATGCAGGCAGCGCTCAGTGCCTACAACCCGAACAGCGCCTACGTGGGCGCGGTGACGGCGTACGCCCAGAACATGGTGGCCGACGAGCGCGCGTACCTCGGCTACCACGGCTGGGAGGTGTTCTACAACACCGGTGACGGCACGGTACGGCTGCCGACCGGCTACTCGGAGAGTGCGCCGATCGATGCGATCGCGTACCTGCGTGACCACCCGCAGGATCTGGTGCCTGCCGGGTAGCACCTGTGGCCGGGCTCCAGCTCTCGTGCGCTGTCCGATGCGCAGTACCGCCGTGGCCGGCCGTCGATCGGGGTGCAGGCGAGGTGTGAGGCCGCCCGGGCCCGTCGCGCTACCGTGCGGCCGTGCCGACGATCCAGACGATCCTGCCGTCCACGCCGGAAGCTCCAGACGATCCGGCCGTGAGCACACTCACGAGCAGCCGTACATGGGCCGAGCTCGAACGCAACGCGCGTCGTGTGGCCCAAGGCCTCGCCGCGAACGGCCTTGCGCCCGGCGATCGGTGGGCGCTGCTGGCCCACAACAGGATCGAGTGGCCCGAGCTGTTCCTCGGCAACGTGCTCGCCGGCACCCGCTACGTGCCGCTCAACTGGCACCTCACCGTGCCCGAGCTCGAGTACCTGCTGGAGAACAGCGGCGCCACGTTCCTCGTCGTCGACGATGCGAACGAGGCCAACGGCCGCGCCGCGGCCCACGGCGTCGGCATCAGCGATGATCGGATCATCGTGCTCGGCGCGCAGTTCGATCAGTGGCGCGACGGACAGCCCGATGAACCGATGGCCAACAGCATCGCCGGCTCGCCGTTGCTCTACACGGGCGGCACCACAGGTGCGTCGAAAGGCGTCGTCCGCGCCGATACCGGGGTGCCCATCCCCGCCTGGGTGGCCGGTTCGAGCACATGGGGCGGGTTCGTGCACATGCCCGAGACCGGCACGATGCTGATCACCACGCCGCTCTACCACGCGTTCGGTGCGGGCGTGCTGGGCGCCGCGCTCGCGCGTCGCCACCGTCTCGTGCTGCGCGACCGGTTCGATGCCGACGACTTCCTGGCCACGGTCGAGCGCGAGCGGGTGACCAGCGCGCCGCTCGTGCCCACACTGATGATCCCCCTGGCCAAGCTCGAGGAAGCGGCGTTCGCGGCGCGCGAC
>JBAVTH010000240.1:0-5079 GCA_049696035.1 Ilumatobacteraceae bacterium
ACCTGTTCACCTCACGGCGAGCCAACCGCATCGTCGGCTTCATCGCCGGGGCGTCGGCGGGTGTTCCCTTCTCCGTGTACCGCAGCTATCACCTCGGCCACCATCAGTACTCGTGCACACCCGACGATCCAGAGGGCACGCCCTACCGCTTCACCTCGAAGCTGCAGTTCCTGCTCGTCCCGGCGGGTGGCCCGATCTTCGCCGGCCAGTTCGTGTGGTGGACGATGCAGTCCATGGTCGGTCGCCCTCCTCGCTTCGTACGTTCCGATCGGCAGCGCCGCGCAGCGGTGCTCGACGGCCTGCTCTGCATCGCGTTCTACTTCGCAATGGTGCTCCTCGGCCTCCACTCGTTCGACATGCTGCTTGCGCTGTGGCTCGCACCCTGGCTCGTCGCTCTCGTCGTGCTGGAGCCCTTCGTGCTTATCCCGGAGCACTACGGCGCAAACTCCGCCAACGCCGAATCGGCCATGCTGACCACACGCACTGTGCGATCCAACCCACTCGTCACGTGGGTGTACTGGCACAACAACCTGCACACTGCCCACCATGTCGCTCCGGGCGCAGTGCCGCAGCGGATCGGCGCGATGAGCGCCAAGCTGATCGAGCCGAACCTGACGGCCGAGTGGTGCTCGTCGGGCTACCTCGCGTTCTACTGGGGAGTGATCAAGCGGCTTCCCTGGCTACGAGGTGGCCGCCACGCCGCGGCGGCTACCTCGAAATCGAAATGACGAGACCGAACGACACAGCGGGGAGCCCGAGGCCGCTCGAGCACTTCGCCGATCAGGCCGTTGTCGCGATCCCGCCATCCACCGCGATCACCGAACCCGTCACGTACGAGCCTGCCCGGCTGGCCAGGAACACCGTCACGCCGGCCATGTCGTCGGGGCGGCCGATGCGGCCCAGCGGCGACGACCGGGCGATCGACTCGCCGAACGCCTGCAACGTCGCCGCCATCATCTTGCTCTCGAACGGCCCCGGCGCGACCGCGTTCACCGTGATGTGCTGTGGCCCCAGCTTGCGGGCCAGCGCCCGCGTCAGGTGGTGCACCCCTGCCTTGCTGGCGGCGTAGCTGTAGGTGTCCATCGGGTTCACGTGCAGCCCGTCGATCGACCCGATGTTGATCACTCGGGCCGGATCGTCGGCAGTGGCGCCCGCCCGCAGGTTGGGCAGCAGCCGCTGGGTGAGGAAGAAGACACCTTTCACGTTCGTGTCCATCACCTTGTCCCAGGCGTGCTCACTGAAGTCGTCCAACGGCATGCCCCACGTCGCGCCGGCATTGTTCACCAGGATGTTGAGCGTCGGGAAGTGCGACCCCACCTCTGCCGCCAACTTCTCCACCCCGTCCAGCGCACTCACGTCGGCACGGATCGCGTGCACTTCGCCGAACTTCGACAACGCGAGCCTCGCCTCATCCAGCTCGTTCTGCTTGCGAGACGAGATGACGACGCTCGCACCTGCGTCGAGCAGACCGCGGACGATCATCGCCCCGATGCCACGGCTACCGCCGGTGACGAGCGCAGTCTTGCCGTGGAGGGAGAACAGATCGGATGCCATCCCGCGATCCTGCTACACGACGGCAAGCCGCAACAGCACCGGACCGAGGAAGTCGTCCATCACCATCAGGGCGCCCTCGGCGGTGAGGTGCAGACCGTCGTCGCGCAGCGCCTCGTCGACGTCGAGGCCCCGCTCGGTGAACCACTGGTCGAGATGCACCACCTGCACGACATCGGGGTACTCGGTCTCGACGGTGGTGAGCACCGCATTCAGCTGCACCCACGTGGTCGCGGTGTACACCGTGTCGGACATCCAGCCCACCCACCACTGCCCTGGCACCGGCGGCACCACCCACGCGATGTGCCGCACGCCGGCGGCGATCAGCATGTCGGCGGTGGCGCGATAGTCGTCGAGCATGCGCGCCGCATAGCGCGCATCATCGGGCCGCAACATGCCCTCATCGCCCGACCACTGGCGCATCGTCAGGTCGGGAATGGTGACCATGATCATCGCCGTGTCGGGCCGGTTGGCCGCCAACGTGGCGGGCAGCTCCTTCTGCAACGCCGTCGCACAGCGCTTGGCGAACCTGCCGCCGTCGTCGCCCAGCAGCACCGTGCCGGTGATCAACCCGCAACCGGCCGTCGCCACCGAGACGACCGTGCGATCGCTGGTCTCCGCCGCCCATGCATCGACTCCGGCGCTCAGCGCCTCCGCCGTGGAATCGCCGATCAGGACCATGTTGACCGGCCCCACCGGCACCGGCGCGGTGGTGGGCAGCACGCTGGAGGCCGCCGGCTCGACCGTGACATCTGCTCCAGCAACCGTCGAACCCGGGGCCACCACCGGCACCGTCGTGGTCGTCGGCGAGGCAGCAGCGACGTGGCGGCGCACCGGCGACCCGGGCACCACCAGCGCCGCCAGCAGCACGACGGCAGCCGTGATCGGCAAGCCCAACGTCAACGACAGCCGAGCTCCGTACCGACCGCGTCGTACCGGCCGCTCGAGCAACCAGTACGACAGCAGCGCGACCGTCAGCGTGATGGCGATGCGCACACCGAACAACGGCCAGCCGCGCAGGTGCACGGTGCGGCTGGTGGCCAGCACGTAGACCGGCCAGTGGAACACGTAGACGCCGTAGCTGATGCGGCCCAGCCACACGATGGGCGACAGCGAGAAGACCGCCCGCAGCGGGCCGGGCGCCTGCAGGCCCAGGATCAGCGCCGCCGACGCGAGGCTGAACAGCCCGAACCAGCCGGCATACGCGGGGCCACCGCGCGTGGGCCACTCGACGGCGGTCCACACCACCACACCCAGCCCGGCCACCCCGAGCACGCCCAGCCAGCGCGGGCGCCGCCGCCACAGCAGGCAGCCCGCCGCGAGCGCGGCCCCGACGAGGATCTCGCCCAACCGGGCAGGCGTGGCCCAGTACGCGGCATCAGGGCCCCAGTGCACCGCGATCACGCGTGCGGCCACGATGCCGATGACCGCCAACGCCGACAGGTTGACGAACAGCCGCCCGCGGCCCTTCGACACCTTCATCAGCAGCATGAACGCGAACGGCCACACCCAGTAGAACTGCTCCTCCACGGCCAACGACCAGTAGTGGTCGACCGGGCTGGACAGCCCCGCAGCACGGCTGAGCAGATCGGCGTACGAGCCCGAACCGTGCAGCGCGTTCCAGTTGGCCACCTGCAGCGCCGCCGTGGTGACGTCGCGCCGCAGGTGCGGCACGCCGGCGAACTCACCGTTCCAGGCCAGCAGCGAGATGGCCACCAGGCACAGCAAGCTGGCCGGCAGCAACCGCTTCGCCCGTCGCGCCACGAACGCCGTCCACGAGACGCGGCCCGAGCGCTGGTGCTCCAGGATCAACAGCGACGTGATCAGGAAGCCCGACAGCGTGAAGAACACCGAGACACCGACGTAGCCGCCGGCCATCCAGGCGAAACCACCGTGGAAGAACAGCACCAGCGTGACGGCCACCCCGCGCAGGCCATCGAGAGCGGGCTGATACCCGAACTGCTGGTCGCCGGGCACCGAGGGTTGATGCACGGGGCGCAACACGGCGATGCACGGTAACGTGCCCAGACGATGGCGTCTACCCCCTTCCTCGACGCGGCGTTCGGTCGCCCGGCCGCGCACACTCCGGTGTGGTTCATGCGTCAGGCAGGCCGCAGCCTGCCCGAGTACCGCGCACTGCGCGGCGAAGGCAGCATCCTCGACGCGATCAAGATCCCCGAGCTGGCCACCGAGCTCACCCTGCAGCCCGTGCGCCGCTACGGCGTGGATGCCGCGGTGCTGTACAGCGACATCGTCGTGCCCGCCCACGCCGTTGGTTTCGGCATCGACGTCGCCCCCGGCACCGGGCCGGTGTGCAACACCCCGTTCCGCGGCACCGACGACCTCGCCCGCCTGCGCGAGTTCGAGCCCGAGGCCGACACGCCGTACGTGCTGGAGACCGTCCGCCAGATGGTGGCCGAACTGCCCGAGGAAGTGCCGCTGCTGGCCTTCGCCGGCGCACCGTTCACGGTCGCCAGCTACCTCGTCGAGGGCCGGCCCAGCCGCACGTACGAACACACCAAGCGGCTGATGCACACCGACCCCGTGTTGTGGCACACCCTCATGGACCGCCTCGTGCAGCACGCCGTCGCATCCATCAGCAGCCAGCTGGCCAACGGCGCACGCGCGTTCCAGCTGTTCGACTCGTGGGCGGGCGCCCTCAGCGCACTCGACTACGAGCGCTTCGTGCTGCCTCACTCGCGTTCGGTGTTCGGCCAGCTGAAGGCACTTCATCCCGACGCACCCGGCATCCATTTCGGCATCGGCTGCGATCACCTGCTCGAGCACTTGCTCGCCGCCGGCCCCAAGGTGCTGGGCCTCGATTGGCGCACCTCCATCCTCGGCGCCCGCGTGCGGATGGGCCCGCAGGTGGTGGTGCAGGGCAACCTCGACCCTGCGCTCGTGCTCGCCGGCACCGACGTCGCCCTCGCCGGCACCGATGCAGTGCTGGCCGACAACGCCCTGGCCGACGGTGGCCAGCACCCCGGCCACATCTTCAACCTCGGCCACGGCGTGCAGCCCAACACCGACCCAGAGGTGCTCACCCGGGTCGCCGCCCGTGTGCACGAGGCGACGCAACGATGACCGACGCCGCACGGCACGACGCCGCACCGCACGACACGGCACTGCACGACATGGTGATGAGCAGCGCCGCTCCCACCCGGATCGCGGTGCTGCTGATGGCATACGGCACGCCCCGCACCCCCGAGGAGATCGAGCCCTACTACACCGACATCCGCCGTGGCCGCCCGCCCACACCCGAGCAGCTGGCCGACCTCACTGCCCGCTACGACACGTTGGGTGGCACCAGCCCGCTGGCGGCTCGCACCGAAGCGCAGCGCGCCGGCCTGCAAGCCGCGCTCGAGGCCGCCGCGCCCGGTCGCTTCCACGTAGTGCTCGGCCTCAAGCACGCCGACCCCAAGATCGAGACGGCCGTCGATGCCCTGGCCGCCGAGGGCTTCGGGCACATCGTCGGCCTGGTGCTGGCTCCGCACTACTCGGCGTTCTCCGTCGGCCAGTACCTCGACC
>JBAVTH010000241.1:0-1882 GCA_049696035.1 Ilumatobacteraceae bacterium
GCTGAACGCGCCCGATGAGTTGCCGTGGTCGTGCAGCTCGAGCTCGGTCCCCGCCGGCCAGCAGATCACCCATGCCTCGTGGGTCGCCGTGAGGAGGATCCGCTCGTAGCAGCGTTCGGTCGGCGTCTCGCCGGCGCGGATCTCCCACGCCGTCTGCTGTGCCGCCAACTGCGCGGCCACCTCGCCGAGCAGGGCCCGGTCGAGCACATCGCTGTCGAGCATTGCGCCCACACCCGCCATCTGACCTCCCCGAATCTCGGCAGCCGAATCCCGACTGGTTGAGTCAGGTTTTAGCAGCAGGATGTTCCACAGACAACATGTTTTGTGGAAATACCGACTTATGTGGTCATCTTTCTCGCCAGGGCGAGATCTCCGACCCGACCGGGCGTTGTGCGAGAATTCGCAAATGCCGGGTCCGGGTGACAGCGAGGCGGGCGGGCCGCGGGCGGGCACGCAGGCGGTCGAGCGCGCCATTGCGATCCTGTTCTGCTTCAGCCCAGATCGGCCGGCGTTGGGCATCTCCGAGATCGCTCGGTCCGTAGGTCTCAACGTGAGTACGGCGCATCGTTTGGTGAAGGCGCTCGTCGGTGCTGGTCTGGTGGAACACGACCCGATGTCGGAGCGTTATCGGCTCGGCATCGGTGTCGCCGTGCTCGGCCACCGAGCGCTCGAACAAACAGGGTTTCATCTCGCCAAGCCGATCCTTGCCGAGCTCGCTGCGTCGACGGGTGAGTCGGCGAGTCTGGGCATCCGGCGCGGTCACGAGGTCGTCGTCATCGAGCGGGCCGCGTCGGTGCAGCCGTTGCGTTTCGATCATCCCACTGGTGCGGAGATACCGATGCATGCGTCGGCGATGGGCAAGGTGCTGTTGGCGTTCTCAGGGGTGCCGATGACCGAAGCCGCTGCGTCGCTGGAGGAGCTGCCTCGGTACACCCTCCGCACCATCGATTCGCACGAGGCACTCGTCATCGAACTGGAAGCCATTCGCACCCGCGGCGTGGCGATCAACCGCGAGGAGCGATACCACGGTGTGAGTGGGATCGCGGCGCCGGTGTCGAGCCCGGGGGGAATCGCTCGTGCCGCCGTGGGTGTTCAGGGACCGAGTCTTCGGCTGACCGCCGCCCGGCTGAAGGAGCTCACTCCCCTGCTTCGCCGGGCCGCCGACGAGGTCAGCGCTCGAGTGTTCTGGGAGTAGTGGTCTCGGCGTCAGGCGCTGCGAACGGTCGCCTCCGCTCCCGCCATCGGGCGAGGAACGCTGACCGAATCAGCAGTGATCGGGGGGGCCCGCGGAGGGACATCGTCACCCCACAGTGCGGCGCGCTGGGCCTCCTCCTCGACCGCGACCATCCACACCGCATGCCACATCGCGACCTCCCATTCGCTCATCATCGGGCCGACGCTCTACTGGGCTCAACTCGCGGATGCTGAGCCCCTTCGCCTCGGCGACGGCACACCACTCATCGCTGTGTGCCCGGGGTGGGGTTCGAACCCACACTCCCTCTCGGGTCGGGGGGTTTAAGACTTCACCTGTAGGTCCGGGACGTCCGGCTCAGTCCGCTCGACCTGCTCACGTCCACCGCCGTTGTCCGCCCGTGTCCGTCTGATCCGCCCATGTCCGGCACGTGTGGCCGAGTCCTGTGCAGGAATCGTGCAGGATCTCGCGTTGCGTTGTCCTACCACCTGTCCTACCATCTCATCGTGGCCCAACGACAGAAGCGATCGATCTCACTTCCCTCCGATCTCGCCGACGCGATCGACCAGGCCGCCACCGCGGAAGGCACCACGGTCAGCGGGTGGATCGCGGACACCGCCGCGCACCGCCTCCGGATCGACGCCGGCCGCCAAGGTGTCGCCGAATGGGAACGCCAACACGGAGCCCTCA
>JBAVTH010000242.1:0-72893 GCA_049696035.1 Ilumatobacteraceae bacterium
TCGAAGCTGGCGACGTCGGCGTCGGTCTGCTTGAAGCGGGCGTGCTCGGTGCTGGCGAGCGTGAGGTCGGCCACGACGTGCAGGCTGTGCCCACCGCCTGCGGCCCAACCGGGGACGACGCAGATGACGACTTTCGGCATGAAGCGGATGAGGCGCTGCACCTCGAGGATGTGCAACCGGCCGGCGCGGCCGGGCTCGATCGAGTCGGCGGTGTCGCCCTCGGCGTACTTGTAGCCGTCCTTGCCGCGGATGCGCTGGTCGCCGCCGCTGCAGAACGCCCAGCCACCGTCCTTCGGGGAGGGGCCATTGCCGGTGAGCAGCACGCAGCCGACGTCGGTGCTCATGCGCGCATGGTCGAGCGCGGTGTACAGCTGGTCGACGGTGCGCGGGCGGAACGCGTTGCGCACTTCCGGCCGGTTGAACGCGATGCGGACGGTGCCGTGCTCGACGCTGCGGTGGTACGTGATGTCGTCGAAGTCGAAGCCGGGTACTTCCCGCCACGCAGCAGGGTCGAAGATCTCTGAGACCATGGCCGCCACTCTACGGACCCGTACCCGTGGCGCCGTCCTTCCGCGTTCGTGTCGCGGCCTTCACCACGTGGCGCTGTGGCCGAGCCGCGACAGGAGAAGGGGATTTGGGGCGGTGCTACGTTCTCACCCATGCCCCACGCACCGATCAACGGCCAGAGCGTCTACTTCGAGGACACCGGGGGCGACGGTCCTGTCGTGGTGCTCGGCCACGGGTTCCTGATGGATCACGAGATGTTCGTGCACCAGGTCGCAGCGCTTCGCGATCAGTACCGGGTGATCACCTGGGACGAGCGTGGCTTCGGCCTCACCGAGTTCGACGGGCAGCCGTTCACCTACTGGGACTCGGCCGCCGACTGCCTGGGCCTGATGACTCACCTGGGCATCGAGCGCGCCGTCGTGGGCGGCATGAGCCAGGGTGGCTACCTGTCGCTGCGCGTCGCGCTGACCGCTCCCGAGCGGGTTCGGGCGCTGATCCTGCTCGACTCCGGTGCAGCGCTCGACGCCCCCGAGCGGCTCGCCGCGAACCAGGGCATGGTCGACTTGTGGCTGGCGGTGGGTCCGGTCGACGACCTCGCCAACGCCGTCGCGGCGATCATCATCGACGACCCCGCCGAGAACCCGAAGTGGATCGCCAAGTGGCAGGCGCGCCCGAAGGAGCTGATGGCCGAGCCGGCGCGCTGCTTGCTCACCCGTGACGACGTCAGCTCGCGTCTGAGCGAGATCACCTGCCCGGCGTTGGTCGTGCACGGCACCGACGACACCGCGATCACGATGGCGCATGCCGAGGAGATGGCGCACGGGTTGGCCGGCTGCGGCGACGTGGTGAAGGTGGGTGGCGGCCACGCGGCCAACCTCACCAACCCCGAGCCCGTCAACGCCGCCATGCTCGGCTTCCTCGCCGGGTTGCCTGCGTGACGTCGCTGCAGGTCTTCGGCGTCGGCGGTCTGCCGGAGATCGAGGCGGGCGCCGATCTGGCGCGTTCGATCCTGCGCGCCGCGGCGGATGCCGGCCAACCGTTGGCCGACGGTGATGTCGTCGTCGTCACTTCGAAGATCGTGTCCAAGGCCGAGGGCCGCACGGTGGAGCTGGCCGACATCGAGCCGTCGCAGTTCGCCCGCGACTGGTCGGCGCAGTGGGGGAAGGACCCGGCGATCACAGAGATCGTGCTGCGCGAGTCGAAGCGAGTCGTCCGCCAGATCGGCCCGATCCTGATCACCGAGACGCACCACGGCTTCGTGTGCGCGAACAGTGGCGTCGATCAGTCGTCGTCGGGTGCACACGGCCGCGCCGTGCTGCTGCCGGTGGATCCGGATGACAGCGCTCGCCGCATCCGCGCCGGGCTCGTCGCCGCAGGGGTGAACGCGGCGGTCATCATCTCCGACACGTTCGGGCGCGCCTGGCGTGAGGGGCAGACCGACATCGCCATCGGTGTCGCCGGCATGCAGCCGATCCTCAGTTACATCGGCCAGGTCGATCCGCACGGCCACGAGTTCATGGTGCAGGCGCTGTGCACCGCCGACGAGCTGGCCGGAGCCGCCGAGCTGGTGAAGGGCAACCTGTCGCGGGTGCCGGTGGCTGTCATCCGCGGCTACCAGTGGGAGGTCGACGACACCGCGACGATCGCACCGGTGCTGCGCGACCAGTCCCGCGATCTGTTCAGATAGCACCCATGAGCCATCAGATCGAAGTGGTCCGCACCATTGCTGCCACACCGGAGCAGGTGTACGCGCTGGTCAGCGACCTTCCCCGCATGGGGGAGTGGTCACCGGAGAACACCGGTGGCAAGTGGATCAAGGGCGCCAACGGCCCGGCCGTCGGCGCCAGGTTCGAGGGCACCAATGCGCTCGGCAAGAAGAAGTGGAAGACCATCAGCAAGGTCACCGCAGCGACGCCCGGCAAGGAGTTCGCGTTCGATGTCACGGCCGCTGGCATGAAGGTGGCCGGCTGGGGTTTCGGCATCGCCCCCGCCGAGGGTGGCTCGACGGTCACCCACTTCTGGGACGACCACCGCAACCCGATCATCGCCAAGCTGACCGGCCTGGCCCTGGGCGTGAAGGACCGTGCCGGCCACAACCGGGCGAACATGGAGACGACGCTGAAAGGCCTCGCCGCAGCCGTCTGAGTCGGGTTTGGCTGGGGCGCCGGTTGCGGCACCGCTACGCGCTGCGCGGGTGTTCTCGGAAGAACGCCCAGATCAGCTCGGTGGCGTCGATGCTGTCGGTGGTCGGGCCGACGATGTCGACGATGCCTTCGTCGAACTCGCTGCCCGGCCAGCTGTGGCCGCCGCCGTCGATGACATACAGCTCGGTGGCGCCACCGTCACAGCTGCTGAGCAGCGTGACATCGTCGGCGACCACCGACTCGGTGAGCTCGCCGTCGCAGCCGTTGCGGGCCGCCCACTCGGCAACGCGGTCCACCACCGGCAGAGCGTCGGCAGGGTCGGCGACACCGACCTCTCCGAGCGTGCCCGTCCCGTCGGGGCTGGGCAGTCCGGCCACCTTCGGCCCGTAGCCGCCCTCGAACGCGAGGAACGGGTCGTCGGTGCCGTGGAACGCGATGAGCGGAACATCGCGATCAGGTTCGCAGCCATCGGGCGAGCGAACTCCGGCCACCGGCGCGGCGGCAGCGAAGACGCTGGGCAGCATGCACGCGAGGGTGGAGGTCATCATCGCTCCGTTCGACATGCCGGTCACGTAGATCCGGCTGGTATCGATGCAGAGCTGATCCTCCAGCATCACGACGAGTGCACCGAACCACAGCACGTCGTCGCCTTCGAACGACGTGTCCCACAGGGGGACCGGTCGAGTGATGTCCGGGGCGATGGCGATGAAGCGGTGCCGGTCGGCGGCACCAGCGAGGTCGGCTTCGGTCATGAACACCGACGCGGGCTGTGACCAGCCGTGCAGGCCGAGCAGCATCGGCATCGGCGTCACGCCGTCGTAGGACGGGGGCAGGTGGCGGATGTAGGTGCCCTCCAGGTGCACCGACATCGCATACGTGGCCTCGCCGGGTGCCTCCGCCGGAGCGTCGCAGCCGTTGGAAGGAGCCGCCGCCACGAGTGCGCCCGGCGTGATGAAGTCGTGCACCGCAGCCACGCCCTGGGCGGGGAAGTTGATGTTCAAGCCCTCGACACCCTGCTGCAGGAACGCGAGGTACTGGTCGTAGTTCTCCAGGCCGCGATCGTTGGGCCACACCCAGATCGGCAGACCGTCGGCCGTGGCGCGCTCGACGAGCTCGGGCGTGATCACCTGCAGGCCGCTGTACTCCGGCGGCAGCTGGAGGATGCGCATGCCGTCCGGAACGGGCGTGCTGTTGAGGACGTAGGCGGTGAGCACGTCGAGGCCGGGCGAGACCTCGATGTCGGGGGCGATCGAGTGGAAGTACGACACGATCTCGTCGTCGAAGGACGCAACCACCGCGGCGCTGTCGCGGCCCAGCTCGACGAGTTCGGCGGCGAGCACATCGGCGGCAGCCCGTGCCGCGGCGCCACTGCCTTTGATCTCCACGTTGAGCGGGAGGTCGGGGTAGCGCTCGACCAACTCGCGAAAGGTCGGGATCTTGAAGTCGTCAGGCGAGTAACCCGCCGGCGGGGGCACCTCGCCGGTGCGCATGCCTCGGTAGAGGTAGTCCTCGGTCGGCTGATCGTTGCAGGCGCCGCAGTCGACGGTGAACCAGTAGGCATCGTCGAGAAGTGCGATGTCGGCATAGGTCAGGTCGGCGACGGCACCCGCTCCATTCGTGGCACGGTCGACGGAGTCGTCGTGATGCACCACGAGCACGCCGTCCTTGGTGAGCTGCACGTTGAGGTCGAGCATGTCGACACCGGCCTTCACGCTCTCTCCGAACCCGAACATCGTGCTGGCCGGGAACTCGTCCTCGCCGCCCGTGTGCGCGAGCACGATCGGGCGGCCGATCGCGAGCAGGTCGTCGATGGATGCCGCGTACTGCGGCGCCGGCTCGGTGGTCGTGGTCGCCTCCGCAGTGGTGGTGGGCGCGTCGGTGGCGGGTGCCTCGGCCGCCGTGTCGGGCGCTGCGACGGTGGTGCCACTACCGGCGTCGCCGGTGCCGCTGCCATCGTCGGATGAGCAGGTGGCTGCGAGCAGCAGGAGCGGACAGGCGAAGGCGGCGAGGCGTCTCATCCCCGCAGCTTCGCGTACTCCACTGCGATCGCTGCGGCTGTGGCCGCGTTGTTGCGCACGAGCGCCAGGTTGGCGACCAGGCTGCGCCCGCCCGTGCCCTCGACGACGCGCTTGAGCAGGAACGGGGTGACGTCCTGGCCGGTGACGCCCTGCGCTGCGAGGTCGGCGAGCGCAGCCTCGATGTGGGTGGCGATCTCGCCGGCAGGGATCTCGTCGGCAACCGGGATCGGGTTGGCGATGCTGATGCCCGTGGACAGTCCGAGCACATCCCATGTTGCGTGGAGCAGTCGTGCCAAGGCCGCCGGGCCGTCGACCCGACGCGGCGCGGGCAAGCCGCTCTCGCGACTGTAGAAGGACGGGAAGTGATCGCTGCCGTTGACGACGACGGGTACGCCCAGGGTTTCCATGCGTTCGAGCGTGAGGCGGATGTCGAGGATGCTCTTGATGCCGGCGGACACGACCGCCACCGGCGTGATGGCCATCTCGGTGAGGTCGGCGGAGATGTCGAACGTCGTGGCGGCACCGCGATGCACGCCGCCGATGCCGCCGGTGGCGAACACGCGGATGCCGGCGAGGGCGGCGACGCGCATCGTGGCGGCGACGGTGGTGGCCCCTGTTGCGCGGGTGGCCACCAGCCATGGGAGATCGCGGGTGGTGGCCTTGTGCACCCCCTGTTCGGTGCCGAGGCGTTCCAGCTGCGCTGGCGAGAGACCTACGCAGCACACACCGTCGAGCACGGCGATGGTGGCGGGGGTGGCACCGCCGGCACGCACGATGCCCTCCACTTCGGCGGCCATCTGCACGTTCTGCGGGTAGGGCATGCCGTGGCTGATGATGGTGCTCTCCAACGCCACGACGGGGCGGGTCGTGGCCAGGGCCTCGGCAACCTCGGGCAAGATCATCAGGTTGTGCTGGCTGGTCATCGGGCTCCCCAACTGAAGGTCTGCTTGAACAACTTGAGACAGACGAAGGCTTCGGCCTCCAGGATGTCGTCTCGACTGCGCAGTTGCGACAGCAGGCGCATCAGGTGGGCGTCGTCGTCGGCCACGACTTCGAACATCAAGTCGTACCGGCCGGTGGTGGCGACGAGGTACTCGATCTCGTCCCTCTTCTCCAGCGCTGCGGCGGTCACCTCTGCATCGCCGCTGACCCGCGCACCGATCATCGCGACACGACGCACGCCCAACGACATCGGATCGGTGACTGCCACGATCTGCATGACACCGGCATCGGTGAGCCGTTGCACCCGCTGGCGGATGGCGCCCTCGGTGAGCCCGACTTCCGCTGCCACCTTCGTGAACGGCATGCGACCGTCGGCCTGCAAGAGCTCGATGATCGTTCGGTCCTTGTCGTCGAGCGCCGCGGTCATCGCAGGGTCACGCCCGCGCCGCGAACTCGCGGCTGGCAGCGGTCAGTGCGGTGCGCAGGGTTGCCTCGATGAACGCGAACTCCTCCTCGCCGGCGATCAACGGGGGCGAGAGAGTGATCACCGGTTCGCCTCGATCGTCGGCTCGGCAGATGAGACCCGCGTCGTACAGACGCGGCGAGAGGTAGCCGCGCAGCAGCCACTCGGCCTGCTCGTCGGTGAAGAGACCGCGGGTGGCCTTGTCGGGCACGAGTTCGATCGCGAGGAAGTACCCGTCGCCGCGCACGTCGCCGACCAGCGGGATGTCCAGCAGCCCCTCGATGAGCTGCTTGAACCGGCCCTCGTTGGCCAACACATGACTGCAGATGTCTTCGCGCTCGAAGATGTCGAGGTTGGCGTTGGCGACTGCGCACGACACCGGATGGGCGCCGAACGTCTGTCCCTGCAGGAAGGTGTGGGTGTCGTTGAGGAAGGGCTCGGCGATGCGGTCACTGATCATCACACCACCCAACGCTGAGTAGCCGGAGGTGACCCCCTTGGCGAAGGTGATCATGTCGGGCTGGTAGCCGTAGCGCTCGCTGCCGAACATGTGCCCGAAGCGACCGAAGGCGGCGATCACTTCGTCGCTGACCAGCAGGATGTCGTTGTCGTCGCAGATCTGGCGCACGCGCGCCCAGTAGCCGTCGGGTGGGGTGAACGCCCCGCCGGTGTTCTGCACGGGCTCCATGAACACGGCCGCGATGCTGTCGGCGCCCTCCATCTCGATGCGCAGGGCGAGGTCGTCTGCGCAGCGCAACGTGCAGCCGTCGAGATGGCTGCAGTCGTTGCAGCGGTACCGGTACGGCGTCTGCACCTTGATCGCGCCGGGCATCAGCGGCTCGAACGGCGTCTTGATCGAGGGCACGCCGGTGAGGCTGAGGGCGCCCATGGTGGTGCCGTGGTAGGCGAGGTAGCGGGAGATCACCTTCGTCTTCCCGTGCTGACCGCGCAGCTTCCAGTACTGCCGAGCCAACTTGATCGCGGTCTCCACCGCGTCGCCTCCGCTGGGCGTGAAGAACACTCGGTTCAGGTCGCCGGGGGCCAGCGCGGCGAGCCGGGTGGCCAGTGTGATGGCAGGTTCGTGGGCGAACGACCACACCGGGAAGTAGGCGAGCGTCTCGGCTTGGTGACGGGCGGCTTCGGCGATCTCCTTGCGGCCGTGGCCGACCTGCACGGTGAACAAGCCGGAGAGGCCGTCGAGGTAGCGCTTGCCGGCCTGGTCGTACACGTAGCAACCGTCCCCGCGGGCGATCACGGGCACGCTGCTACCTGCAGCCGAACCGAGGCGGGTGAAGTGCATCCACAGGTGCCGCTGTGCGTCGTCCGACAGCGTGGATGGATGACGCGATGCGTCATCGGAGGTGAAGCTCACGAGGGACTCCGATTGTCGTAGCGATTGACTACGACAATCGTAGCCGATTCAGCTGATGCCGCAGTACGCGTCGAGGTTCGCTCCGGCGGCGTCGATCTCGCTGGCGCTCATCGCCGTCTGGATGGCCGGGTCGTCGAAGGCGGCATTCATGTCCCAGCCATTCTTGCGCAGGCTGGCGATCAGGGTGTCGTAGAGCGAGGCGATCGTCGCGACGTCGGCGGTCAGCTCGTCGGGCGTGGCCGCCTTCAGGCGGTTGAACATGTCGGCGAAATCGGTCTCGAAGTAGGCCTGCACCTCGTCGGGTGGTGCCGAGAACGGATCGAAGTCGTCGTTGTTCAACTCGTCGCTCACGCTGCAGAACTCGGTACCGATGCCGGGTGCGTTGGGGTCGACGGAATCCGACGGGAACGTGTCGTCCACGAACGTGTCGTCCACGAACGTGTCGTCCACGAACGTGTCATCGACGGACGTGTCGTCCACCATCGTGTCGCTCACCACCGTGTCGTCGGAACCACCCGCCGGCTCGGTGGTGGCCGGTGCCGCTGCGTCGTTGCCGGTGGATGAGGTGGTCGACTTCGAGTCGCTCCCGCACGCCGCCAGGCCCAGCAGGGCGACGGTCGCGACCAGAGCGAGCCGGCTCACGGTGCGCCCGTGGTGTCGACGATGCCGCAGGTCGTCTCGGAGTAGGTCTTCAGTCGATCGCTGGCCGCCTGCATGTCGGCGCCGTCGAGGTCGTTCTGCAACGTCGCGAACTCAGGTGCCGAGGCGAGGGCGACGAAGTCCCACTTGTACTGGCTGAAGATCTTCACGACGCTGTCGATGGCCGTGGTCATCGTGGCGACATCGGCCTTGATCTCGGCAGGCGCATCGGAGTTCAGGTCGTGCACCATCGTCTGCATCGTGGTGAATGCTGCCTCCACCTTCGGTGCCTCGGGCGTGCCGGCGAACACCGAGTCGAGCTCGTCGGACTTGGCCTTGTATGCGGCGATCTTGGCGCAGTACTTGGCGGTGGAAGTGCCGCCGGACTTCGAGTCGCTGCTGCAACCGGCGAACAGGCCGACCGTCAGTGTGGCGCCGAGGACGAGGGTGGTGGAACGCTTCATCAGGAATCTCCCGTTCGTGAGGTTGCAGCGAGCGTAGTGGCCGAGCTGCGGTCCGCCGAAGGTCCGTCGTGTGACACTTGTTCGCGTAGCCTTTCGGCATGCTGCTCGCGCATGAACTGATCGGCCACGCCGACGACCCCGCACTGATCCTCATCCACGGCATCACCGACAGCCGCCGCATGTGGCACCCACTGCTGCACGAGCTCTCAGCGCAGCACCTGGTGCTGGCAGTCGACCTGCGCGGGCATGGTGAGAGCGACTCCGACGACGGGTACGACCCGATCAGCTATGCATCCGACGTGGTGGAGACAGCAGCTGCGCTCGGCGTGCAGGATGCGATCGTCGTCGGTCACTCGCTCGGCGGTGTGGTGGCCAGCGCGTTCGCTGCCATCGCGCCGTGCCGAGCAGTTGTGAACATCGACCAGCCGTTGCGCCTGTCCGGGTTCAAGGAGGCACTCGGTCAGCTGGAACCGATGTTGAAAGCCGACCGGCAGACGTTCGAGCAGGGGCTGGAACTGATGTTCAGCGCGATGGACGGGCCGCTGTCAGCCCATGAGCAAGCTCGCCTGCGCGAGCACCGGCGCGCCGACCAGCACGTCGTGCTGGCCACTTGGGCCTCCGTGTTCGAGTCCACCGAGGCCGAGCTGGACGCCACCGTCGAGGCGCTGGCCGCCGGCATCACCGTGCCGTACCTCTCGCTGCACGGAATCGACCCCGGTGCCGACTACGCCCTCTGGCTGCAGCGCCTGGTGCCCACCGCGGTCGTGGAGGTCTGGCCCGACATGGGTCACTACCTGCATCTTGTCGACCCGCGACGCTTTCTCGACCGCCTTGCCGCGTTCGAGGCGCAGGTGCGCGCGTGAGCGACGGCGACCTCCTGGTAGCCATCGACGGTGCCGTCGCCACCATCACACTGAACCGGCCGGCCAAGCGCAACGCCGTCACCTTCGACATGTGGGTGGCACTCGGCGCAGCCTGCCAGCGCCTCGCAGCCGACCCTGCCGTGCGGGTGGTCGTGCTGCGCGGTGCCGGCGATCACTTCTGCGCCGGCGCCGACATCACCGAGCTGCTCGCCGAGCGTCCGGCGGGCACCGCGTCGTTCATGGACGCCAACATGGCCGCGGAACATGCGTTGGCGGCCTTGCCCAAACCGACGATCGCAGTGGTCCAGGGCGATTGCATCGGGGGCGGCTGCGCGCTGGCCATCGACTGCGACTTCCGGCTGGCGGTGGCCGGCGCGAGGTTCGGCATCACGCCCGCCAAGTTGGGCATCGTCTACCCACCATCGTCGTTGGAGCGGTCGGTGCGGTTGCTGGGGCCCGCGGCGAAGCGCCTGCTGTTCACCGGTGATCTGATCGACTCCACCGAAGCCCACCGCATCGGGCTGGCCGACGAGCTGCTGGCGGCCGATGCGATCCAGGAGCGTCTGGGCGAACTCTGCGCGACGTTGGCCGAACGATCGTTGCTGACCCAGGCAGCCACCAAGGAGATGATCGCGGCAGTCATGGAGCACGGTGTCGTGTCGGCCGACCTGGCCGAGACCTGGTCTCGTGAGGTCACGATGTCGGGCGAGATGACCGAAGGTGTAGCCGCCTTCCGGCAACGTCGTGCCCCGGCCTTTCCGTGGCGTGGTCGCTCGTAGCGTTCAGCCGTGGGCCGCAGGCCCCGACCAGGCGTGGGCGATGGCCGCCACGTGACGTTGATCGGTGCCGCAGCAGCCTCCGATGACCTGCAACCCCGGCAGCGCATGCCGTAGGGCGAGGCAGTCGGCAGCCAGCTCGTCGGGGTCGCCGTCGTCCAGCGTGTCCATCGCGGCCAGCTCGCCGTGGCTGAGCCGGGAAGCGTTGACTCTGAGCCCCCCGATGCGAGCGGTCCATCGCGACCCAGGTTCCAGGATGTGCGCGAAGTGCGCAGGGTGCGCGCAGTTGAGCATGTAGTGGTGTGGGTAGCCGTCGGTGGCTTCTTCGGTGCGGCCGATCGCCTCGGCGAGCGCCATCCCCGACGGCAAGCGGCCGTCCGTCTCGACCGTGAAGGAGATGACCGCGGGCAGCGCTGCGGCCTGCGCGGCGAGCGTGATGCCGATCGCCTCCTCGACGTACCCGATCGTCATCGCCGTGACCACATCGACCCCGGCGGCGGCCAGGCAGTCGACCTGGAACGAGTGGTAGTCGAGTGCAGCGACCGCCTCCATCGCACTCCGCGCGACGTAACCGTCTGCTCGCGGCCCGACCGTGCCGCCGATGATGAACGGCCGGTCGCTCGCCCAGCCGCCGCGCAGCTCGTGCAGCACCTGCACGCAGGCGAAGATCAAGACCCGGAGCATGGCGTGGTCGTGCCCCAGCTTGGCGGCCCAGTCCGGGTTGGCGCGCCACGTGGCGGAGTCGAGCTCGACGGCGGTGCCCAACGTGTCGGCAATGGCGAGGTAGTGCTGGAAGTACTCGCGCAGCACCCGACGCCCGTCGTCGGTGGCTGCGAGCGGGTAGGCGGCGAACTCCGGCAGCTCGATGTGCTGCTGGAAGGCGAGCCACGTCTCGATCCCTGCGTCGGTGACGGTGAGCGAGCCGGTCGGCCAGGGGGTTCGTGAGTGGCGGGGCGTCATCGCCGCCATGGCAGCACGTCCGGTCGGGCGACGCTGTCGCCTTGCCGACGAAGCCGGTCGCCGGCGGTGGTGGCCCAACAGCGGGCGCGGCGGCCGGTGGGCGTCACTCGTACACGTCGGGGTGTTCCAGCGGGTGGTGCAGCCAGCTGAGCATCTGGCGCAGCTGGTGATAGGCGGCCAACCGAGCGTTGTCGGTGTCGAGGCGCTCGGCATCCGCGCACACGCCGTGGAGGCGACGTGTCATGGTCGGGCCCAGCTCCAACAACCCGGAGGCTCCCTCGCTTGCCCAGCGGGCGAGCACGTAGCGCACGATCGCACCTTCGGGGACATCGATCGACTCGGACAGGCCGCGGATGGTGCGCATCGGGTCGGTGTGGGAGTACAGCGCGATGTCGGCCTTCAGGTTGGCGTCCTTGTCGCCGTCGGGCCACGGACCGCGCCAGCGGGTGAGGTGCACCATCGGTTCGTCGGGTGTGCCGTCCATGGTGGCCGACTCTAGGTTGCGTGCGAGCGGGCCGGTGTGCCGACAGTGGGCGGCCTCAGGCCGAATGAGTGCCCTGTTCCCCCGAGTCGTGCTGGGTCTCGATCAGCAGCGCTCGGGCCTGAGTGCCGAGAACGGACCGGTAGCGGTGCGGAAGGTCGGCAGGGTAGGAGAGGAAGTCGCCGGTGCCCAGCGTGGTGCACCGACCGTCGACGTCGACTTCCACCGGCCCGACCAGCACGTACAGCGCTTCGAAGCCGCGGTGCCGCCACGGCTCGAGGAACTCGGTGGCCAACCCGACGAGTTCGACCACGTGAAAGGGGGCGTCACCTGGCAACAGCAGCCGCCGCAACGATTCGCCGTCGGTCTCGATGGCCGGCACCTCGTCATCGCCGGCGCGGGCCAGCGTCGGCTCGGCAGCGCTGGATGCGCCACCGAACAACGCCTGGGGTGTCGTGCCCAGGGCGCTGGCGATGCGGTACAGCGAGGTCATCGAGGGCCGAGCGCGGCCGTTCTCCACCTGCGAGAGGAATGGCTGGGAGAGCCCGGCGCGTTCCGCCAGTTCGACGAGAGTGAACGGCTGAGCCACACGGCGTTCCTTGATGGCCCGCCCCATTGCGGCCCAGCGGTCGGCGTCGGATGCCGGGCCAGCGTGAGCTGGCGGGTGCGCGTCGGGTGCCCTGCCCACGTCGGGGTGCCGTGCCTCAGGACACCAGCGGCATCACTTCGTTGACGAAGCGGCCCATCTGCTCGACGGCTTTGCTGTAGGGGTCGCCCACGAGGTGCGGGAAGATGGTGAGGTACTCCATGCCGAGCAGGTCCTTGTAGGCCTGCACGCCCGCGGCCACCTCCTCGGGGGTGCCGACGAGGATCGTCTGCTGCTTGATCGACTCTTCGAGTGAGGGGATCAGGCCCGGCCCGACCGGCTTGCCGTCGTCGCCCATGTAGCCGCGGCTCCAGCCATAGGGCCCGAGGAACTTCCAGAACTCGTCGTGGCCGTTGCGTGCAGTGCGCATGGCCTCCTCGTGGCTGTCCTCCACGCGCACGCTGAGCACCAGCATGCGCTTGTCGCCCGCGGACAGGTTGCGATGGTGATGCTGCTCGTGCAGTTCGCCGTAGCGGTCCCACATGCGCTTGATGAACGCGGGGTTCTGATTCCAGAACACGGCGCCGTGGTCGACGCTGGGTGCGTACTCCACCGTGGGCGGGCTGGTGACGGCCTGCCAGATCTCGTACGGATGCAGCGGCCTGGGTACCAGGGTGAGGCGCTGGACGGTCTCGCCGCGGTCTGGGATGCCCGGCTGGGGCAGCTGGAAGTACTTGCCGGTGAAGGAGAACCACTCGTTGTCGAGCGCGGTGCGAATGACCTCCATCGACTCTTCGAAGTACTCGCGGTTCTTCTGGTCGTCGGCGGCCTGGTCGGGGTTGTCGTGAGAGCCGATCGACACGTGGAAGTCGTTGAGGTGCAGGATCTCGCGCGGCACGGTGCCACGCCCGACGCCCATGATGCCGCGACCGCCACTGAGGTTGTGCATGGTGGCGAAGTCCTCCGCCAGACGAAGCGGGTTCCACTGCGGGACGACGTTGGTCATCGTGCCGATCTTGATCCGCTTGGTGCGGGCGGCGATCCAGGCGGCGATCAGGATGCCGTTGGGGATGACCTCGTAGCCTTCGTACTGGAAGTGGTGCTCGGTGGTCCAGAAGCTCTCGTAGCCCAGTTCGTCGGCCGCCACGGCGGCAGCGATGTACTTCTCCGTCGCATCCCAGCAGGCGGCGTTGTCGTAGTAGCGGTCCATCGGAGCCGGCGCGCCGGCACCCGCGTCGGGCATCTCGACTCCACCGAAGAAGAACGCTCCCAGTTTCATGTGTGCACCCTTTCGTCGAACGGCGCTGCGCGGCGCCATCGTGTCGCGTCACCGACGACCGTAGCAGAATATTGATGAGATCAATATCAGCGGCGTGAACGCTGCGTGAACGCCCCGATCGCCGCCAGCCCAGGAACGATCAGCAGCGCCCAGCGCAAGCCGACCGAATCGGCCAGGATGCCCAGTGCCAACGGTCCGAGCGTGACCGCCACGCCCGATGCGAGGGCACAGTAGGCACCCAGCGACACTGCATCGAGCGCATGGTCGGCTCGCAGGTAGAAGCGATCGACCGTCAGCGGGTACAGCGGAGCGGCGCCGAGGCCCACGATCACCAGCCCCACCGTCTTCCAGCCTGCTCCAGGAGCGAGGCACATGGTGGTCGCGCCGGCGGCGAGGATCAGGAAGCTGATCGAGATCGCGGTGTCGCCCCACCAGCGCAGCAGCGTGGGCAGTGCCATTCGGGTGGCGAACATCATCACGCCGAAGACGCTGGCGAGGATGGGCGCCAGACCGGCGCTGGCGTGGCCGACCTCGCGCAGGTAGGTGACCGCCCAGATGCCGACGCTGAACTCGGCGAGGACGGCGTTGACGATGTGCACCCAGGGCACCAGCACCTCGCGGTCGGTGAAGTGACGCAGTGAGAACGGGCTGCTGCGCTCTCCATCGGGCACCTCGACCGGATGTGCCACGTAGGCCAGGGCCAGCACGAAGACCCCGGTGAGGATCAGGTACGGCGGCCGCCATGACCAGCCGGCGCTCAGTGCGCCGCCGACGACGAGGCTGAACGCAACGCCCGCCACCCCTGGGGCGCCGTTGACGGCGGAGAACGCAGCCGCACGGTGCGCGCCGTGATGGTCGCTGATCAGGCCGGGCATCACCATCACGAGCAGCGCGCCGCCGGCTCCGGTGAACGCGGTGCCCAGCAGCGTGATGGGCCAACTGGGGCCGATGCAGAACAGCGCGACGCCACCGGCCAGCGATGCGGCTGCCGCCTGGAGCGCGCGTCGGCGGCCGATGCCATCGACCACCTTGACCCCGACGAGACCGGCGAGCAGCAGCCCGATACCGAACGTGCTGCCGTGCAGGGCGGCGATGACGCCGCTGATGTGGAACTGGTCGCGCAGCTCTCCGAGGACCACACCTACGCTGAGCCCGGCCACGAGCAGGCAGTACCCGAGCGCAGACGCGTAGGTGAGCCGATCCCACCGGAAGGTGGTGGGGGCGTCGGCCAGGACAGTCACCTGACCAGTTGTACCAAGTCGAGCGCGCCGCGTGCGGGACATCAACAGAAAGCGGCTGTGACTTGTAGCGTGGCTCGAATGCTGCTGGGCATCGACACGGGCGGGACGTACACCGATGCCGTGATCTTCGACGAGGCAGCCGGGGTCGTGGTGGCGAAGGCCAAGGCCCCCACCACCCATCACGATCTGGCGATCGGCATCTGCGGTGCGATCGATGCGGTGCTGGCCGGCGCGACGGTACCCGCCGAGTGCATCGAGCTGGTCTCGCTGTCCACCACGCTTGCCACCAACGCGCTGGTGGAGGGCAAGGGCCGCCCGGTCTGCGCGGTCATCATCGGGTTCGACGGCGATGTGCTGGAACGTGCAGGCCTCGACGAGGCGCTGGGGAACGACCCGGCGGTCATCCTCGCCGGAGGCCACGACCCGCACGGCAGTGCGGTGGCGCCGCTCGACACCGCAGCGCTCGCCGAGCAGGTGACGGCAGTGGCCGAGCGCGTCGAGGCCTTCGCCGTCACCGCTCAGTTCAGCGTGCGCAACCCGGAACACGAACTGGTAGCCGCCGAGGTCATCCGTTCGCTCACCGGCAAGCCGGTGACGCTCAGCCACCACCTGTCGGCGAGGCTGAACGGGCCGAAGCGAGCCGTGACGGCGGTGCTCAACGCCCGCCTGATCTCGATCATCGACGGCCTGGTGCGCACCACCGAGGCTGCGCTGCTCGATCGCGGCGTCCATGCTCCGTTGATGGTGGTGCGTGGCGATGGTTCGCTGGTGTCGGCGGCCTTCGTGCGTGAGCGCCCGATCGAGACGATCCTGTCCGGCCCGGCGGCCTCACTCGTCGGCGCAGCGCACCTCACCGGCGCGACGGATGCGGTCATCTCCGACATCGGTGGTACCACCACCGACGTCGCGGTGCTGCGCAACGGAGCACCGATCATCAGCCCCGACGGGGCGATGGTGGGTGGCCACAGGACGATGGTGTCGGCCGTGGCGATGCACACTCACGGCCTCGGTGGCGACAGCCAGGTGCGTCACGACGAACGCGCCGTCGGTGCGGTGCTGCGCCTCGGGCCGCGCAAGGTGGTGCCGATCTGTCAGCTGGCCGTCGAGGAGCCGGCTGTGGTGCATGCCATGCTCGACGCGCACCTCGTCAACCAGATGCCTGGCGACCTGGATGGCGTGCTGCTGGTCGCCGAGCACTACGAGCAGCGGCTCGCATCGCTGGAGGGCGTCGAGCTCGCCGTGCTGGAGAGCATGGGCGGTCGCGTGGCCGTCGCGGCGCGGGCGCTGGCGACGATGCAGCACCGACGCGTGATGGAGCGGCTGGTGCAGCGCGGCGTGTTGCAGGTGGCGACGTTCACCCCCACCGACGCGGCGCACGTGCTCGGTCTGCAGGCCACCTACGACGTGGCAGCAGCCGAGAAGGCTGCCGAGCTGTTCGCCCGCCGTCGCGACCGACTGGGCAAGGCGTTGGCTCCCGACGCCGGCGCGATGGCCCAGCTCACCATCGACACCCTTGTCCGGCGAAGCGCCGAAGCCGTGCTGTCCGCTGCGTTCGTGCACGACGGCATGCCGGCCGACACCGTGCGCCAGCCGGTGGTGCAGGCTGCCCTCGATCGCCGCTACTCAGTGCTCGATGTCTCCTTCGGACTGCACGCACCGCTGATCGGCCTCGGTGCGTCGGCGCCTGTGTACTACCCGATGGTGGCTGCGCTCGTCGGAGCCGAATCCCGTGTGCCGGCTCACGCCGATGTCGCCAATGCCGTCGGCGCAGTCGTCGGCCGGGTCCGGCTGTCGCACGAGTGCGTGATCAGCGCTCCGCAGCAGGGGCAGTTCCTCGTGCACGTCGCGGGTGAGCCACCGGTGATGTTCACCGAGCTGGTCGCCGCACGCGCGTTTGCCCTCGATCACCTGCACGTCGCGCTGTCGCACGAGATGTTTGCGGCCGGCGCCCCGGTCTTCGAGACCAGGCAGTCGTGGCAGGAGCAGACCGTCGATCTCGGTGGCCTGGAGATGTTCGTGGAGGGCGCACTGACGCTGACGGCCAGCGGTCGCCCGGAGCTGGCCCGCTGACCCGCTGACCCGACCGGTGAGGGTTTCCGTCAGTCGGTGTAGCGGCGGACGGCGGGCTTCTTGCCCTTGATCGTCGTGCTCTTGAGTGCGGCGATCACCTTCTCGACACTGCGATCGGGCACGCCGACGATGGCGAACTTCTCGGTGATCTTGATCGGGCCGATCTCGCGGCCGACGAGGTCGGTCTCGTTGGCGATCGCGCCCACCAGATCGCCCGGCCGGATGCCGGCGCTCCGCCCGAGTGCGATGTGCACGAACCCGGTGGCCCCCTTCTCGCTGGAATGGCCTCGCTCGGCGCCGCGCTGAGGTTTGGCGCCCGGGCGGACGGAGCCACCACCGTCGGGCCGCCGTTCCATGCGATGGCTGATGTCGGGGATCTCCAACTCGTCGACGATGTTGCCGGCCAGCTCGTGGAAGAGCCGGATGGCGGCCAGCGCGATCCGTTGCGGGTTGGCCTCGCCGGAGAGTGCGTTGAGCACCGGGTAGAAGTCGTCGAGATCATCGGCGGCCAACGACTCGCGGATGGAGGCGACCGTCTGCTCGAGCTGGGCGGCGCGCAGGTCGGCGACCGACGGAACCTTCACGATGGTGATGGCCTGCTTGGTGAGCCGTTCGATGTTCTGCAGCAAGCGCTGCTCGCGCGGTTCGGCCAGCGTGATGGCCACCCCCTCGCGGCCGGCGCGACCCACGCGGCCGATGCGGTGCACGTAGCTCTCCGGTGCCGACGGCACGTCGTAGTTGACCACATGCGTGAGCGTGTCAACGTCGAGACCGCGGGCGGCCACGTCGGTGGCCACCAGCAGCTCGGCAGTGCCGTCGCGCAGGCGGCTCATCACTCGATCGCGCTGGGCCTGGTCCATGCCGCCGTGCAGCGCCTCGGCGCGATAGCCGCGGGCGTTCATCGTCTCGGTGAGCTGGTCGACCTCGGTGCGAGTGCGGCAGAACACCAGTGCGCCGCCCGGCGACTCGATGTCGAGGATGCGGCCGAGCGCGGCCGGCTTGTGGTTGCGCTGCACCACGTAGGCACTCTGGCGAACCTTGCCGGCGCTGGCCTTGGTGTCGCCGCGCACGACGTTGATGCGCACCGGATCGGTCTGGTACCGCTTGGCGATCGAGTTGATGCGCGGTGGCATGGTGGCCGAGAAGAGCACCGTCTGGTGTGCATGAGGGATGCCCTCGAGGATGCTCTCGATGTCGTCGGCGAAGCCCATGTCGAGCATCTCGTCGGCCTCGTCGAGCACGACCATCTTGATGCCGTCGAGGTTGAGCGAACCGCGACCGATGTGGTCGATGATGCGGCCGGGGGTACCGACCACGATGTGCACGCCACGGTCGAGCGCCTGCAGCTGACGGAAGATCGGCTGGCCGCCGTACACGGGCACGCACTTCGCGCCCAGATCCTTGCCGTAGCGGAAGAACGCTTCGCTGACCTGCATCGCCAGCTCGCGGGTGGGCACCAGCACCAGCGCCACGGCCTTGTTGGCGGCCCGCCCGTCGATGAGCTGCAGCGCCGGCAGGGCGAAGGCAGCGGTCTTGCCGGTGCCGGTCGCGGCCTGTCCGAGCAGATCCTTGCCCTCCATCAGGTACGGGATCGTTTCGCGCTGGATGGGGGTGGGCTCTTCGTAGCCCAATTCGTCGAGCGCCTTCAGCAGTTCAGGGCGAAGGCCCAGGGCTGCAAAGCCGTTCTCCTGCTCGGTCGCGGTCTCGGTGACCGTCTCGGTGACGACTGCGGCCTCGCCGGCCTCGTCGCTGTGTGCTTCCTCGTTGTGTTCGGACACGTGTCTCTCATTTCATGAATCACTCAACGATAGAGGCAGCGGAGCCGGTTCCCCTGTGACACGTGCACCCGCCGGGCTCGTGTGGCGGAGCGTCAGGGAGCGACGTAAGTGGTCTTCACCGCGGTGTAGAACTCGCGGGCCATGGCGCCCTGTTCGCGCGGCCCCAGGTTGCTGGCCTTGCGGCCACCGAAGGGCACGTGGAAGTCGACCCCCGCCGTGGGCAGGTTGACCATCACCATTCCTGCCTGTGCCTCGCGCCGGAAGCGGGTGGACGCTGCCAGCGACTGGGTGCAGATGCCCGCCGTCAGGCCGTAGGGCGTGTCGTTGGCGACTGCGATCGCCTCGTCGAGGTCGGCCACGCGGATGACCGCGGCGACCGGGCCGAAGATCTCCTCGCGGCTGATGCGCATCGTGTTGGTGGCTCCGGCGAAGACGGTGGGTCGCAGGTAGTAGCCCTCGGTGGAGCACTCGCACCTGCTGCCACCCGCCACCAATCGAGCACCTTCCTCGCGGCCGACGGCGATGTAGTCGAGGTCTTGCTGCAACTGCGCCGCGCTGACCACCGGGCCGATCTGGGTCGTGCTCTCCAGGGCATGTCCCACCACGAGTGCTTCCGTGCGCTCTACCAGCCGCTCCACGAACCGGTCGTGGATCCCGTCCGTGATCACCAGCCTGCTGCTGGCCGTGCAACGCTGCCCGGTGGAGAAGAAGCTGCCCTGGATGGCGATCTCGACTGCCCGCTCGAGGTCGGCGTCGTCCAGCACGACGAGCGGGTTCTTGCCGCCCATCTCCAACTGCACCCGGCACAGGCGGGCAGCGGTCGCCGCCGCGACGCCGCGACCAACCGCTGTGCTGCCGGTGAACGTGACACCGTCGATGCCCTCGTGCTCGGCGATTGCCTGGCCGACTTCGCGGCCAGGTCCCGTGATCAGGTTGAGGAGGCCCGCGGGCACACCGGAGCGGTGAATGATGTCGGCGAGCGCGTGCGCGGTGGCGGGCACGATCTCCGCCGGCTTCCACACGACCGCGTTGCCGTGCGCGAGCGCGGGTGCGACCTTCCACGCGGGGATCGCGATCGGGAAGTTCCACGGGGTGATCACACCGATCACGCCGAGCGCCTCGCGCTGCACCATCACGTCGATGCCGGGGCGGACGGATGGCACCATCTGGCCCTCGGGGCGCAGCACCTCACCGGCGAAGAAGCGGAAGATGCTGGCGGCGCGAGCTGCCTCGCCGATGCCCTCGACGCGCGTCTTGCCTTCCTCGCGTGACAGCAGGGTGCCGAGCTCCTCGCGACGCTCGAAGATCTCGTTGCCGATGCGTTCGAGGATTCGGGCTCGATCGTCGAGCGGCATCGCGGCCCAGGTGCGTTGGGCGGTTCGCGCCGAGTCGACGGCGCGGTCCACATCGGCCGCGGTGCCGCGGCTGAACCGGCCTACGACATCGCTGAGGTCGGAGGGGTTGATGTCGTCGATGGCATCGGCGGCGGTGACCCACTCGCCGGCGATCAGGTTCGGATGGATGGTCATCGGTTCACCTCGAAGTGGGAGAGCGCGTCGTCGAGCTCTGTGCACAGGATGTCGGCGTGTTCGCGGGTGAACACGATCGGCGGCTTGATCTTGATCACGTTGTCGTGCGGGCCGTCGGTGGAGATCAGCACACCACGCTCGCGCATCCGGTTCGCGATGTCGGCGGCCAGCGCGGTGGCGGGTGCCTTCGTCGATCGGTCGCTGACGAGGTCGATGCCGAGGTACAGCCCGCGGCCGCGCACGTCGCCGACCGCGGCATGCAGCGCGGCGAGTTCGCCGAACCGCCTCAGCAGGTAGCCGCCGGTATCGGCTGCTCTCGCGATCAGGCTCTCCTGCTCGATCACGTCGAGCACCGCCATGCCGGCCGCACAGCTGACCGGGTTGCCGCCGAAGGTGTTGAACCACTCCATTCCGTTCGCGAACGCGGCCGCCACCTCCGGTGTCGTCACCACGGCGCCCAGCGGGTGGCCGTTGCCCATCGGCTTGCCGAGGGTGACGATGTCGGGCACGACGCCTTGTTCCTCGAACGCCCACATCGCGTTGCCGACACGGCCGAAGCCGACCTGCACCTCGTCGGCGATGCACAGCGCGCCGGCGGCGCGGGCGTGCCCGAATGCAGCCGCGAGGTAGCCGTCGGCGAAGACCACTTGGCCGCCGCAGCCACTGATGCTCTCGGCGATGAATGCCGCCGGGCCACTGCCGTTGTGGGCAGCCGCCGCCGCGCAGGCGGTCGCGACCGACTGCGCGTAGGCCGCGCCGTCGTTTCCGTGCGCACCGCGGTACGGGTCGGGAAGCTCGGCGAGGTGGGTGTGCGGCGGCTTGCCCGCGCCGCCCTTGCGGTTGAACTTGTAGGCGCTGATCTCGACGAGGTCGTTGGTGTTGCCGTGATAGGCCCAGTCGATGGCGACGACGTCGTGGCGCTCGGTGACCGTGCGGGCCATGCGCAGCGCCAACTCGTTGGCCTCGCTGCCGGAGTTGGTGAAGTACACGACGCTCAGCAGATCGGGGAAGGTTGCCGCGAGTCGCTCCGCGTAGTCGAGGATCGTGCGGTGCAGGTAGCGCGTGTTCGTGTTCAGCAGCGCGGCCTGACGGGCGATCGCTGCCACGACGTGAGGGTGCGCATGGCCGACGTGGGCGACGTTGTTCACACCATCGAGGAAACCGCGGCCGGTGTGGTCGTACAGCCACGCGCCCTCGCCGCGCACGATCGACAGATGGCGCCGATAGCTGGTGCTCAGCGACAGGCCGAGATCGGAGCGACGGCGCGGTTCCAGCACCTCCGGCTCATCGGCGGAGTGGTCGGCGAAGGTTTCGGGGGCGAGCCGCACCAGCAGGTTCGCGTCGGGCACGATCGACTTCCAGATCGCCATCCGGCTCGGCTCGCCGGCCCCCTCGAAGTTGCCGTCGAAGCCGCGCTCAGGGTCGGCCATCAGGTCGGTCATGATCTGCAGGTGCACGTGCGGCGCCCAGCCGCCGTTCACCGTGTGGTCGCCGATGAAGCCGACGACGTCGCCCGCCACGACCTCCTGGCCGGCGTGCACGTGGGTGAGGGTGCGGCGGGCGAGGTGGCCGTACAGCACCCAGAACGGCGTGCCGTCGCCGGTGACATGCCGCAGCACCACCGTCGGGCCGTAGTCGTACGCGAGGTCGTTGTCGACCACAGATTCGACAGTTCCCGGCAGCATTGCGTGCACGGGCGTGCCGTCGGCGATGAACAGGTCGATCCCGGTGTGCACCGAGCGGGGCTCGGGTGCATCCGTGCGGAACTGCTCGCCCGCGTAGCACGAGCGGTCCTCGTCGTACCGGCCGACGATCACCTGCGCATGCGCGGCATCCATCTGCGCCTGCATCCACTCCCACGACTCGACCGGGCCGTTCAACCGTGTGGCGGGCGCGCCGTCGGCGAGGCTGATGACGAGGCGACCGGCGCGGCGTAGGTCGAAGGGCAGCACATCGGCTGGTTGGCAGCTGGGCGACTGCAGCCAGGCGACGATGGAGTCGTGCTGCGGCACGGGCGTGAGGCCGGCCGCCTCGCGCGCTGCGAAGTGGAGGAACTCGGGCCGCGTGCTCATCATCCGCCGCAGCAGGCGTAGTGCAGGAGCCTGCGAAAGGTTGAGGTACTCGTTGTCGGGGAACTCAGGGCTGCGATGTGAGGAGATGGCGACGCTCATCGCCAGCCGGGTGGCGGCCAGGTCGTAGACGACGCGGAGCTCGTCGTCGGTGAGTGGGAACTCGCGGACGTAGCCGCCGATCACGTCGCGCCCGGCGGCGATGAGGTCGTTGGTGTCGAGCAGGGCGTAGGCGAGTGTGACCGCGAGCTCGTTGACCTGGCGAGCGAAGAGCATGTCGCCGAAATCGATGAGGCCGCTGATGGCGCCGTCGTGAACGAGCACGTTGTAGTCGTTGGCATCGTGATGGACGACGGCGCCGCGCAGGTGGGGCAGCAGCGGTAGCACCCGCAGCCGATGGCGGCGGAACGCTTCCTCGACGATGGCACGGTCGTCGGTGTTCGCGATGTCGGCGACCCAGGGCAGCACTGCCTGCGCGTCGTCGAGGTTCCACAGGAAGCCCGCCTTGTGGGCGGCCGGGTGGCCGAAACCCCGCAGGCCCTTCGAGACGCGACCCATGAAGCGGCCGAGCTCGTTGCGCAGTGCGGGTGTGTGTGCGACGGTGGCGAACGGCACGCCGGGCAGGAAGCTGACGGCTCGCACGAGGTGGCCGTTGTGTTGCACGATGCCGGGCGGGGCGACGCGAGGCAGCGGCAACGTCGGTTCGGTAGCCGTGAGGTGGGCGAGTGCCGCGTGCTGCAGTTCGACGGCGGCGCGGTCCTCGGCTGCGTTCGCCACCTTCACGACGTAGTCACCGACCTGCACGTTCTGGTCGCGCTCACTCTCCAACGAGCGCATGGGTCCGCTGATGCCGAACGCGTGGCGGGCGAGGCCGGCCACCTCGTCGTCGGGGAATGCCGGCTTGGGTGAGTCGAACACGGTGGGCTGCATGCGAGCCGCAGCCTAGAACCGGGGTGAGGTCGTCGCCCGGCCTCGGGCAGCCGCCTACCGCGCGGTAGGGTCGCAACTCATGCCTGAACGCGTCGTCATCACCGGAACCGGCCTCTACACGCCGCCGTTCTCCATCTCGAACGAGGAGTTGGTCGCTTCGCTGACGATCGCGGTCGACGAGTGGAACGCGGAGCACGCCGCGGAGATCGCCGACGAAACGCTGGTTGCACGGCCCGTTCCCGACGCGGAGTTCATCGAACGAGCCTCGGGCATCAAGAGCCGCTACGTCGTCGAGAAGACCGGCGTGCTCGACCCGCGCCGCCTGCGACCACACCTGCCGACGCGCACGGAGGACGAGTTGGGTCTGCAGGCGGAGATGGCGCTGCCTGCGATTCACGAGGCGCTCGCCCAGGCCGGCCGCCGCGCCGACGAAGTCGACTGCGTGATCGTCGGCTGCTCGAACCTGCAGCGTGCCTACCCGGCTGTCGCCATCGAGATCCAGCACGCCCTCGGTGCCGGTGGTTGGGCGTACGACATGAACGTCGCCTGCTCGTCGGCCACGTTCTCGATGCAGGCCGGCGTCGACGCCCTGCTCAACGGTTCCGCCAACTGCGTCGTCGTAGTGCACCCCGAGATCACCTCCGGTCACAACAACTTCGGTGCCCGCGACCACCACTTCATCTTCGGCGACGCATGCACCGCGGTCGTGCTGGAACGCGCCGCCGGCGCCGCCGCCGACGAGCAGTGGGAGGTGCTGCGCGGCCGCCTGGTGACGAAGTTCTCCAACAGCATCCGCAACGACTTCGGGTTCCTCAACCCCTCGGAGACCACACCTCGCGACTCGCAGGAGCTCGTCTTCCGCCAGCGCGGCCAGCAGGTGTTCAAGGAGGTCTGCCCGATGGTGGTCGGCCACATCAACGAGCAGCTGACCGCTCTGTCGCTGGAGGCCTCGCAGATCCGTCGCTTCTGGCTGCACCAGGCGAACCTGAAGATGAACCAGCTGATCGCCAAGGGCGTGCTCGGCCGGGTGCCCGACACCGACGAGGCGCCGGTGATCCTCGACCGCTATGCGAACACGTCGTCGGCAGGTTCGGTCATCGCGTTCCACTTGCACCGCGACGATCTGGTCTCCGGCGACATCGGCGTGCTGTGCAGCTTCGGCGCCGGCTACAGCATCGGCAGCCTGGTCATCCGCAAGGTCTGAGCGGGTCCATCCGCTTGGGCCGGGCACGGCTTCTGGGTCTGATCGGTCTCCCCCTCCGGGACATTTCGAGCGGTACTCGACAGCGCAACCTTCCGTCGAAGCTCGCTGCGGTCGCAAGTGATCACGCGTCTGTCCCGCACTCGGAGACGAAACAGCCCCAGAAGCCTCGATGGAACGAAACAGCCCCAGAAGCGGTGGGGTCGTGCGCCTTCGGATCAGGCTTTGATGCGGGCGTTGCTGGGGTCGTAGAAGGGGCGCAGCGAGACCATCGCGGGGTACTGCTTGCCGTTGATCTCCACCGTCCACGAGCCCGCCGCCAGCCAGGTGGGGGTGATCTCGGCGCCATGGCCCTCGACCATCGCCAGGCCGACCGCACCGCCCAGCGTGTGGCCGTACGACGCCGCACGCAGGTAGCCGACTGCGATGCCGTCGCGGCGCAGCACCTCTGCGTGGTACATCAGCGGCTGCGGGTCCTGCACCAGCACCGACACGAGTCGACGCTCCAGCGGGCCGGCGGCACGGCGCGCCGCGACGGCCTCCTTGCCGATGAACCCGCCCGGCTTGTCCATCGCGAGCGCGAACCCGAAGCCGGCTTCCAGTGGGCCGTCGGTGTTGTCGATGTCGTGGCCGTAGTCGCGGTAGCCCTTCTCCAAGCGCAGGCTGGCCAGCGCCTTCAGGCCCGCGTGGCGCAGGCCGAACGCCGGCCCCGCGGCGACGATGCGGTCGTACACGTGGACGGCCTGCTCGGTGGGCACATGCAGCTCGTAGCCCAGTTCGCCTAAGTAGGTGATGCGCACGCACAGCAAGCGTGCGAAGCCGAGGTCGATCTCGCGTGCCGTGCGGAACGGGAACGCCTCGTTCGACAGGTCGACCGTGGTCAGCGTCTGCAGCAGCTCGCGCGACCGGGGACCCTGCACGTTGATCTGTGCGAAGGCGCCCGTGACGTCGGTGGCGAACGCGTGGCCGGCCGCGGCGCACGCGCGCTGCAGGTGCGATTCCACGTGGCGGTGCGCCGTGTCGGTGGCCACCACGAAGAACGAATCGTCGGCCAGCTTGGTGACGGTGAGGTCGGCCTCGAGCGTGCCGCGGTCGTTGAGCCACTGGGTGTAGGTGATCTCGCCGCCAGCAGGTGTGAGGGGGCCGTTGACGGCGTTGCCCGACAAACGATCCAGTACGGAGCCGGCGTCGCGGCCCTGCACGCGGAACTTCGACATGAAGCTCATGTCCATCACGATCACGCCTTCGCGGCAGGCACGGTGCTCGGCGGCCCAGGTCTCGAACCACGACGGGCGGCCGAACGTGAGCGGGCCGCCCTCGGCCACCTGGCCCGGCCCGGCGAACCAGTCGGCGGCCTCGAAGCCGCTGACGTCGCGGAAGTACGCCCCCTGCTCGACCAGCCGTGCATGCAGCGGCGACAGCTTTGCGCCGCGGGCCGTCTGCAGCGCCTTGTTCGGGTAGTGGCACTGGTACACCATGCCCAGCGATTCCACGGTGCGGGTGCGGCGGTACTCGGGGTTGGCCTGGTACGGCTGCAGGCGGGCGGGGTGCATGCCGGTGACGTCGGCGCCAGGGTCGCCGTCGACGATCCAGTGCGCCACCAGCCTGCCCAGCCCACCGCCGGTGAGGATGCCGATCGAGTTGAGGCCGGCGGCCACGAAGTAGTTGCGCACCTCGGGGGCGGGTCCGATGATCGGGCGCAGGTCGGGGGTGAAGCTCTCCGGCCCACAGAAGAACGTGCGGATGCCCGTGTCGGACGACAGCGGCACGCGCGACATCGCAGCCTCGACGTAGGGCCCCATCCGGTCCCAGTCCGGCTGGATCGACGTGAACGACGAGTCGGCCGGAATCGCGCCGACGTTCCAGGGGGCGCACTCCTTCTCGAACAGGCCGATCATCAGGCCGCCGACCTCTTCGCGGTAGTAGCCGTAGTTGGCAGGGTCCTCGATCACCGGCCACGACGGGTCGAGGCCCTCCATGTGCTCGGTGATCAGGTAGTAGTGCTCGGCCGCCTGCAGGGGGATCGACACGCCGGAGCGGGCGCCCAGCTGCCGGGCCCACATGCCGGCCGCGTTCACCACGTACTCGCACTCGATCGTGCCGTGATCCGTCACCACGCCGCACACCGCGCCGTCGCGCGTCAGCACGTCGATCACCGACACACCCTGAGCGATCCGGACGCCCGTCTGGCGGGCGCCCTTGGCCATCGACATGGTCGCGTCGACGGGGTTCACGCGGCCGTCGCCGGCCACGTAGAAACCGGCCAGCAGGTCGTCGGTGCGGGCCAACGGGAACATGTCGGCCACCTCGCGCGGCGACAGCTCGTGCACGTCGACGCCGCAGTAGCGGTTGAACGTGGAGACGCGGCGGTATTCCTCCAGGCGCCCCTCGTCGGCGGCGAGTTCGATGAACCCGACCGGCTTGAAGCCGGTGGCCAGGCCGGTCTCCGCCTCCAGGTTCGTGTAGAGGTCGCGGGTGTACTTGCGCAGCTCGGTCGATGTCTCGGAGGTGGAACCGAACGTCACCATCAGCCCGGCCGCGTGCCACGTCGTGCCCGACGTCAGCTGGTCGCGCTCGACCAGCACCGTGTCGGTCCAGCCCAAGTGGCCGAGGTGGTACGCGATCGACGTGCCGATGATGCCGCCGCCGATGACGACAACGCGGGAGCGCGAGGGGAGAGGCGAAACGGGCTGGCTCACGGTCAGCCATTGAACCATGTGTTCGCATCGTCCGCCCGACGATCGGATCGCTACGGTGCCGTCATGAACGATCAGGAACTCGTCGCCACCGCCTGCCCCATCATCAAAGACGCCGGCTGGGCCTTCTACTTCACGCCCGCCACTGGCGAGCGGGGAGCGGCCCTCGGGCTCGACCCGTACCAGTTCTACGCGATGGGTCGCGGTGGAGTGTTGGGTGATGTCGAGCCGGCCGTGGTGTCGGCTGCCTTCGGGTACTTCAACCCCGGCCTGGTGGCTGGGCTCTGGAACGCAGGCAAGGCGATCGTCGCGCCCAGGGTGGCCGGAACTGCGTACATGGAGGCGAGCGGCGAGCACGGCCGCCTGAAGCTGTCGAACGTGGAAGGGCTCGAGGCGTTCGTGGCCGCCGCCGAGAAGGTGCTGGCCGCCGCCGACCTCGATGGGTTCAGCCTGTTCGCCGGCGTCGCCGCCGAGCCCCGAGCCGACGACCTGCCCGCGCGGGCGATGCAGCTCGTCACCGTGTTGCGCGAGTACCGGGGCAGCGCCCATCTGGTCGCCGTCCGTGCCGTGGGCCTCACCACGAAGGTCGCGCACTTCGCCAAGCGCCCCGACGACATCGCGATGTTCGGCTGGACAGCGGACGATGCCCCGGTCGTCGATGCCGCGGTGCATGCTCAGATGGAAGCAGCCGAAGCGCTGACCGATCGCTTGGTCACACCTGCCTACGCCGTGCTCGATGATGGTGAGCGGGCGGCCTTCGTCGCCGGCTTGCAGGCCATCGAAGTCGCGCTCAGCGCCTGAACACGCTGGTCGCGTGGGGTTCACCATCGGCGTCGCTGAGCGCGCCATGATTGCCCGATGACCACTCGCCGCCGTCGCATCGTCATCGTCGGTGGGGGCCCGGCTGGGCTGTCCGCGGCGCTCTCACTGACCGATCCCTCCCTGCACCCGAACTGGCAGGACGAGTACGAGGTCACCGTGGTGCAGATGGGATGGCGGATGGGCGGAAAAGGTGCGACGGGACGCGGTGGCGAACCACGGCTGGTGGACGGCCAGTGGCGCTGCACCGGCCCGGCGCGCATCGAAGAACACGGCATCCACCTGTTCGGCAACATGTACGTCAACTCGCTGCGAACGCTCGACACCTGCCTGGGGGAGTTGCAGCGCAGTCCGGGCGAGCCTGCGACCGGCATGCACACCGACCTGGTGCCCAGCAACTACATCCAGTTGGCCGACTACCTTGACGGCAGGTGGCACCTCACGCCGCAGCACCTTCCGCACAACGATCTGCAGCCGTGGGGCAGCGCCGACTACCCCGATGCAACGGTGCTGATCCGCGAACTGCTGCGACTGGCGGTGGAGCTGTTGGAGGAGGCGCTCGGCTACTCCGGCGACGGCAACCTGCACCATCGTGGGCTGATCGACCGGCTCCGCATGCTGCACCGGCTGCACCACGAACAGCCGCACCTGCCCGACGAAGCGGTACACGCGCCCGTGGTGCACGAGCTCTGGGGCGCCGCACACGCGGTGGAGGCCATGCTGCGCGAGAGCCCAGAGGAGCATGCCGCGCTGTTGCGCTCGGTGTGCTGCCAGCTCGAGCTGTATGCGACCGTGGCCCGTGGTGTGATCGCCGACGAGATCTTCACGCGTGGCATCGACAGCGTGGACGGCGAGAACTTCATGGATTGGTGTCGCCGCCACGGCATGAGCGAGACGGCAGTCAACAGCAGCCCGGTGCAGATGCCGGCCGAGATGTGCTTCCAGTTTCCGAACGGCGACACCACCCGCGACCCTCAGTTCAGCGCAGCCGGCTTCCTCTGGTTCACCCTGCGGCAGATCCTCGCCTGCGGCCAGGCCACGTATTGGTTCCACCGCGGCACCGGCGACACGGTGATCGCTCCGTTCTACCGGGTGGCGGTGCAGCGCGGTGTGCAGTTCGAGTTCTTCCGCAAGGTGGAGCACATCGGGCTCGGCGACGACGGTGTCAACGTTGCATCGATCGACCTCGCAGTCCAGGCGACCACGATCGGCGACGAGCCCTACGAACCGCTGGTCCGGATGGAGGACGGCACCTTCGCGTGGCCGAACGCACCGATCTACGGCCAGCTGGCGCAAGGCGACCAGCTGCGCGAGGAGCGCATCGATCTCGAGTCGTGGTGGTCGCCGTGGCAGCCGGTTGCGCACGAGACATTGCATGTCGGGGTGGACTTCGACGAAGTGGTCCTGGCCGTTCCGTTGCCGTGCCTACCGCACATCGCGCCCGAGCTCGTGGCTGCCGCGCCGTGGGCGTCCTCGGTGTCCGGCATGGGAGGCCTCGCCACGCTCTCGTCGCAGATCTGGACGAACCGAACGTCGAGCGAACTGGGTCTGCCGGCGCTCGCCGGCACCGACCGCGTGTGCGGCGGCGCCGCTGTGCCACCGCTGGGTTTCGCCGACATGACAGACGTGCTCGGCGCCGAGCAATGGGCGGAGTACGGCCAGGCCGCACCGCGGGCCGTCTACTACTTCTGCGGGCCGCTCGAGCACGAAGGCCCGTGGCCGGCATTCGAAGCCCACGACACCCCGGCGGTGCAGAAGGAGCGCGCTCGCGCCACCGTCGTCCAGTGGTTGCGCACGGCGACCTCGGTGTTCCCCGCAGCGGGCACCCTGTCGGTCGCGTCGCAGTCCTTCGACTTCGACGCGCTGTGGTGCCCCCCGGCGGCGAATGCCCAGGGCGAGGCGCGGTTCCAGCACCAGTACTGGCGTGCGAACATCGACCCCAATGAGCGCTACGTGCCCTCACCTCCCGGGTCGGTCGCGTTCCGTCCGAAGGCGTGGGAAAGCGGCTTCGGCAACGTCGTGCTGGCGAGCGATTGGATCTTCACGGGCATCAACATCGGTTCTTTCGAGGGTGCGGTGATGTCGGGGCTGCTGGCGTCGTATGCCCTCACCGGAGCTCCGCTGCCGGCCGACATCTCCGGCTACGACTTCGGACGGCCCTGTTGACGGCGCTGACACTGCCCGGCTATCGCGACCTGCAACCTGCCGCCGGCGACGGCGACCTGTCGACATGGATCGGGGCCGATGCGACCGGTCGTCGGGTGGTCGTGCGCACCCATCGAACCGATCTCCCGACGCCGGCCATCCGAGAGCGGCTCGCGGAGCACGCCGACATCGTGAGCGACGTGAGCCATCCGGCCATGGCGTCGCTGATCGAGCTCATCGACCTTCCCACTCGGTCGGCATTGGTGGTCGCCCATCCCGAGGGTTCGCCGTTGTCGGAGGTGCTGCCCACGTCGCTGGCGGTCACCGATGTGTTGGCGATCGCGCTGGACGTCGTCCCTGCACTCGCGGAGCTGCACGTGCGCGGCCTCGGTCACGGCGCGGTGGGGGTCGACGCCGTCTGGGCGGCCGGAGCCACGGCGATGCTGACGAGCCCGTGGTACGACGGGCTGCGCCCGTTGCCCAGCGACGATCAGCCAGCGCTCGCTCGAATGGTGGAGACTCTCGTTCGGCGTTCCGGCGCGCAGATGCCGGAGGGTGTGCGCGCAGTGCTCGATGTGGCGACCGACCCCGACCCGGGCCGGCGCTATCGATCGATCGTCGGTCTGGCGCACGACCTTGCGCGCTGCCGAGACCAACTGCTCGCATCCGGACGGTGCGAACAGTTCCCGCCGGCGGTCGATCGTTTCGCGCTCGATTGGCGCGACCCCTCGCTGGCGCTCGGCTGTGGGTCGAGCCTGGAGGTGCTGTCGGCTGCGCTCCGCACGGTGGTCGTGTCAGGCGCGCCGCTCGTGCTCGTCGTCGAAGGGCCCACCGGCGCGGGCCGCTCGACGGTGCTGCGCGAGTTCGGCGTCCACCTGGCGGGCCACGGCGTGCTGCACGGAGCAGCGCAGTTCGCCCCCGGTCGCGACAGCGAACCGTTGTTGGCGCCGCGGCAGGTCGTGGCGGGTGTGGTGGAGCGCCTGCTCTCGGGGCCACCGGCGACCCGTGATCACGTCGCGCGGTTGCTCCGCGACCGCGTTGGATCGAATGGGGCGGTGGCCGTGCGGCTGGCACCGTCGCTGGAACGGATGTTCGGCGCACAGCCGGACGTGCCGGAGGGTGCGGTGCTGGACACCGTGGCACGTGTCGAGGCGTCCGCCCGCGCCGTCATCACCGCGTTCGGCGAGGCCTCGCCCCCGTTCGTCGCCCTGTTCGACGACGCGGAGCGAGCCGACGCGGCTTCGCTGGCAGCGTTCCGCGGCTTGTTGACGATGCGCTCGCCGGTGCTGGTCGTGCTCGCCCGCCGCACCGACGCGGTCGAGGTCGGGCTCAGCGAGTTGCTCGACGTGCTGCGCGGCGACGGCGTCACGGTGCGCTCGTGGACGGTCCCGCCGCTGGAGCGGTCGGCCGTGCGAGAGATGATCGGTGCGGGACTCGGCCTGCCGGATGGCATCGCCGCGCCGCTCGGGGATGCGCTGTGGGTGCGATCCGGCGGCAATCCGGGGCTGGCCATCGCCGACCTGCACCGGCTCGTCGCCGACGGCGATCTGGCGGTGGATCCACCCACCGCAGCGTGGACGTGGTCCGCTCGGTCGTTGGGCGAACTGGTGCCGAACGGAGTCGCAACGGTCCATCGCGAGCGGCTCGAGCGCGTCGCTCCATCGCATCTCCAGGTGCTGTGTGCTGCCGCGGTTGCCGGTCAGGTCGCCACGCCGACGGTGCTCGCCCTGGCGCTCGACCGATCGCTGGAGACGACGTCGGCAGTGCTCGACCGTCTGGCGGCCGACCAGCTGCTGGAATGGCGTCGGTCCGGAGTGGTGCAGTTCCATGAGGATGGCATCCGGCGGGCGGCGGTGGATCGCCTCGACGGCCCCACCCGTGGCGCGCTCCGCCTGCGTGTGGCGCGGGTTGTGTTGGCCGGCGGGGCAGGCGAACTCATCGCAACGGAAGGAGTTCGCTTCGAGGTGTTGCAGCTGCTCGACGGGCAGGAGCACGCACTCTCCGAGCCGGAGGCGACGCTCTTCGTCGAGTGGTGCGACAGCGCGGCACGCACAGCTCACCGTTCGGGAGGTTTCGAGGCGGCCCTCGAGTTGCAGTTGCGACAACTCGGCATGACCGGCCCGATGGGGTGGGCGACCGACCCCGACCGGATGTTCGACCTTCACCTGCGCGTCGCCGAGAACGCACTGATCGTCGGCCGCACCTCGCTCGTCGACCAGATGCTGGATCAGGCCTGGGCGCACGAGCCATCTGCGATGCAACGCGTGCGCGCGCTGCGTCTGCTGGGCAACCGGTGGTGGACACGGCAGGACCAGTCGGGTGGACTGGCCGAGATGCAGGCCATCCTGCGCGAGCTGGGCGAACGGTTCCCGACTCGCCCGACCATCTCTCACGTCGCTCGCGAGTACGCGGCGACTCGCATCGCTCTGCGGGGTCGCACGCCTCAATCGTTCCTCGAGGCACCCGAGCTCACCGATGAGAGGGTGCGGGCCACACTCGACACCATGCTCAGCGCCGTGCACCTGGCCTACACCGCCGAGCCGCTCACGCACATGCTGCTCGTGCTGCGCGGCATGCGCCTCACCGCTCGGCACGGCAGTTGCGCGGCGAGTGCCTACTTCGTTGCCGGATACGGCCTGCTGCTGTGCGGTCTCGGTCGCGACCTGCAGCGGGGCATTGGCTTCGGGCGCGCCGGAATGGCCCTCGCCGACCGTACCGGCGGGGCCGTGCGCACGATGGTGTGCTTCGCCTACAACGGCTTCATTCACCACTGGGGCGAACCACTGGCTGCAACCGTCGAACCGCTCCTCGACGAGTACCGAAGGGGTCTGTCGGCAGGACGCGGTGGCTACGCCCACACGTCCGGCACGTTCGCTGCCCTTCACTCGTTGCTGAGCTCCCGGCCGCTGCCACGAGTCGACGAGCTGGCGCGTGGAATGACCGGCGATCTGCAGCGCCTCGGCGAGGGCGCGTTTGCCCAGCGGGTGAAGTTGGTGGGTCAGGCGGTGTCGGACCTCCGGGTCGGCATCGAGGGACGATCTCCGCTGAACGGTGAGCTGTTCTCCGTGGGCGCCTGGTCGTCGGCCAAGTTGCGGCGAGGCGAGTTCGCGATGATCGTGTACACGTTGCGGGCCTTCGTGGCACTGGCCCACGACCGGCCCGAAGTCGCCGCCGAGGCCGTGCGTGCCGCCGCCCCGAATGCTCGCACCGCACCCGGAGAGGCGATCGTGGGCGTGCACTGGTTCCAGACGGCGTTGCTGCACCGGCTGGGCGAGGATGTCGACCGTGGTGCTGCACGCCGCGCCGAGCGTGGCTTGCGGCGGGCGGCGACAGCGAACCCGCATGATTACGCGCATCGGATCGCCCTGATCGACGCCTTGGCCGACGGAGGGTCGGCGCAGGGCTTGGAAGCTGCGGCCGCCATCGCCCGGCAGCACGATGCACTTGCCGATCTGTGCGTCATCGCCCACGTTGCGGCCCGCCGCGCCGCCGATCCCGGCGAGGCGCAGCGCTGGCGCACCATGGCGGTGTCGGCGCTACGCGCGTGGGGCGCGGAGGGCGTCGTCTCGGAGGGTGTGGCCGGGTACGGCTGAGGTGGTCTGCTCGACCGCCGTTCCACCGAGCTCTAGGCTTGCGATCGATCGGGAAGGGGATCCGTATGGGTTTGATGGACAAGTCGCGCGAGTACTTCCTTGCGATCCACCAGTACATGAGGGCGCTGTGCCCTCCGGATGATCCTCTCGTCGGCGCAATGACGGGCACCCACTCCACCGCGTTCAGCAACAAGTTCTACGCGCTGGGTGTCACCAACTACTGGTTGGTGCTGCAGCCGTTGAACCGTCGGCAGCAGCCCGAGGGTGCCCCGATCTGGTTGCGCCCCACCGACATCGCCGGCGCCACGCTGTGGGGTCAAGGCGGTGGCTTTCGCGAGTGGTTGGCCACCAACTCCGAGTTCCAGTTGCGCTTCACCACCACCTCCGGCGACAAGTACAAGATCATGGCGTTGGGCGGGTGGTCGATGGCGAAGATGCTGGGCCAGGAGTACATCGACGGCCTGGAGGCTGTGGCCAACTGGCTCCAGCGGGCGACGGCCTGAGTCGGCCTTCGCGAGCATCACGTTCTGCACCAGTGGTCGGCCGGGGCCCGACTGCTGCACCAGGTGCGGCGACATGTACCGGCCCCGCGTCACGGCGGCTCCGCGCCGTGTTGGAGCGGAGCCGCCGAGCGGGATCGTGGGCCGTCAGCGGATGACGATGATCGGGATCGGATTGCTCGATGAGCCGTTGATCGACGCGGCGCCCGAGTACTGCGCGTATGCGATGTGCACGCCGAGCGACAGCGTGCTGCCGAGTTGCAGGGATGCCGACCCGTTGAGCACGGGGGCCGAACCGACCACGGCGCCGTCGACGGTGAAGGTCACCGTGCCGGTGGCCGTGGCGTTGCTGTTCAGCCCGACGTAGGCGGTCAACTTCGGACCGGTGTGTCCTCGGCGCACCACGAACTTGTTGGTCCACAGGAACGTCGCCGACGATGCCTTGGTGACCGTGACGGTCGAGGGCGCCGAGGTGCTGCCGGCGATCGTGTTCGAGTCGGCGTAACGGGCCACGAACACATGTGCCCCGGCGGGTGTGTCGGCGGGCAGCGTGTAGGTGGCCTGGCCGTTCACCAACGGCAACGTCCCGACCAGGACGTTGTCCTGCAGCAGTTCGACGGATCCACCCGCGACGGTGCCATCGGACAGCGTGACCGTCGCTGTCAGGGTGGCGAGCTGCGAACCGCCGAATCGTTGCGAGGTGCGATTCGTGGTGAGCGTCGTCGTCGACACGACCCGGTTGTCGACCACGGTGACCGGGATCGTGACGGTGGTGTTCGACGGTGCTGCCACGAGGACCAGCGACTGCGCCCCCAGCGGTGTACCGGGTGGCACGAGCAGGTTGACGGAGGCTGCGCCCGCGGCCACGGCGACCGAGCCGAGGTTGACCCCGCCGAGAACGGCCGACAGGGACGTGTTCTGCGGTGAACCTTGGCTGGTGAGGTCGAGGCCCGAGACACCGAACGTCAGGTTCTGGCCGATGGACGCGGTCGTCGGCAGGGGTGAGACGCCCACCGCCTGGCGGGCGAAGTCGGGGTGCAGCGGGGAGTTGGCCGTGATGTACGCGATCCACGCGTCGCGGTCGATGAGACCGGAGTCGCGGTAGTTCGTGCCACTCCGGAAGACGTGGAAGTTGTCGCCGCCCTCGGCAAGGAACGAGTTCGTGCCCACGCGGTACTGGCCCACGGGGTTGATCGGGGCGCCATCGACGGTGATGGACGTGATGCGCGAACCCTCGGGCAGAGCCGCGTCGAACGTGTACGTCACGTTCTTGGAGAGACCGAGCTGCAGGTACGGCCGGGAGGGCACGGTTCCGTTTGGTAGCCGCTGCCATTGCTGTTCGAGCAACGTCTTGAACTGGGCGCCGGTGAGGGTGATCGTCGACAGGGTGTTGGCGAACGGCAGGACCAGGTTCGCTTCCGAGTAGAGCACCACGCCGTCGGGTGCGTACAGCAGCTCTGCGCGAAGGCCTCCTGGGTTCATGACGGCGATGGTGGCGCCACCGTAGGCAGGGTCCTTGAGCGTGTTGAGCATGGAGTCGGCGACCAACTTGCCGATGGTGCTCTCGGCGGCGCGGTTGTCGCGGGTCGTGCCGGTGTAGACGCCGTTGGTGTAGCCCCCGCCGGTGAAGGCGGTGGTGATGTCGGCTGACAGCGAACCGACCGTCTGGTTGCCGATCGTCGCTGCGAACGCGAGCGCACTGTTGACGCCGGGTGTGACTGCAGCCACGCGTGGCAGCGTCGGGTCGGCGGTGGCGGCGCGAGGGATGATCGCCGACGCATAGCTGCTGATGGTCATCGGGTCGACGGTGGTGTCGACGGTGAGCACGATTCTGCCGAGGTTGGTGCCGTACGACTCGGCCTGCAGGATCGGGCGCGTGCGAGTGGGATCGCCAGGGATGGGGGCGTCCCATGCGTACTTCTTGTGCGTGTGTGCCGTGAAGATGGCGTCGACCAACGGACTGGTGTCGTTGACGATGGCGGCGAAGGGCCCGCCCTTGGCCACTTCGGCGGCGAACGTGGAGATGTCGGCGCCGGTGGACGCACCGTCGTGGTACTCCGCCACCAGCACATCGGCCTCTCCGTTGGCGGCGATGCCGTCGCTGAGCTGAGCCGCTACCCGGTTCACCGCGGCAACGGGATCACCGAAGGTGAGGCCGACGACGCCGCTGGGCGAGACCATGCCGGGCGTCTCGGTGGTGACCACGCCGATGATGCCCAGCTCGACACCGGCGACGGTGACGATCTGGTACTCGGGCAGAATGGGCGTACCGCCGGAGTCGTACACGTTGGCCGCGAGGTAGTGATACTGCGCGTTGGCGCCGCCGTTGATCACCCGATCGCGAAGGTCGGGCCAGCCGGTGTCGAACTCGTGGTTGCCGACCGCGGAGGCGGCGACGCCGAGCTGGTTGAGCAGGTCGATGGTGGGTTGGTCCTGCTGCACCGCCGAGGCGAAGCCGCTGGCCCCGATGTTGTCGCCGGCTGAGAGCAGCACCGAGTTGCCCGCGCCGGCCAGGATGCGTTGCTGCTCGATGGTGGTGACGAACTTCAGCGTGTCGGCGTCGATCCGGCCGTGGAAGTCGTTGAAGTTGAGGAGGGTCAGGTCGACCTGGCCTGGGCCGGCGACCGCCGGTGCGGCACTGGTCGGGGAGTGGACGACCATGAGGCTGGCCATTGCGGCGACGGCACAGCCGACGCTCCAGCGGCGGGTACGGGAGGGTTTCATGAACTCACCTTTCAGTCTGTGCTGATGACTTCGACCCGCCTTCCGCCCCCGGTAGGTTCGCCGGTCAGAGTAGCCGCGCGCCGCATGAGGGTGGAAATGGGACTGCGAGACGGGACTGCGAGACGGGTTGGCCTTGTCAGCTCAGTCGGCGGGTGGGCCGTTGGCGACGGTCACCTCTACCTCGCGGGACGCGCCTTCCTCGAACGCGAGTGTGAGCGTGAATCGTTCGCCGACGAGCAACTGGCCGACCAGATCCGTGAGCATGATGTGCTTGCCGCCGGGTTCGAATGCGATCGCCCTGCCCGCAGGCAAGGCGACCGAGGCGAGCGGAGTCATCGTCATCTCGCCGCCTGCTGTCGTCATGTCCGGCATGTTGGGCATCGGTGACTCGCCGCCGTCGCCCATCGTCTCGTGCAGTTCTGCGCCGGCAGCCACCGATGGAGGCACCGTCACCCCCACGATCGAATCGTCGGTGGGGCTGGTGACCGTCAGGTAGACGACGCCGTTGGTGGCTCCTGCCGGAGTCGGCCGCGCCCATGCGGCCTGCACGGTGAGCTCGGTGACCCGCGGGGGATCATCGGTCGCACACCCGGTCACTGCCACGATGGCGAGCGCGGTGGCTGCCAGGCGCCGCCCGATCATCGCTGGCCGAAGGCCAGGCGCAGGCGTGGGACCTTGCGAATGACGAACCTGTCCACTGCCAGCACCCCCAACGCGGTCACACCCCATTGCGGGAAGACGAGAGCGAGAGCGACCGAGATGACGGTGAGGTGCTTGCTCATCCGCAGGTCGATCGGCCGGCGGGGCAGACCGAGCGTGCCCTTGCGGCGCCGTTTGAAGTACATCACCAGAGCGCTGACGATGCTCCAGATCGTGAGCACGCACAGCATCGTCATGAAGATGCGCGTGACGATGCCCCACTGAGTGCCCATGTGCCAGCTGACCATGGTGTCCATCGCGTAGGACACAGTGCCCAGGCCGTAGGCGTTCAGGTCTTGCAGGGTCTCGCCGGTGAACTGGTCCAGGGCCAGGTTCCGCGCCTCGCCGGTCTTGCGCGGCCAGTTGTTGGAGAGGTCGAACGCGCCGTACACGGGGTTGCCGGCCTCGTCCACGTCGTTGGCAGGGAAGAAGACGTAGAAGCCCGGCTTCATCCCGTTCTCGTTGCCGATGTCGACGATCGAATCCAGCGTCATCGGCACCGGTTGCGTGCCGTCGGGAACTGTCGCGTAGCTGCTCGGGATCGGGATGTTCCCGGTGTTCCACGTGATCTGGTTGCCGAGGATGTCGAAGTCGGAGCGGGTCACCTGGCCGCTGGCCGGCGCGTCGGGCCACACGTTGGGGCTGATCTCGTTGGCGAGTGCAGTGAAGTTGGGGCCCCAGTAGGTGGACCAACCCAACCCGGAGACGATGGTGACGAGGACGAGGCCCGACAGCACGACGCCGGGTACCGCGTGCAGATCGCGCCACTTGGCGCGGCCCTTCTTGCCCAGACGGATGTTGAACCAGCCGCGGCCGGTGCGTTCCGCTCCTCCGTGGCGCGACGTCCGCGGCCACCAGATGTAGAGGCCGGTGATCGCCAGCACGATCGTCCACACGCCGAGGGTTTCGAGGATCAGGTCGCCGATGACGTAGTCGCGCATCACCGGCCCGTCGTCCCACAATGCCGAGACGGTGGGCAGCGAGAGCTTTCGCTGCTCGTTGTTGAGGAAAGCGTGCAGTCGATTCGAGAGGCCGACGACGCCGCGGCCCGGGTCGTTCTTGCCGAGCACTTCGCCCGTGTAGGGGTTCACGTAGGCCTGGTGCCCGCTGTCGAAGCCGAAGATGGTGGAGGTCTCGTCGTCGACCGGCAACTGGAGGAAGATCACCGTCTCCTCGGGGTACGCAGCCTCGACCGCCTTCTCCTGGGCGTCGAACGACACCCACTCGCCGACTTCCTTCACCTGGCGCAGATCGCCTTCGGTGGCGTTCTGGAGCGGCGTCGTGTAGAGGATCACCAGGCCGGTGACCGCCATCAGCAGCAGGAAGGGGATGGAGAACATTCCGGCGTAGAAGTGGATGCGCCAGACGCTTCGCCAGCGACGACTGCCACCTCTGTCGCCGACGGGTTCGCCGACCGGCGGTGTGCTGTCGCTGAGCTCGGGCGCGTCTGGGCTCGTTGCATCGGACATGTGATGGTGCTCCTCGGGGTAACCGTTCGTTCGCAGCAAGGTCGCACCTGAGTGGCGAATAGTTCCCCACGTTCGGGTGCGGCCCTGGTGCGCCTATGGTGTGCGGCATGAAGGAGCTCATCTATCATCGCCTGTTCCTGCCGGCCGTTGCCTCCAACAGCGACCGACCCTGCGTCACCAACGCCGCCACCGGTGTGACCACGACGTACGCGGAGCACTTCGAGCGGGTCAAGCGCACGATTGGAGGGCTGCAGAGCCTCGGTGTGGGGCGTGGCGACCGCTTTGCGGTGATGACGCTGAACTCGCCCGAGTACCTCGAGCTGTACCACGCGGCGTTCCTCGGCGGTGGCGTGATCAACCCGCTCAACCTGCGCTTCGCCCCCAAGGAGCTGGCGTACGTGCTGCGCGACTCGGGCACCAAGGTGTGCTTCGTCGACGCGTTCTTCGCGCCGCTCATCGATGCGGTGAAGGCTGACGCCGGGCTCGAGCACGTGGTGCTGGTGGGCGCCGGCGACGTGCCGCATACGGTCACCCACGCCGATCTGCTCGCCTCGGCGCCATCGGTGCTGCCGGAGGAGGGCGAGGAGAGCGACCCCGTCGTGCTGATGTACACCGGTGGCACCACCGGCCTGCCCAAGGGCGTGCTGCTCGACCAGCGAGCAGAGATGCTGAACTGCTACCACGTGATGACCGGCCTCACGTTCGACCGTGGCACCACGAACCTGATGCAGACCCCGATGTTCCACGCAGCCTCCATGTTCGGAGTGCTCGGCGGGCCCGCGCAGGGAGCGCACACCGTCATCGTCCCGATGTTCGAGCCGACGGCGGTGATGAGGGCCGTGCGTGCCTACCAGCCCACCACGACGGTGATGGTGCCGACGATGATCGGGATGACGGTGGCGCACCCCGACTTCTCGCCCGATGGCCTCGGCAGCTTCACCGATCTCGTCTACGGCGCCTCGCCGATGCCACAGGCGTTGCTGGAGAGGATGCTGGGGATGTACCCCGACATGAACATCTGGCAGGGCTACGGCATGACCGAGAGCTCCAGCGTGCTCACCTTCCTCGGGCCCGACGAGCATCGCGCCGGTGGCAAGTTCCTGCGAGCGGCGGGTCGGCCGCTCCTGGGTGTCGTGCTGTCGATACAGGACGACGACGGCAACCTGTTGCCCGCTGGTGAACCCGGCGAGGTCTGCGCCCGCGCGGGCAACTTCATGGTCGAGTACTGGAAGAAGCCCGAGGCCACCGCCGACGTGTTCCGCGGTGGCTGGTACCACACCGGTGACGCGGGCTACTTGGATGACGCGGGCTACCTCTACCTGGTGGATCGGGTGAAGGACATGATCGTCACCGGCGGCGAGAACGTGTATTCCACGGAGGTGGAGAACGCGCTCGCCTCGCATGGTGCGGTGTTGCAGGTTGCCGTCATCGGCATCCCCAGCGAGCAGTGGGGCGAAGCCGTGCATGCCGTGGTCGTGCTGAAGGAGGGTCTCGTCGCGACGGCGGAGGAGCTGATCAACCACTGCCGGGAGTGGATCGCCGGCTACAAGCTGCCCAAGAGCGTCGAGTTCCGCAGCGAGCCGCTGCCCCTGTCCGGAGCGATGAAGGTGCTCAAGAAGGATCTGCGCGAGCCCTATTGGGAGGGTCGCGACCGCAAGGTCAACTGACCGGGCCCGGCGCCGCCGTGTCTCTCGTCGGCGCCGTGATCGGCTCCCCCGAATCGAGGATCGCACGAACCCTGGCGAAGTGATCGCGTGTCGTGTCGCGCCACGAACGCTCGACCTGTGGGGCAACGCGGGTGCCGGCCTTGAGGTCGACTTCGAGGGCCATGGTGTAGCGGCAGCCCTCGTCCAGCGGTTCGACGGTCTGGAACGAACGCACGGCGTCGAGGCGGTGTGGTGAGACCAGGCAGGTGACGGCACGGCGATACGGCTCGTACTCGATCACCTCGGAGATCAACGTGCTGCCGTCGTGCTGCTCGAGTGCCTGTCGCTCGCCGAGACCGTCGGGCGTGCCGGGCACCCGGTAACCGAACCGTAGGTTCGGATCGAGGAGTGGTGCCAGTTCCGCCGGCTTGATCAGGCCCCACACCACCTCGCAGGTGTGCCGGAGCACGGTCGTCTCCTCCAGATGCACCGTGCGTGCCGGCCGACGAAGGCGCGGGGCGAGCCACAGCACCCAGAGCATCATGGCTGCAAGGAGGACCACGCCCCAGGCGGCGAGCACGTCGCCCTCGACCGCCAGCTTCAGTGCGACGGCGAACGCGACGACGACGACGACGGCCTGCACGGGCCTGACCCGAGTGGCCAGGACGCCGCGCACGCTCATGCCGACGCACCCTACTCGCAGTCACCCAGGCGCTCGGCGGCCGGTACAGTCCGCCGAGTGAGGGACTGGGTGGTCGCGGCGGATGATCGCACGGGTGCGTTCGAGGTGGCGGCGCTGTTTGCCGCGTCGGCCGGACCGGTGACAGTGACTGTCGGCCGGCCGGTCGATGGGCCCTGCGTGGTCGACCTCGGGTCGCGTGGGCTCGACGCAGCGGTGGCGTCCGCGGCAGCGGCGGCGATCGAGTACGCGCCGTCCGGCTGGAGTGCGCACAAGATGGACTCCACACTGCGCGGCAACTGGGTGGCGGAGGTGCGCGCTCGTCAGGCGCGGCGAGGCGGACGCGTCGTCGTGTTGCCCGGGTGGCCGGCGCTCGGCCGAACCTGCGTGGATGGCGTCGTGCATGTGCACGGTTCGCCGATCGGCAGCGTGCTCGACCACCTGCCCGAGGCATCGCTCGTGAGGACGGTGGCCGCACTGGGGGAATGGCTGGCTGGCGGCGCTTCGGTCGCCGTCTGCGACGTTCCCGACAGCGCTGCCATGCAGGCGATGGCATCCGTTGTCGCTGGCGTCGAAGGGGTCCTGATCGTCGGGCCGGCCGGCCCGCTGGGTGCTGCGTTCGCTGCACGTTGCGAGGTCACTACGCCCGTACCGACGCCGCCGCTCGACGATGCGGTCCTGGTCGTCTGCGGCAGCGCGAACCCGGTGTCGCGATCGCAGGTCGAGCGCCTCGCGGTGGCCTGCCCGGACGTGACGATCCTGACCGCCCCCGATGCGGAGGGGCCGCTGCACGTCGGCGTCGCCAACGAGCTCGCAGCGAGCTCCCACGAGGTCGCCTCGCGTCTGCGGCCCGCCACGATCGTGCTGCTCGGCGGCGACACCGCGGCCGCATACCTGGGCGATGCGCCTCGACTGGTTGGCGGCACGGTTGCGGCCGGCATGCCGTGGAGCCGCGATGCCGACGGCGGCGGGCCGCTCGTGATCACGAAGGCCGGCGGGTTCGGCGGGCCCGACGCGCTGGTCATGCTGTTCAGTCCGCGTGGTGCGTGAAGAGCACTTCGCTGCAGATCGGGCGGAAGCCGGCCGCGAGGAAGGCACGCACCGACGCGGCGTTGCCGGCCGCCACCTGCGCCCACACCCATTCGCCGGCCGGTGCCGCGGCGAGGCCGGCGGCGATCAACGCCCGCCCTGCGCCACGACCGTGCTCGACCTCGTCGAACAGTTCGACGGAGATCTCCCAGCGGTCGGCGAGACCATGGCCGATGGTGACCAGCCCGCGCTCGTCGCCGTGGACGGCGACGTTGCGACGATGGTGGTACGCACGTGCGGCTCGTGGATGATCCGTTCCGATGGTCGGCAGGGTCGCGGTGCCGACGGCTCTCGCCACGAGCACGATGTCGAGTGAGCCGATGTCGTGCTCACCCGCCAGCCACAGCTGTTGCGCGGGGTGCAGCGAGCCGCCGTAGGCATCGATTCCCCGCGCGGCGACCTCGGCGGGGGAGCGGTCGGTGAGCAGCACGGTGTGCGCGCTGAATGCGACCACCGCATGGACGTCGCCGAACGGCGACAGCAGCCGCACGGTGCCGTCCGCCGCAGGAAAGCGGCCCTCGGCCGCGGCGTGCAACACGGTGGCAAGAGGATGGGGCGAGGCGGTCATCGGCGCGCAAGCTACCGTGCCGAGCGTGACCGCGCCGATCGCAATCTCGATGGGAGACGCCTCCGGTGTCGGGCCGGAGATCGTCCTGCGCAGTTTCGTCGACGGCACGCTCGGCGACGACGTGGTGGTCTACGGCGACGCAGCAATCCTCCACAACGGGGCCGCGCTGCTCGGCATGGATGTCGACTGGGGCCGCTTCCCACTGGTCGATCTGGGCCTGCTGACTGCTGCCGACCATCGGCCAGGTGAGCTCGATGGTGCCTCCGGCGCGGCGGCCCGCGCCTACGTCGAGCGGGCCACGCTCGACTCGCTCGCCGGCACCGTCAGCGGCATCGTGACCATGCCGATGAACAAGGAGGCCACCCAGCTCAGCGACCCTGGGTTCGTCGGCCACACCGAGTTCATCGCCCAGCTGTGCGGTGTGCAGAAGGTGACGATGATGCTCACCGCAGCCACGGCGCACGGCTCGCTCGCGGTCACCCACGTCAGCACCCACGTCTCGCTGACGACGGCGATCGAGCGCGTGCGCGCCGAGCGGGTGCTCGACGTGATCCACCTCACCAACGACGTGTTGTCCCGCTTCCTCGATCGTCCGCGCATCGCAGTCTGCGGGCTCAACCCGCACGCCGGCGAGCACGGGCTGTTCGGGCGCGAGGACATCGAGCACATCGCACCGGCGATCGAGACGGCGGTCGCCGAAGGGATCGATGCCACGGGCCCCCACCCCGCCGACACGGTGTTCTTCCAGGCTGTGCACCGCGGCCGCTACGACGCGATCGTGTGCATGTACCACGACCAGGGTCACGGCCCGATGAAGCTGTTGGCGTTCGACACGGGTGTCAACGTCACCCTCGGCCTGCCGATCGTGCGCACCTCGGTCGACCACGGCACGGCCTTCGACATCGCATGGAAGGGTGTGGCGTTCACCGACTCGTTGGGCCACGCGCTCGGCGTCGCCCGCCAGCTCATCGGTCGTTGAAACCTGACGGCGGCTCCAGCTGGCCCTTCCACGAGGGTCGCTTCGCGTCATCGCCCGGCGACGAGCGGCTCGGTCGGGCGATGACACGAACGCCAGTTCGGCACCGATCAACCCCGCCAGCCACCGATTCGGGGACCGAATCGGCCGAGAGTTGGGTCGAAAGTCCATGCCATGTGAGGCCTGCTTACTGCATTGTTGAGAGCGTGAACAAAGCGTCGCTGTTGAATCGGCAGTCCGATTCACGACGCTGGCACGTGGGGAAGACGCATGAATCAGGGTCTTGATCTCGACATGCTCGAGATGACGTTGGCGGCGATCAACGAGTTCGCCGAACGTGAACTGCCGGAGAGCCTGCTCATCGAGCTCGATGAGCGCGACGAGTTCCCGGCGGCGGCAGTGAAGAAGATGTGCAGCGACGAGCTGGGCGTGCAGCTGCTGTTCATCGAGGAAGCTCATGGTGGCATGGGCGGCAACGCCTTCGACGTGTATCGCGTGTGCACCCAGATGGCTGCGATCGACCTCGGTGTCGCCACCTCCGTGCTCGCCACCTTCCTGGGCAGCGACCCGATCCTGATGGGTGGCACTCCCGAGCAGATCCACCACTGGATGAGCCGCATCGCCAACGAAGGCCTGATGATGGCGTATGGCGCGACCGAGCCCGAGGCCGGCAGCGACCTCGGCTCGCTGAAGACGGTGGCGGTGCCTGTGGAGATCGACGGCGTCGTCACCGGCTACCGCATCTCGGGCAAGAAGCAGTGGATCAGCAACGGCGCCGTGGCCGATCTCTACACGATCCTGGCCAACGCGCCCGGTGGCCCGACCTGGTTCGTGCTGGAGCACGACGTGGCCGGCTTCGACAAGGCGAAGCCGGAGAACAAGCACGGCATCCGCCTGTCCAACACCGCCGCCTTGTTCCTCGACGACGTGTACGTCGACGTGGATCGGCTGGTCGGCACGGTCGAAGGGCAGGGCCTGTGGCAGGCCCAGCTGGTCTTCGGGTACACGCGTCTGATGGTCGCGGCCTTCGGTCTCGGCGCCGGCTGGGCGGCACTCGACCGTGCGATCCCGTACTCGGCCGAGCGCATCCAGGCCGGTAGCCCGCTCTCGGAGAAGCAGGGCTACACGCACAAGCTGATCGTGCCGCATGCGGTGCGCTTGGAGTCGGGGCGCGCCTACATCGAGGAGACCGCCGAGCGCATCGACCGGGGCGGCGAGGGCACGCTCAACACCGAGGGTGCGATCGCCAAGTACGTGTCCACCGAGGCGGGCAACGCTGCGGCCGACGCGGCCATCCAGGCACTGGGTGGCTACGGCTACACGCACGAGTACATGGTGGAGAAGATCAAGCGCGACGTGCGCATCACCACCATCTACGAGGGCACCTCCGAGATCATGGAGATGACCATCAGCCGCGACCGGTGGCAGCAGCACCTGAAGAGCAGTGGCGCGTTCTATCGAGATCAGGCCGCCGAGCTGGAAGTGCTCGAGCAACGCCTCCCGCAGGTGGGGGCCGGCATCGCCGCTCTGGCGCACAGGGCGCTTGCCGAACTGATGGAGGTCGCCAGGGTGGCGCGGCTCACGCGCAACCAGCACGTCCTGCTGCGCCTGGGTGAACTGGTGGCGATCACGGAGTGCAGTGCGGCGCTGGCGCGCCGTGCGGCGAGAGCGGCCGACGGAGTGTTGCCACCCAAGGCCGATCACCGGTTCACGCCCGAGGCGCTCGCCGCGGTCAGCCGGGTCAACGCCCGCACCACGGCGTTGCGCGTTGCCGGCGAAGGCCTCGGTCTGATCGTCGGCTCGGCCGACGAGAGCGATGTCAGCCGACTGCAGGCAGCGGTCGGGCTGCCTCGAATCCTCTCTGCCCAGGCCGGCCAGATCGCCGACATGGACACCATCGCCGACGCCCTCTACGGCCGCGGCTGAACAGCGAAGCACGGCCGGGCGCGTCTCCCGGTCGAACGAAAGGACATCCGTCATGGAACCAGTGGCAATCGTGGGCGTTTCGGCGATCCTGCCCGACGCGCCCGACGCTGCAACCTTCTGGGACAACGTCTCGCGCGGTCGCTACTCGATCAGTGAGGTGCTGCCCAGCCGCTGGGATCCCGCCCTGTACTTCGACGAGGACCACGATGCCCCCGACAAGACGTACTCCAAGATCGGCGGTTGGGTCCGCGACTGGGAGTGGGACCCGCTGGCGTGGAAGCTGCCGATCCCGCCGAAGGTGAGCGATGCGATCGATGACGGCCAGAAGTGGGCCATTGCGTGCACCCGCGCAGTGCTGGCAGACCACGGCAAGCCGATCGATCATGAACGTACGGCCGTGATCCTCGGGAACGCGATGGCCGGTGAGCACCACTACCAGACGGCGCTGCGCATCGCGACTCCCGAGATCGTCCGGGAGCTGCACAGCGCCCCGTCGTTCCAGCAGCTCCCGGCGGAGATGCGCTCGGCGATCACCGAAGAGCTGGGCATTCGGATGAGCATGAACTACCCGGAGGTCACCGAGGACACGATGGCGGGCGAGTTGGGCAACGTGATGGCGGGACGGGTGGCCAACCTGTTCGACTTCCACGGACCGAACTTCATCGTCGACGCTGCCTGCGCCTCGGCGATGGCGGCCATCGACGCGTCGATCGAAGGGCTCATCGAGCACGAGTTCGACACCGTGGTCACCGGTGGCATCGACCGCAACATGGGCGCGTCCAGCTTCGTGAAGTTCTGCAAGATCGGTGCACTGTCCGCAACGGGCACGCGCCCCTTCGACGCCGGCGCCGACGGATTCGTGATGGGGGAGGGCGCCGCCCTGTTCCTGCTGAAGCGGTTGGCCGACGCGGAACGCGACGGCGACCGCGTGTACGCAGTGCTGCGCGGCATCGCGGGCGCGAGCGATGGCAAGGGCAAGGGCATCACTGCGCCGAACCCGGTGGGCCAGCGGCTGGCGGTGGCGCGAGCATGGTCGGCCGCTGGGCTGTCGCCGTCGGCGTGCGGTTTGATGGAGGCCCACGGCACCAGCACCCGCGTCGGCGACGTGGTGGAGGTGACCAGCCTCGGCGAGGTGTTCGCGAGTGCCGGCCTGGCCCCGGGCGCAGTGGCGCTGGGTTCGGCGAAGTCCAACATCGGCCACCTCAAGGCGGCCGCCGGCGCGGCAGGCATCCTCAAGGCGACGCTGGCGCTGCACCACAAGGTGCTGCCGCCGAGCCTCAACTTCTCCGACCCGAACCCGAACATCGACTGGTCGACGTCGCCGTTCCGCGTGAACACGGAGCTGCGCGAGTGGTCGTCGCCTTCGGCAGGCGGCGTGCGAACGGCCGGTGTCAGTGCCTTCGGCTTCGGTGGCACCAACTTCCACGTGGTGCTGGAGGAGCACGTGCCGGGCCGGCTGCGGTTCAACGCCCCGAAGATGGTGGCGGTCGGTGCCGACCTCGCGAGTGCGCCGGTGACGGCGGGCGTGGCCGAGCCGGCGTCGCTCCCCGGAAAGGCGCCGCTGCGAGGTGCGCTCCTGCTGGGCGCCACCAACCAGGCCGACCTCATCGAGCAACTGCGCGGGGTCCTGGCCGCAGCCGAGTCGGGCGTCGCCCCGGCAGCCGAGCAGCCCAGCGCAGCGGCGCTGGCCGCGCCGGAGCGCCTGGCCATCGACTACGGAGATGCTCGCGACTTGGTGGACAAGGCGACGCGGGCGCTCGCCGCCTTCGAGACACCGGCGATGTGGACGATGCTGCGCGGTCGGGGCGTGTTCCGCGGCACGGGGCCGGCTGCACCGATCGCCTTCATGTACACCGGTCAGGGATCGCAGTACGTGAACATGCTCAGCCAACTGCGCGCCGTCGAGCCGATCGTCGCCGAGCGGTTCGTGGAGGCCGATCGCGTGATGACGCCATTGCTGGGCAAGCCGCTCAGCGACTACATCTTCATCGACGCCGCCGACCCCGCCGCCGTGGACGCTGCCGAGGAGGATCTGCGCAACACGGAGATCACGCAACCGGCAGTGCTGGCGACCGACCTGGCCCTCACCGCCTTGTTGACGGCCTACGGCGTCGAGCCCGACATGGTCATCGGCCACAGCCTGGGCGAGTACGGCGCGCTGGTGGCGGCCGGTGCGTTGTCGTTCCCCGGCGCCCTGGAAGCGGTGAGTGCCCGTGGGCACGAGATGGCCAGCCTCACCGTCGCGGACAACGGGATCATGGCCGCGGTCTTCGCGCCGGTGGACGAGGTGCAGCGCTTGGTGGACGGCATCGACGGCAACGTCGTGCTGGCCAACGTCAACTCGAACGCCCAGTCGGTGATCGGTGGTGCCACCACGGCAGTGGAGACAGCGCTGGCGGCATGCGAGGAGCGTGGCTGGCTGACAGCGCGCCTGACCGTGAGCCACGCGTTCCACACCAGCATCGTCGCTGCCGCCAGCGAGCCCCTGCGCCGCACCCTCGAGCGACTGGAGCTGCACGCGCCGATACGTCCGATCGTCTCGAACGTGACCGGCGAGTTCTATCCGATGGGTCCCGGTGTGGGTGAGACGATGCTCGATCTGTTGGCACAGCAGGTGGCATCTCCGGTGCAGTTCGTGAAGGGCCTGCACACGCTCTACGACGCGGGCGCCAGAGTGTTCGTCGAGGTCGGCCCCAAGCGCGCGCTGCACGGGTTCGCCACCGACGTGCTCGGTGAGGACGTCACCGTGCTGTTCACCAATCATCCCAAGCAGACCGATGTCGTCGCCTTCAACCAGGCCCTGTGCGGCCTGTATGCGGCCGGCCATGGCGCGGCGCGTGACGTCGCCGCCCAGTTCGCCGGCGCACCCACCGTCGCCGCTTCGGTGACCCCTACCTCGACCGATTCCACGAAAGTGAGCAGTGCTGTGCAGACCGATCTCGGAGCGCTCTTCGACGACTTCCTCGACAAGGCCCGCTCGCTGATGGGCGTCGGCGAGAGCCGGACCCGCACGAACGACGAGCCGGTCGTGATCACGGGCGCTGCGCTCGGCACGCCCGGCACGCAGCGGGTGTTCGACGACGAGAACCTCGCCCGTTTGCTGCACGGCGAGCAGTTGATCGACGTCATCCCGGGTCGTCTGCGCAACGAGATCCTCGACAAGCACATCGTTCGGCTGACCAAGAGCGAGACCCGTGGCGCGAGCTTCGAAGCGATCGACAGCGTCGCCGATGTGATCAAGCTGGCGGGCCGTGCCGGCTCGTTCGACCTCGCCGCCGAGTTCGGTGTCGAAGCCGACCGCCTGGCCGCCCTCGGCCGAACCACTCAACTGGCGATCGGTGCTGGGCTCGACGCTCTGCGCGATGCCGGCATCCCGATCGTGCAGCGCTACAAGACCACCCATCTCGGCACCCAGCTGCCGGAGCGCTGGGGCCTGCCCGACGCGCTGCGCGACGAGACCGGCATCATCTTCGCCAGTGCGTTTCCCGGCCTGGAGGAACTGGCCGACGAGGTGCGCCGCTACGAACAGGACCGGGCGCGGCGGCTCGAGCTGGACGAGCTGCAAGCCGTGCGTGCCCGGGTCGCGGAAGCCGACTCGGCCAGCGTGTCGCTGGTGGAGATCGACCGTCGCATCCACGACGTCCAGCGCGAGCTGGAAGTGCATCCGTATCTCTTCGACCGACGGTTCCTGTTCCGGGTGCTCTCGATGGGTCACTCGCAGTTCGCCGAGCTGATCGGCGCACGCGGTCCGAACACGCAGATCAACTCGGCGTGCGCCAGCACCACGCAGGCGATCTCGCTGGCCGAGGACTGGATCCGCGCCGGTCGTTGCCGACGGGTGATCGTCATCGCGGCCGACGATGCGACCAGCGACGACCTGCTCGGCTGGATCGGTGCCGGCTTCCTGGCGACGGGTGCCGCGGCGACCGACGAGGACGTGACCGAGGCGGCGCTGCCGTTCGACAAGCGCCGCCACGGCATGATCATCGGAATGGGCGCCGCCGCGCTGGTCGTGGAGAGCGCCGACGCTGCGCGTGAGCGTGGTGTGCAGCCGATCTGCGAGGTGCTCGGAGCGGTCACCGCCAACAGCGCGTTCCACGGCACCCGTCTTGATGTCGAGCACATCGGCGGCATCATGGAGGCGGTGGTGCGCCAGGGCGAAGCACGAGGTGCCGATCGCGCGGCGATCGCCAGCGAGCTGGTGTTCGTCTCCCACGAGACCTACACACCGGCGCGCGGCGGAAGCGCCGCCGCCGAGATCCACGCGCTGCGGCACGTGTTCGGCGTCAACGCCGACCGCATCGTGATCGCCAACACCAAGGGCGTCACCGGCCACCCGATGGGAGTCGGTCTCGAGGACGTCGTGGCCGTGAAGGCGCTGGAGACCGGGATCGTGCCCCCTGTCGCCAACTTCCGCGAAGTGGATCCCGAGCTGGGTTCGCTCAACCTCTCTCGCGGAGGCTCGTACCCGGTGCGGTGTGCCTTGCGGCTGGCCGCCGGCTTCGGCTCGCAGATCAGCATGGTGTTGCTGCGCTGGACGCCGGTTGCGGACGGCCGTCACCGGGCCCCCGACCAGCTGGGGTACGCCTATCGGATCACTGACCAGGCCAGATGGTCGGGCTGGCTGCGGAGCATCTCCGGCCAGGAGTCGCCACAGATGGAAGTGGTGCAGCGCCGCCTGCGCATCGTCGACAATGGGCCCGGCGCGCCGGCCACCCCTGCGGCGGCAACCCCCGCCGCAGTTGCACCCGTCGCGCCGCGTGCGGTCAACGCCGACACCGCTGCGGCGCCGGTTTCTCCGGCCCCGGCGCCGGCGCCCGCCGTCGCTGCACTCGCCGTCGAAGCCGATCCGGTGGTCGCTGCAACGCCTTCAGCGCCTGCAGGGGATGAGGTGGCGGCGACGATCTTGCGGTTGGTGGCGGAGCAGACGGGGTATCCGCCGGAGATGTTGGATCTGGATCTGGATCTGGAGGCGGATCTGGGTGTGGACACGGTGAAGCAGGCGGAGTTGTTCGCGGCGGTGCGTGAGGCGTATGGGATCGAGCGTGACGACAAGTTGAAGTTGCGTGACTATCCGACGTTGGCGCATGTGATCGGCTTCGTGCACGATCGTGCCCCGCAGACCGTGCAGCTGCCGGCCGCTGTCGACGAGCCTGGCAACCTCGATGCGAACCCTGTGGACTCCGGCGACACCCCTCGGTTCCCGCGTCGTGTGCCCGTGCCGGTGGTGCGCCCTGCACTGGAACTGTGCGAGACAACCGGTGTGGAGTTGGCCGCCGGAGACCGGGTGGTCGTCTACCCCGATACCGGAGGCGCCGCCGTCGCCCTGACGGCTTCGCTGGCGGAGATGGGTGTCGAGGTGCTGCTGGTCGACGCTGCGCCGGATCGTGCGACCTTGGAATCGACCCTGCAGGCGTGGCGAGCGGCCGGCCCCATCAGCGGTGTCTTCTGGTTGCCGGCTCTCGATCAGGTGGACCTCGCCGGGCTCGATCCGGCCTCGTGGTCGGAGGCGTTGCGCGTGCGCGTGAAGCTGCTGGCGACCACGATGCGCGTGCTGTACGACGACATGACGGCCGGGCACTTCCTGGTCAGCGCCGTCCGATTGGGTGGAAGCTTCGGCTACGACGTACCCGGCGCGCAGGACGTGCTCGGTGGCGCCACCAGTGGCTTCACCAAAGCCCTGGCCCGGGAGCGGGCTGATGCGCTGGTCAAGGTGGTCGACTTCGCGACAGCGACCCCGGCCGCCGAGGTGGCCGGCCAGCTGCTGGCCGAGGTCACGCACGACCCCGGCATCGTGGAGGTGGGCCGCGCGGGCGGCCTTCGTTGGGGCATCGGCGTCGCCGAACGCGACGTCGCGGAGGATCCTGCTCGTCTGCTCGGGCCCGACGACGTGATCGTCGTCACCGGCGCCGCCGGCAGCATCGTCAGTGCGATCACCACCGACCTCGCAATGGCCTCGCGTGGCACGTTCCACCTCATCGACCTCACTCCCGAGCCGTTGGCCGACGACCCGGACCTGGAGCGCTTCGTCCACGATCACGACGGTCTCAAGGCCGACATCGCTCACCGCATCACCGAGCGCGGCGAGCGGGCGACTCCGGCGCTGGTCGAACGCGAGCTCGCCCGGCTGGAGCGGTCGCGGGCGGCGCTGGACGCGATCCAGGCCGTGCAGCGCGCCGGTGGCACCGTCCACTGGTACCAGGCCGATCTCACCGACTTCGCAGCAGTGCACGCGGCCGTCGAGCAGATCGTCGCGAGGTCGGGACGGGTCGATGTGCTGCTGCACTGCGCAGGTCTCGAGATCAGCCGCTTCCTGCCCGACAAGACGGATCGCGAGTACGACCTCGTCTTCGACGTGAAGAGCAACGGCTGGTTCCACCTGTTGCATGCGTTGGGCGACACCCCGCTCGGCGCCGCTGTCGTGTTCAGCTCGATCGCCGGCAGGTTCGGCAACGGCGGCCAGACGGACTACAGCGCTGCCAACGATCTGCTGTGCAAGAGCATCTCCGCCTTCCGTTCATCGCGGCCGGCGACACGAGGCGTCGCCATCGACTGGACAGCGTGGGCGAGCATCGGGATGGCGAGCCGTGGGTCCATCCCGAAGATGATGGCGATGGCCGGGATCGACATGCTGCCACCGGAGGTCGGCATCCCGGTGGTCCGTCACGAGCTGACGGCCGCGGGCGCAGGCGGCGAAGTGGTGGTCGCCGGTTCGCTCGGGATCATGTTGGAGGAGTCGCCGACCGGTGGTCTCGACGCCGTGGCGGCAACCGCCGCGCTGGCGGGCAGCGAGTCGGGACCGATGATCGGCGAGATGGTCGCCTGCACCCTCCGCGACGGTTTGGTGGTGCGCACCACGCTCACCGCCGGCCAGCCGTTCCTGGACGATCACCGCATCGACGGCACCCCGGTGCTGCCGGGCGTGATGGGCATGGAGGCCTTTGCCGAAGCTGCCGCAGCGCTCGTGCCGGGGTGGGAGGTGCACTCCCTGAGCGACGTCGAGTTCCTTGCCCCGTTCAAGCTGTATCGCGACGACTCGCGTGTTGCCGAGATCCGTGCCCGGCTGCTGTGCGGTGAAGGAGGCTCGATCGTCGCCGAGTGCGCGCTGGTCGGTCGCCGGAGCCTCCCCGGCCAGCCCGAACAGGTCACCACCCACTTCGTCGGCAACGTGGTGCTCGCGCCGGCGGGCAGCGCCCGTCCGGCAGCGAGCGCGCCGGGTGCCACGGCCAAGAAGCCGCCGGCGTCCGCGGTCGCCGCCGGCAGCATCTACGAGATCTACTTCCACGGTCCCGCCTACCAGGTCCTCGACCAGGCGTGGGCCGAGGATGAGGTCGTCGTCGGCGCGACCCCGGCCGCGCTGCCGGCCAACCATCAGCCTGACGGCCGGCCGTTGCTGGCCTGGCCACGGCTGGTGGAGCTCTGCTTCCAGACGGCCGGAGTCCACGAACTGGGCACTACTGGCTCGATGGCACTACCGGCCAAGGTCGGGCGTGTCGACATCGTCAGACCATCGAGCGGTGGCACCGGTTCGCTCGCTGGCGCTCGTGCCGTGGTGACCAGGGCAGGTGGTGGCGACGATGCAGTCGTCGTCGACGCCAAGGGCAAGGTGGTGCTGCACCTCAGTGGCTACACGACCACCGTGCTCCCCGGGGGCCCCGACGATGCGCTCCTGATGCCATTGAGGGCGGCGATGGTGGCAGCCGAGGCGGATCCCGCTCGCGGCCGGCGCAGCAGGAAGTGACCGAGATGGCGACCATCACCCGACTGGCCATCGTCAATCGCGGCGCCGCCGCGATGCGGCTGATCAACGCTGCCCGCGAATACGCCGCCGAGTTGCAGCGCGACCTGCAGATCGTCGCCGTTCACGTCGATGCCGACGCTCGCTCCCTGTTCGTGCGGGAAGCCGACTTCGCGGTTCGGGTCGACGGCCCGATCTCCGTCGACAACCTCGATGCGCTGGAGGAGGCACTGAGGCTGGCGGAGGTTGACGGCGCATGGGTCGGTTGGGGTCCACTCGCGCAGCAACCGGCGTTCGCGGAGATGTGCGTGCGGATGGGCATCACCAACGTCGGCCTCGGCGCGGACACGCTGAGGAGCATCGCCGATCGCTCGCTGCTGCAGGCCGCGGCCGAGTCTGCCGGCGGTCGCCTCTCGCCGTTGGAGATCGTCGAGCGCGGATACGCCCGCCACATCGAGGTGCTCGTGGCCGGCGACCGCTTCGGCGACGTGTGGGCCGTCGGCGTCCACGATGGCACCCTGCAGCGGCGCTCGGAGAAGGTGCTGGTCGAGTCGGCAGACGAGCGGTTGATCGGGGTGGCCGGCGATCTGCTGCGTTCGGTGGCCGTTCGCGTGGCCTCACTGACGGGTGTGGTGGGTGCGGCCACGATCGCATTCGTCCGCGAGGACCTCGCTGCCGATGTGTCGCTCCTCCGCATCAGCGGCGGTCTTCCCCTTGGTCATGGCGTCACCGAGATCGCCGGTGGCATCGACCTGGCGAAGCTGCAACTGCACATCGCCGAAGGCGGACGCCTCGTCGGGGCCGCGCCGATCGGTGACGGGCATGCGATCGCGGTGCGTCTCAACGCCGAGGATGCCGAGTTGGGTTTCGCCCCGGCTCCGGGGCGCGTCCTGCTGCTGCAGGTGCCCACCGGCCCCGGCCTGCGCATCGACCCGGCCGTTTCGGAGGGTGATGTCGTGCGCCCCGGCGACGACCCGACGCTGGCGGAGGTGGTTGCCTGGGGTCGTGATCGGGACGAGGCGCGGGTGCGGCTGCGTCGTGCGCTCGCCCAGCTGCCGGTCGTCCTGGACGGTGGAACGACGAACAAGGGCTTCCTGCTGGATCTGCTCGACCGCGCGGAGGTGCGCGCCGGTCAGTACGACACCGGCTGGCTCGACCGGCTGGCTGCCGCGGGTGAGACCGCAGGCCGCGAGCACGGTGACAAGGCGGTGCTGATGGCCGCGGTCGACGCCTACGACGAGCGGCAGCGGAGCAGTCGCGCCCGTCTGTTCGCCACCGCGAGACGCGGCCGGCCAGAGGTGTCGAGTGAGCTCGGGCATCGCGTCGAGCTGTGTCACCGAGGCAACGAGTACGGGGTCTTCGTGCGCCGCACGGGCCGCCGGCAGTACCGGGTGGCCGTCGACGGTGTCGAGATCGGTCTGGTCGTCACCCGCCTCGGCCGTTACCAGAGCCGGCTCGACGTAGGGGGCCGGTCGCACCGCATCGTGTCCGCCATTCAGGCCGGCGACCACTTGGTGGAGGTGGACGGAGTGCCGCACCGGCTCTCGCGGGGCGACGGCGGCATCGTTCGATCCGGGCTGCCCGGTGTGGTGGTTGCCGTCCACGTCCAAGTCGGCGACGAGGTCGCGGTGAACGATGCGCTCGCCACCATCGAGAGCATGAAGATGGAGAGCCCGGTGCTCGCCCCGTTCGCCGGGAGGGTTCGCCAGGTCTGCATCGGCACCAACGTCCAGGTCGACTCGGGTGCGCCGCTGGTGCATCTCGAGCCGATCAGCCACGGCCGGGCCGCGCTCGGGGAGTCGCGATGCACGTTCAGCGCCCCCGACGACCCTGCCCTTCCGTCGGTGGCGAGCCGCTTCGCGGCGAACCTCGACACGCTGACGCGGCTGATCATGGGGTACGACGTGGCCGTCGCGGCGACCAAGCGTGTCGCCGCCGAACAGGTGGACATCGCTCGCGAGTTGGGCGCCGATGCGCCCGAGCGCGTCGTCGGTGAGCTGCGCCTGCTGGATGTCTTCGCCGACGTGCGCGCTCTGTTCCGCAGTGAACGCGATCCGAGCGGCAACGACCTGGAAGAGGCCGATCTGCTGGTGACCAGCCCGCAGGAGTACATGCACGCCTTCCTGCGGGCGCCGGGCCCCAACGTGGAAGGGGTGCCGCAGCGCTATCTCGAGGCGCTCGGTCGCGCGCTCGCCCACTACGGCATTCGCTCCCTCGAGCACACCGAGGCGTTGGAGGAGGCGCTCTTCTGGATCATGCAGTCCCGCGGTCGCATCGACGCCCAGGTGCCCGTCATCGTGGCGGTGCTGAACCACTGGCTGGACCGCCCGGCCGTCGGTGTCGGCGAACAGTTGCGCGAGACGCTCGACCGTTTGGTGGCAGCGACACAACGCGACCATCCGGTGATCGCCGATCTCGCGCGGGAGGTGCGCTTCACCGCCATCGACCGGCCCATCGTGGATGCTGTCCGGCGCGACGTGCTGACGGCCGCCCTTGCGCATCTCGACGATCTGGTGGCAGGCAACGGCGACCGTGCGGGTCATCTGGAGGCGATCGTCGCCTGCGCGGAACCGTTGGAGTTCGCCTTGCTCGATCGGGCCCGCTCCGGGACCGTGGCCACTGCCGATGCCGTCGCTGAACTGCTGACTCGCCGGCACCACCGGTGGGGCACCTTCGGTGAGTTCACCCGACTCGGGCACGCGCCGGTGGCGATGGCCGTTGATCACGTGGCAGACGACGGCGCCACCGTTCGAATCGTTGCCGCCTGCGCACCCTTCTCGTCACTGACGGCGGCGGTCGCGGCTGTGCTCGATCATGCTCGCGACAGCGCGACGCCCGTGCAGGCCGAGGTCTACACATGGCTGGACGACGGTGATGTGGACGACGACGCGGTGACGGCTGCCGCCGAGGCTGCACTGGCGCATCACTGGACGGGCGACGCCGACACCTCCGTGCAGTATGCGGTGATCGCGGTGGCGGGGACGTCGGAGGACTCGGACCTGGGTGATCGGCGCGTGTTGCACGTGACGTTCCGGCCCACGCTCGAGGGTTTGGTCGAGGATCGGTTCCTCCGCGGATTGCACCCGATGATGGCCGAGCGGTTGCGCCTGTGGCGCCTCTCGAACTTCAACTTGGAGCGCCTTGCCTCGACCACGGGGGTGCACCTGTTCCGTGGCATCGGTCGAGACAACGCGAGCGACGAACGTCTCTTCGCAATCGCCGAAGTGCGCGACCTGACGCCGGTGCGCGATGACGGCGGCCGCATCGTCGCGCTCCCGGAGCTGGAGCGCACCCTGCTGGCGGCGATGGAGGCCATCCGCCGCGTCCAGGCGCCGCGTCCGTTGGGTCAGCGCCTGTGGTGGAACCGGATCGTGCTGCGGGTGTGGCCGCCGGTGACGTTCAGCCCCGAGGAGATCGGGCGTCTTGCCGCCGAGCTCGCCGGGGCGGCGACAGGGCTTGGGTTGGAGGAGGTGCACGTGCTGTGCTCCCGTGTCGATGCCGCCACCGGGGCGAAACGCGACGTCGCGCTGCGGTTCACGAGCACGACGGGCTCGAGCTTCGTGCTGCGCGAGACCGAGCAGCCCACCGAGCCCCTGGTGCCGCTCGACGAGTACTCGAGGAAGGTCGTGCAGAGCCGCCGCCGAGGGACGATCTATCCCTACGAGCTGATCCGTGGGTTGGTGGCGCCGCATGCCGGCGGCCGGTCCGAGATCACCGGTGGCGGCTTCACCGAGTACGACCTGGGCGAGACCGGCGCGCTCGTGCCCGTGCACCGACCACCGGGGCGAAACGTCGCCAGCATCGTCGTGGGAGTGGTGACCAACACGTCCGACCGATACCCGGAGGGCATGATCAGGGTCGCGTTGCTCGGCGACCCGACACGAGCCCTCGGCGCCTTGGCAGAGCCCGAGTGCGTGCGGATCATGGCCGCCATCGATCTCGCGGAGCAGATGGGAGTGCCGGTGGAGTGGTATGCGCTGTCGGCCGGCGCCAAGATCGCGATGGACAGCGGTACCGAGAACATGGACTGGATCGCCGACGTGCTGCGGCGCATCATCGAGTTCACCCAGCAGGGTGGGGAGATCAACGTCGTGGTCACGGGCATCAACGTCGGTGCCCAGCCGTACTGGAACGCCGAGGCGACGATGCTGATGCACACCAAGGGCATCTTGGTGATGACGCCGTCGAGTGCGATGGTGCTCACCGGCAAGCAGGCGCTCGACTTCAGCGGTGGTGTGTCGGCGGAGGACAACCACGGCATCGGCGGCTACGAGCGGGTGATGGGGCCCAACGGCCAGGCCCAGTACTGGGCGGCCGACGTACCGGCCGCCTGTGGTGTCTTGCTCGCGCACTACGCCCACAGCTACTCGGCGCCCGGCGAACGCTTCCCGCGACGGGCGGCGACGTCCGACCCGTTCGACCGAGACGTCCGCTCGGCGCGGCATCACCTGGAGGGCTCCGACCTGGCAACCGTCGGCGACATCTTCAGCGAGCACAGCAACCCGGAACGCAAGAAGCCCTTCGACATCCGCTCGGTCATGCGGGCCGTGCTCGATGCCGATCACCAGCCGCTCGAACGGTGGGCCGACCTCGCGGAGAGCGACACAGCGGTGGTGTGGGACGGCCAACTCGGTGGTATCCCCGTCTGTGTCATCGGCATCGAGGCCCACGCACTCGCCCGTCAAGGTCGTCTGCCTGCTGACGGCCCCGATCAGTGGACATCAGGCACCCTCTTCCCGATGTCGTCGAAGAAGATCGCCCGGGCGGTCAACGCCACGAGCGGCAGCCAGCCGCTCGTCGTGCTCGCGAACCTGTCCGGTTTCGACGGCTCTCCCGAGTCGATGCGGCGCACCCAGCTCGAGTTCGGTGCCGAGATCGGCCGTGCGGTGGTGAACTTCCGCGGCCCGATCGTGTTCTGCGTGGTCAGTCGCTTCCATGGCGGAGCGTTCGTGGTCTTCAGTCAGAAGCTGAACCCGATGCTCGAGACGCTGGCCGTCGAGGGGTCGCACGCCTCGGTGATCGGCGGGTCGCCGGCGGCGGCGGTGGTCTTCGCCGGGGAGGTGGAGAAGCGCACCCGTGCCGATGCCCGCGTCGTGGAGCTGGAGGCGCGGATCGCATCTGCGGCGCCGGGTGAGCGCGCCACGTTGCGCAGCGAACTGGTGACGACGCTTGCACAGGCGCACTCGGATCAACTGGGCGCGGTGGCGGCCGAGTTCGACGCGATCCACAGCGTGGAGCGTGCGCTGGCGGTGGGATCGGTGAGCCGGATCATTCCGGCCGCACAACTGAGGCCGTTGCTGATCGATGCGGTGGAACGTGGGATGAGCCGTGCGGTCGAACGGTCGAGTGGGGAGATGTGACGCACACGGCGGCCGCCGTCGTCCACTGGCTGCAACGAAGGTTGCACGACCTGCCGGACGGGGATGGGTGGCTCTCGACACGTGAACGCACGGTGCAGGACCGTCTGGTGGTGCCGAAGCGGCGGGCGGATTGGCGCCTCGGTAGATGGACGGCGAAGGCTCTTGTAGCGGCGGTACTCGATGTGGAGGTGGTGCGAGTCTCGATCATCGCCGCCCCCGACGGCGCCCCGGAGGCCCTCGTGGACGAGTTGCCTGCACCGATCTCGTTGTCCATCAGCCATCGAGCCGGGGTCGGGTTGGCCGCGGTGGGTGAGCACGTCGTGGTCGGTGGTGATCTGGAGGTGATCGAGCCCCGGTCGCCGGCATTCGTGCGCGAGTGGTTCGGCGAGCACGAGCAGGCGTTGATCGCCGAGATCCGCGATCCCCGGCGGCGCGACGAGCTGACGTGTCTGCTGTGGTCGGTGAAGGAGGCCTCGGCGAAGGTGCTGCGGGAGGGTTTGCGACTCGATCCGCGAGGCGCGTCGGTGGTCCTGGACGACGACCGGGTGCCCGACGAACCGAGTGGTCACTGGCAGCGCTCGACGGTGCGGTGGGCCACGGAGGGCCGTGTCGTCTCCGGGTGGTGGCGCGTCGACGGGTCGTTCGTACGAGCGATCGCGGGTGATCGGCCCACCGACGTACCTCAGGAGCTGCGGTGACCGGCGCAGGTCGTTCGGCGTCTCACGTGCTGAGCAAGTCGTTGAGGCATCGGTACAACGGCCACGCCCCCTCCGTGGTGTTGGAGATGACCGTGTGGGTGACCTGCCGCGCCCGGTCGTGCACCGTTGCACACGACACGCCCGCGTCGTAGCCCTGCAGCATCAGCGCACCACTGCTCTGCAGCCAGACCCCGAGGCCGTAGCCGCGGGCCGTGGCGGTCGGCGCCGTGTGCGGGACGAGCATCTTGGCGACCATGTCCGGTGAGACGATCTGGCCGCCCATGAACGCGGACCACAGCCGATGAAGGTCGTCCACCGTCGAGTACAAGCCGCCATCGCCGCTGCCGGTCACGGGGAGGTGCAACACGTTGGTCCGCAGGCCGCCTGTGTGCAGGTATCCGATGGCCGTGTTGCCATCCAGCTCGTCGCTGCGAGTGAACGCGGTGTCGTGCAGCTTCGCGGGTTCGCACACGCGTTGGCGCACGAGCTGGTGGAACGCCACGCCGCTCGCCCGTTGGGCCAGTAGGGCGAGCACGACGAAGCCGCCGTTGCAGTATGCGAAGCCGGCACCCGGTGCGAACTTCGATGGATGACCGACGAGCATGGGCAGGTAGCGCTCGACGTCGTCGAGCAGGTCGACGTGCACGGTCATCGCGCGATCGAGGACGTCGCCGCCGGCGTCCTCGTCGAGGTAGTCGCCGATGCCGCTGCGATGGGCGAGGAGTTGTTCGACCGTGACGCCGTCGTCGATCAGGGGCAGATCGTCGCCGAGCAGGGAGCGTGCTGTGGTGTCGAAGGCGAGGACACCATCGTCGATCAGCGATGCGACCGTGAGCGCGGTGAAGCCTTTGGTGATGCTGGCCACGCCGAATCGGGTGGACATGGTGTTCTGCACGTGGTGGCCTCGGTCGGCGAGACCGAAGGCGCGAGCGAGTGTGGTGCGCCCGTCGAGGTCGACTCGAACCGCGCCGGAGAAGCCGGTCGCAGTTGCGAGCTCGTCGATGGCCGTTGCGATGTGGTCCACGCTGGGCACGCTACCGCTGGCCGGGTTGGCGACCGGCAGCTCGCTGCACCAGCAACAATGGGCGGACACTGGAGGAGGTGGCCGATGGGTGACAGCGAGACCGGGGCACAGCTGCTGGCGGCCGAGGCTGCTCGTCGCGCCGCATTGCCCGACGTGCAGTACGAGCACACTGGCGGCGTCATCGACCTCACCTGGGGCCACCCCGACCCGTCAACGCTCGCCACCGGGGCGGTGGCGGAGGCGACTGCCGCCGTGCTGGGCAGCCACGGGTGGCAGTCGCTGACCTACGGGGCGCCGTGTGGCGGTGGCTACGTGCGAGAGGCCGTCGCCCAACTGTTGACGCGAACCGATGCGCCGGTGGAGGGCCGCAACGTGATCATCATGGGTGGCAGCTCGGGCGGTCTCGACGTGCTCCTGACGGTGCTGGCGGTGCCTGGTGATGTCGTGTTCGTCGAGCAGCCCACGTACTTCCTGGCGCTACGGATGTTCGCCGACCACGGGCTGCGGGTCATCGGTCTCGTCAGCGACGCGCTCGGCCCATCGACCGACGAATTCGCTCGTCGAGCGGCCCTTGCGGTCGCGGACGGGCGTCGAGCGTTCCTCTACCTCGTGCCGACGTTCGCCAACCCGACGGGTCGTTGCCTGCCGGTGCAGCGGCAGCTCGAACTGCTCGACGCGGCCCGGCGTCACGGCGTGCACGTGATCGAGGACGACGTGTACCGCGACACGTCGGTCGTTGCCCCTGCGTCGATGTGGTCGCACGACCGCGACACCGTCCTGCGGCTCGGCTCGTTCTCCAAGTCGCTCTCTCCTGGGCTGAGGGTCGGCTACCTCACCGCCGGCGCCGAGCTGGTCGAGCGCCTCGGCGGGTGCGGGCTGCTCGACTCCGGCGGGGGAGTGAACCACTTCGCGGCGATGGTGGTGGGCGAGCTGCTGCACTCGGGGCGGTTCGCCCAGATCGCCGACGCTGCGTCGCTGCGATATGCCCGGCGTCGTGCGGCGCTGGCCGCTGCCCTCGACCCCAGGCTGTTCGAGTTCTCGGTGCCCGACGGCGGCTACTTCCTCTGGCTCGGCCTGCCACCGGGCGTGTCGTCCGCGCGTGCCGTGGCCGCGGCGCAAGCCAATGGCGTGCTGGTGGCCGGTGCCCGCAGCTTCTTCGTCGACGAACCCGATGGCGGCTTCCTGCGCCTCTCGTTCAGCATGCTCGACGAGACCGGCCTCGTCGACGGTGCCGCGCGCCTCAACGAAGCCGTCGCTGCGCTGGTCGGCTGAGGGGGGTGGCGGCCTCGTGCCGCCGAGCGCTACGAGGTCATGCCACCGAGGCCGACCAGGCCGCGAGCCAGCTCGATCTCGCCCATGTGGCGCAGGCCGTGCTGGTAGATCCAGCACTCGGTGGCGTCGAGCAGGGTGATGCCCTCCGGGCCGGCCACGCGAGCGCTGTACGTCGATGCGATCTGTGGTGGGAACGGGCGCGGGATGACCAGCCTGCGCAGCTCGGTGGGGTCGAGCTGCTCCAGCCACTCCTCGGTGCGGGTGAACACCGCGCGCATGTACTCCTGGAAGGCCTCGTAGTCGCCTATGCGCTGATGCACCATCTCGTCGACCGACTTGTGCTTGCCGTGGTCGTTGACGGTCATCCCGACCCGCGCCTGCCACTCGTCGTCCCAGATCGGGGGAGTGCCCGTCATCAGCATGAACGACGCGTCGATCATGTTGGTGATGTGGAACAGGCAGAAGGCGATGGGCAGCACGCCCTCGCGTTCGAAGTGGTTGACGTGCTCGATGTCCATCGTCGAGACCGCCTGGTGGTACAGCGAGTGCATCGCCTTCATCCGCCGCTGCAGGCTGTCGAGGATCAGTTCGTCGGACATCAGCAAGCCCCCAGGCGGTCGGTGAACGTGACGACCCTAATGACTTGTCAGAGTGACTGTCAACTGTTACGGTTCGGCCATGACGGCTGATGCGAGCAGCGCCGCGCCCGGCGCCACCGAGACCGATGCGAGTGCGGTGGATTTCCACTTCGACGTGATGTGCCCCTTCGCCTACCAGACCTCGCTGTGGATGCGTTCCGTGCGCGACCAGCTGGGCCTGACGGTGAACTGGCGCTTCTTCAGCCTGGAAGAGGTCAACCGGGTCGAGGGCAAGAAGCACCCGTGGGAGCGCGAGTGGAGCTATGGCTGGAGCATGATGCGCATCGGCGCGCTGCTGCGCCGCACCGACATGGCGTGGCTCGATGCGTGGTACGCCCGGGCCGGAAAGGCGCTGCACGAAGAAGGTCACAAGCCCCACGATCCTGCCGTTGCCCGCCACCTGCTGGAAGAGATCGGCCTCGACCCGGCGCTGGTCGATCAGGCGATCGCCGACCCGACCACCCACGACGAGGTGCGCACCGAGCACCAGCGGGTGATCGACGGCGGTGGCTACGGCGTGCCGACCTTGATCTTCCCCGACGGCCAGACGTTCTTCGGGCCGGTGCTGCTCGACCCGCCCGCCGGCGATGCAGCCGTGCGGCTGTGGAACGCGGTCATCGCGTGGCGCGAGTTCCCCCATCTGTTCGAGCTGCAGCGCCCGAAGACACCCGAGCACCAGCAAGCGATCACCACCACGTTCCGCCCGTACCTCGAGGCTCGCGACTGGGTCAGCATCAACCGAGGTGAGCTGATCAACTTCACCAAGCCGGCCGCGCCGAGCGAACCCCAGGAGGGTTGAGCATGGATCTCGAAGTCGATCGCCGGAACCTGAGCACCGTACGCATCGTCGACGCCGGGCCGTTGGCGCTGCACGCGGGGCAAGCTCGCCTTCGCGTGCATCGCTTCGCCCTCACGTCCAACAACATCACCTACGCCGTGTTCGGCGACATGATGCAGTACTGGAGCTTCTTCCCTCCGGCTCCCGCCGACGACGGCATCGCATGGGGTCGCGTACCCGTCTGGGGCTTCGCCGAGGTCGTGGAGTCCACGGTCGCCGATCTGGCCGAAGGCACTCGCGTGTACGGCTACCTGCCGATGTCGCACGAGCTGATCGTGCAGCCGGGTCGCTTCGACGATCGCGGCTTCGTCGACCAGTCGGCCCATCGTGCGCCGATGGCGGCTGCGTACAACCGCTACGCGTTCTGCGACGAGGATCCGATCTACGACACCGACCGCGAGTCGCACCAGATGGTGCTGTACCCGCTGTTCTTCACGTCGTTCATGATCGACGACGTGCTGGACGACACCGGGCAACTTCCAGGCACCGTGGTCATCTCCAGCGCCTCTTCGAAGACCGCCATCGGCGCGGCCTACCTGCTGGCGCGCCGGGACGGGGCACGCGTGGTCGGCCTCACCTCCGCCCGCAACGCCGCGTTCGTGAGTGAGCTCGGGTGCTACCACCAGGTGGTCACCTACGATGCGCTGCACGAGCTGCCTGAAGGCCCTGCGGCGTACGTCGACATCGCGGGCGACAGCGTGGTCACACGTGCGGTGCACGAACACTTCGCCGACTCGCTGAGGTACAGCATGATCGTCGGCGGCACCCACTGGGACGGCCCGCCGCCGGTGCCGGGCGACCTGCCCGGGCCCAAGCCGGAGTTCTTCTTCGCCCCCACGCAGATCGCGAAGCGGAACAAGGACTGGGGGCGCGACGGCCTCGAAGCGCGCACCGTCGACGCGTGGGTCGCCTATCGCGAGTGGGTCGACGGATGGCTGCACTTCGAGGGCTCGCACGGCGCCGCCGGTGTGGAGCACACCTACCTGGAGCTGCTGGCGGGGCGAGTCGACCCGAGGGTCGGGCATGTCTGCACGATGGAGGAGGAATGAGCTCCGCCAGCACTGCTGCCGCGGACGGTGTGATCGTGCCCGAGGACGGCCGGCATGCCCGGCGCGATCGCAACCGCCTGGCCGTGGTGGACGCGATGCTCGAGCTGTATTCGGAAGGCAACCTCGACCCATCGAGCGATGAGATCGCCGACCGGGCGGGGCTCTCGCCGCGGTCGCTGTTCCGCTACTTCGAGGACCTCGACGATCTCGTACGGGTCGCCATCAGTCGACAACACGAACGCCTGCTGCCGGCGGCGCGGCTCGATGTGGCGGTTGATGCTCCGCTCGCCGATCGAGCGGTGCGGCTGGTCGCGCAACGGTTGCGGCTGTACGGGCGCATCGCCTCGGTCGGCGTCGTCTCGCGCGTCCGGGCACCGTTCCAGCCCCTGATCGCCTCCGAGCTGGCCATCTCGCGCTCGTTCCTGCGCCGTCAGATCGAGCAGCTGTTCGCTCCCGAGCTCGCCGCGATGGGCAAGGACGCGGGCGCGTCTGCGTTGGCGGCCGTCGACGTGCTCACCTCGTTCGAGTCGGTGCACCTGATGCAGGACGACCAGCAGCTCTCGGCGATGCAGATCCAAGCGACGCTCGTCTCGGCGGTCATTCGCCTGATGGAGGCCTGACGTGCGCATCACCCTGCTCGGTACCGGCTCGCCGATCCCTGATGCCCGCCGCGCCGGTGCGGCCACGCTGGTCACTGCCGAAGGCCTCACCGTGCTCGTCGACTGTGGCCGCGGTGTCATCATGCGGCTCACCGCCGCCGGCGTGTTGCCGCCGATGCTCGACGCGCTGTTGATCACGCATCTGCACAGCGATCACATCACCGACCTCGGCGACGTGATCACCACTCGCTGGATCATGTCGCCGGGGCCGCGCCCGTTCACGATCTACGGGCCGGTGGGAACCGCGGACGTGGTGCGGCTCACGCTCGCGTCGTTGAACCCCGATGTCGGCTACCGCATCGCCCACCACGACGACCTGCACGAGGGCCCGTCGATCGAGGTTCGTGAGGTCGGCCCCGGCGACACGTTCACCGTCGGCTCTGCCACCGCCACGGTCGGCGCCACCGATCATCGCCCGGTCGAGCCGACCATCGCGTTCCGTGTGGAGGCCGGCGGCAGGTCGGCCGTGCTCGGCGGCGACGGCGTGCCCTGCGCCGGCCTCGACGAGCTGTGCAAGGGGGCCGATGCGTATGTGCAGACGGTGCTGCGCGACGACCTGGTGAAGATGGTGCCGAGCCCACGCTTCCAGGACATCCTCGACTACCACTCGACGGTGCAGCAGGCAGCGCAGACCGCCACCAAGGCGGGCGTCGGCACCCTCGTGCTCACTCACTACGTACCTGCCATGCAGCCTGGCCAGGAAGACGAGTGGCGTGCTCTCGCGGCCGAGCACTTCGCCGGCCCGATCGTGCTCGGCGACGACCTCACCTTCGTCGATCTCTAGACCCCCTTCGTTCCAGGAGCCACTCATGCAAAGCCTTCGCACACCCGACGAGCGTTTCGCGGACCTTCCCGACTATCCATTCGCCCCGCACTACGCGGAGGTTGCCGCAGTGCCGGGTGAGGCCGACAGCGGCCCCCTGCGCGTGCACTACCTCGACGAGGGCCCGCGTGACGCGGCGCCGGTGCTGCTGCTGCACGGCGAGCCGTCGTGGAGCTACCTGTACCGCCACATGGTGCCGGTGCTCGTGGCAGCCGGCCATCGCGTGATCGTTCCCGACCTCGTCGGCTTCGGCAAGAGCGACAAGCCGACGGAGAAGAGCGACTACACCTACGCCCGCCATGTGGCATGGATGAGCGAGCTGCTGTTCGACCAGCTCGACCTCACCGACATCACCTACTTCGGGCAGGACTGGGGAGGGCTCGTCGGCCTGCGTCTCGTCGCCCAGCAGCCGCACCGGTACGCTCGGGTGATCGTCGGCAACACCGGCCTGCCCGAGGGTGACGGCAAGCTCAGTGAGGCGTTCCTCGCCTGGCAGAAGTTCTCGCGCGAGTCGCCTGTGTTCCCGATCGGCACGATCGTCAACGGTGGTTGTGTGACGGACCTGGCACCGTCGGTCGTCGCCGCCTACGACTCACCCTTCCCCGACGACAGCTTCAAGGCCGGTGCCCGCATCTTCCCGTCGCTCGTGCCCAGCATGCCCGACGACCCGGGCGCCGCCGAGAACCGTGAGGCGTGGAAGGTGTTCGAGCAGTGGACGAAGCCATGGCTCACCGCGTTCAGCGACAAGGACGCGGTGACGCGTGGCGGCGAAGGCCCGTTCCAGCGCCGCATCCCCGGCACGAAGGGGCAGCCGCACACGACCATCGTCGGTGGTGGCCACTTCCTGCAGGAGGACAAAGGCTCCGAGCTCGCCGAGGTGATTGCGGCGTTCATCGAGAGCACGCGCTGATGTACGGGAGCATGCGGTACGAGATCCGCATCCACCGGCCTGCAGCCGACGTGTGGGCGCTGGCCGGCGACGCCACCAAGCTGCACCTCTGGTTCCCCGGGATCAAGGACTGCACCGTCGACGGCACTTCGCGGGTGATCGTGACCAATTCGGGCATCCCGATGCCCGAGGAGATCCTGCTCATCGATGGCACTCAGCGGCGCTTCCAGTACCAACTGAGTGTGCCGATGTTCAAGCACCACCGCGGCACGATCGACGTGATCGACCTCCATGACGAGACGTGCCTGGTTGTCTATTCCACCGATGCCGACCCGCGAGCGATGGCACTCGTCATCGGCGGAGGCACCCACGAGGCATTGCACGAACTGAAGCGGCAGATGGAAGCCGCCACCGCAACGGAGGGAGCGCACTGATGGGCCGCAAGATCCTCTTCATCACCACCGACCAGCAGCGCTACGACACGCTCGGCTGCAACGGCGGCACCATTGCCCGCACGCCCGTCATGGACGCGGTCGCGGCGGCCGGCGTGCGTTACGAGCGAGCCCACCCGCAGAGCGTGGTCTGCATGCCCTCGCGCAGCACGATGATCACCGGTCAGCACGTCAGCACCCACGGCGTGTGGATGAACGGCGTGCCACTGCCAGTCGACGCGCCGTCGGTCGCTCAGGTGCTGCACGATGCGGGCTATCGCACTGCCATCATCGGCAAGCCGCACTTCGAGCCGTTCCTCGATCCGTTCGCGCGCTTCGCCGAGAACGGCTTCGCGGCTGCCGGCACGTTCGGCCCGCACCGCGGGTTCGAGCACTTCGAGTCGGCCACCCATGGTGCGAACGGGCCGCTTCACTACGCCCGCTGGCTGCTCCGCAACCACCCCGAAGCCGTCGGCATGTTCTACCCGGTGCTCGACAGCTCGCTGGAGGTCAACGCGATGGGCGGCGGCGACACCGGCGCACCGCAGGCGTGGGTCAACAGCATCCCGCGCGAGTGGTACCACACCGATTGGGTTGCCGATCGCACGATCAGCTGGCTGGATTCGCTGCCGGTCGACGACGACTGGTTCTGCTGGATGAGCTTCCCCGACCCGCACCACCCGTGGGATCCGCCTGCATCCGACGTCGGTCGCATCGACTGGCATGACGTCCCGCTGCCCGCCGGCTACATCGACGACGCGGCCGAGCGCGAGGCCGTGCTCGACGCCAAGCCGCACCACTACCGCGCCTGGTACGACGGCCGCCTGGTCAGCAACTACGAGGCGCCTGCCGCGTGGGTGCCGGCCACGCTGACCGCCGACCAGTTGCGCGAGGTCACCGCGCTGAACGCGGTGGAATGCGAGCTGATCGACGAGGCCATCGGCCGCGTGCTCGCAGCCATTCGTGCGCGTGGCTGGGACGACGATGTCGACATCGTGTTCACCACCGACCACGGCGAGCTCGGTGGCGACTTCGGCCTGATGTTCAAGGGGCCGTACCACGTCGACGGTCTGATGCGGCTGCCGTTCATCTGGCGGCCCGCGCCGTCGGCCGGTGTCGCGCCGGCTGTCGTCTCCAAGCCGGTCGCGCACATCGACCTGGCCCCGACGTTCTGCGCGATCGCCGGCCTGCCCGCGGCGCCGTGGATGGAGGGCAAGGCGCTGCCGCTGGACAACGCCGACGCGGAGGCGCGGGGCTTCGAGCGTGTGCTGACGGAGTGGGACAGCGAGCTGTTCGGCGTGGGCGTGCACGTGCGCACCATCACCCGCGACGACTGGGTGTGCACCACCTACCTGAAGGGTTCGGTGCACGACGGTACCGAGGGCGAGCTGTACTCGCTGAGTGACGACCCGCTGCAGCGTGTGAACCGCTGGAACGACCCGTCGCTCGCCTCACTGCGCAGCGACCTGCTCGCCGACCTGTGGGACCATCAGCCGCCGATGAAGAGCCCGCTGCCGTCGGTCGAAGCACCGGTATGAGCCCCGCTGGGTACTGGCCCGGCCCGTGGCCAGGAGAGGACGGCGGTCCGTCGCGCCAGCTGCTGCCGTCACTGCCGTTCACCGGTCCAGCCGCCGGTGCCTCGCTGGCGGTCACCTCGCGCATGGCGCTGGCCTCGACGATGGTCGTGCTGCGCGAGCCGGGCGAGGTGTACCTGCTGTGTCACACCGGTGGTGATGACGCGATTTCGTGGGTCGAACAGGTCGACCCGCTGACGCTGGAGACCGTGCGGCGCTCGCCCGACCTGCCTGGCGGGCCCACCTGGCCGGGCGGCATCGCCTGCCACACCAACGGCTCGCTGTACGTCGTGTTCGGCTGTCACGCACACCGGTTGTCGCCGTCGCTCGATGTCGTCGTCACCGTCGAGTTGCCGCGCCGGCGTCCGTACAACAGCTTCGTCATCCTGCCCGACGGCCACCTCGCGCTGAAGGACTTCGGCGGCCTCCGTGCGGGAGCGATCGAGCCCGACTCGTGGGGTGCCTCGGAGCTGCTGGTGCTGGAACCCGAGACGCTGGAGATCGCCGATCGCTGCACCCTGCCCGAGCCGTCGATCGCCCGTCTCAGCGCCGACGGCAACGACATCTACGTCGTCGGCGACACCAGCCTGCAGCGGGTTCGATGGAACGGCCGCACGCTCACGTTCGACGACGAGTTCCACGCGGTGTACCGCACGATCGATGGGCAGACCTACGGCTGGGACGCGGTCATTGCCGACGGTGCGGCATGGTTCCTCGACAACGGTGAGGGCTCGAACCGCTTCGCCGGCACGTTCCGCGGCATGGGGCTGAACACGGCGCCGCTGCACCTCGTGCGCGTCGATCTGGCCAGTGGAGCGGTCTCGCTCACCGAGATCTGCGGGCTGCCCGGCGGCCTGATCGCCAACCCGCCGGCGATCGACCCAGAGCGGCGCATCGCCGTCGGCTACGACAGCGGCAACGGCGTGGTCGCCGCGTTCCGCTACGGCGACACGGGCGCGACCACGCCACTGTGGCGGCGCGACATGAACCACGCCGCGCACCCGCTGCGCTGCAGCGACGGTGCGCTGGTGCTGTGCGATCACGATGCCACCCGCAATGCCGACCAGGTGGTCATCGTCGATCTGGAGACCGGGGCGGAGATCGCGCGCGCCGACACCGGAAGCCCGATCCAGTCGGTGCTCTTCCTGGCACCCGGCTTCGATCGCGACTTCTACTACTGCTCGTTCACCACGCTCGCTCGCATCTCGTTCTGATCGCAGCCGCCCTTCTCCCGTTCACGGGCTGTGTCATGTGCCTCAGCGTGCCCGACTCACATTGCGGGTCGGGGCATGAGAGAATGAGCGCCATGCTCTTACGTTCACGAAGAGCGGGCGCCTCACTCATCCTCACCTGTGTCATGGTCGCGGGCGTCGTTCCCGTGCTCGCCAGGCCGTCGGTCGCCGCCGCGGAATGTGCCGCGCCGCCGGTCGGCGCCGCGCCGTCGACGCCTGGAGCCGGCGCTGGTTTCGTGCCCATCGCCCCTGTTCGCCTGGTCGACACCCGGCAGGGGATCGGAGCCCCGCTCGCGCCCCTCGGGGCTCGTTGCGTGCTGCGCGTCGATCTCACCGACGCGGCCAAGTCCGCCGGAGCGACGGCGGCGGTGCTCACCGTCACCTCCGCGGCGGCGCCGCGCACGACGTTCCTCACCGTGTACGCCTGCGGCAGCCCTCGGCCCTACGTCTCGCACCTCAACCCGCGTCCCAACGACCCGGTGCCGGGGCTGGCGATCGTGCCGATCGATACGAGCGGCAGCGCGTGCATCTACGCCGACGACACCACGGATGTGATCGTCGACATCACCGGTTGGTACGCCCCGACGGGGGCCCCGTTGCACGAGATCACCCCCACACGGGTGCTCGATTCGCGGTCGGGACCGCGTCCTGCAGGCATGGCGTCCGGTCGGCCCGCTGCGGGCTCCACGGTTCGCATCCCACTCGCCGGCACGATCCTGCCCGCGGATGCGCGGGCGGTCTCGGCGGTCGTCACGATCACCAACTCCGCGCTGCCCACGTACGCCACCGCGGCGCCGTGCGGCGCCTCGTCGGGGACGTCCACGGTCAACACGCTGCCCAACGTGGACCGCGGCGCGCCGGCGATGGTCGGCCTCGATTCGAGTGGGGCGCTCTGTGTGTTCACGGAGCAGTCCGCCGACCTGGTGGTCGACATCACGGGCTGGTTCGGAGCGGATGAGCCGATCGCCGTGCCGGTCGACGTGCCCGGCAGCCCGTTGCGCGAGATGTCGCCGCGACGTCTCGCCGACAGCCGCGATGGTTCAGGTGGCTGGAGCACCAGGTTCGCAAGTGGCGAAGTGCGCTCACTGCCGCTGTTGAGCGCAGTAGGTGTCGGTGCGACAGCAGTGCAGCTGGAGATCATCGCGGTCGACGCGACGAGCGCTGGTTACCTCACCGCCTACCCGTGCGGCACCGCCGCACCAACCGCGTCGGTGGTCAACTTCAGACCGGGTGGTGCGCCCGAGTCGTCGATGGTCACTGTCGGCCTCGGCACCCAGGGAGAGGTGTGCATCCTGTCGTTCGGCAGCAGCCATGTCGTCGTCGACCTCATCGCGGTGCATGGCACCCGCTCCGGTCTCCGTGCGCTGGCCACCTCGCCGGGTCTCGATCGGGCTCCCGTGCCGGGCCAGCCCGATCACACGGTGCACTGTCCGGTGGGAGGTGGCCCGATCACCGTCGCTGCCGTCGCCGCTCCTGGCGCGACGGTCTCGGTGGCGGGTGGCCCAAGCGCCACTTCGGTCGAGACGGTGCAGCTGATGGCCGTCGACGGCCTGGTCGCCATCGACGTCAACTGGCCGGCGGGTTCCGAACGCACCTGGTTGCGCTGCCTCCCTCCGGACTTCCCGGTGTTGACTGCGACGGGCGTCTCGCCGACGCCCGGTTGGTACCGCTCGGCCTCGTTCACGCCCACGAACGCCCCGTTCGCATTCATCCTCGACGAGTACGGCGTGCCCGTCTGGTACAAGCGGCTGCCGTATCCGGTGATCGGCCTGTTCGCCGATGGTGCCAACGGCGTGGCGTGGCGGAAGTGGACCGGCGGCGGGTTCCCGGTCGAACAACCGCCGGTCGGCATCGAGCGACGTTCGTTGGACGGCACGCTCCTGGGCACCGTCACCCTGCCGGCGGAGGCCGTCGGCTGGCACGAGTACCTCCGCCTGCCGAACGGCAACCGTGTCGTGGTCGTCTACTCGTACGAGGCGCTGCTCCCAGCCGACCAGCGCGCGTGCGTCGACTCCTTCGGTGTCACCCGGCAGGCCACGAAGGTGGTCAACGGCCACGTCGTCGAGCTCGACGCCAACGGTGTTGAGGTCTGGCGCTGGAAGAGCGAGGAACACGTCGCCGACACCGAGAACACGCTGCCGCTGTGCTTCGACCTCGACCCAGGGGCAGCGGAGGTGTGGGGTCTCGATCTGTTGCACATCAACGCCGTCGACGTGTTCCCCGACGGCGACCTGTTGGTGACCGCCCGCCACCTCGACGCGGTGATCCGCATCGATCGGGCGACCGGCGCCGTGGAGTGGAAGCTGGGCGGCACGGCGCCGCAGGAGGGGGTGCACCTCGCGATCCTCGACGATCCCCTCGGCGGCCCCGTCGCCCCGCACGACGGTCGCGTGCTGCCGAACGGCAGCATCACGATGCACGACAACCGCACCGGCGCCGCGCAGTCGGCATCACGAGCCATCGAGTACCTCGTGAAGGGCTCGTCCGCCTCGTTGGTGTGGAGCTACCCGACCACCTACGCCTCCGGCACCCTGGGCAGCGTTCGTCGCCTCGCCGACGGTTCCACGCTCGTTGCATGGGGCACTGCGTCGTCGCCCTGGCTGGAGCAGATCCGAGCGGACGGGTCGCACGCACTGACGATCTCGGTGAAGGGGGGCGTCAACATCTACCGGGCGGAGCCGTCTGCGGCAGCGGCGTTCGATCGGGCGGTCCTGCGTTCCGCCGCCGGTGGGGCAGCGCCACCCGCCTGAGCAGGCTTCCGGTCAGGCGCCGTGAGGTCAGACGGCGCGGCGTTGTTCGTCGTTGCCGACCAGCCGCAGCCCGGCAC
>JBAVTH010000243.1:0-1648 GCA_049696035.1 Ilumatobacteraceae bacterium
GCGAGGGCGCCGAGTACTCGCCGTTCTACGACCTCGTCGAAGGGGTCATGCCGTTCCCCGGTTGGGAACCCTTCGAAGGACCCGACAGCGCCGATCTCGGCGAGGCGGCCAAGGCGCGCCTCGCGGCCGACGCGGTCGCCGTGCCCGGTGCCGTCGCCCACGGCATCGTGCGTTACTCGGACGATCGGCGCACGGCCGTGCCGGTGACGTTGGTGTGCCCGGAGTACAGCCCCGAGCAGGCCCAGGAGTGGCTGGCGGGTGGTTCGATGCCCGAGCTGAGCGCGGTCACTCACCTGAGCTACGCCGACATCGACAGCGGCCACTGGCCGATGACGACGAAGCCCACCGAGCTGGCTGCTCTCCTCGCTGCGATCGTCGCTGCCGCACAGGGCTGAACGATGACCTACACGATCCGTCACCTGGAGGCCGGCACCTGGGAGCTGTTCGCCGATCTCGTCGAACGCAACAACGGCATCTTCGGCGGCTGCTGGTGCATCGGTTTCCACCCCGAGTGCCGAACACCTGGGCTCGACCACCGCTCCGCCAAGGAGGCGCGCGTCCGCTCGGGCCACGCGCACGCCGCGCTCGTGGTCGACGACGCCGGCCTCGCCCAGGGGTGGTGCCAGTACGGCAGTCCGGAGGAGCTGCCCAACATCAAGCACAAGCGTGAATACCACAAGGACGCGCCGCCGGAGCCGGCTTGGCGGATCACGTGCGTCTACGTGGACAAGCACCACCGCGGTCAAGGCATCGCCCGCGCTGCGGTGGAGGGAGCATTGGTGCAGATCGCTGGCCTCGGTGGTGGTCTCGTGGAAGCGATCTCCGAGACCACGGCCGGCCGTGAGGCGAACGGCCGATTCCTCTACAGCGCCACGGCCGAGCTGTTCGAGGACAACGGCTTTCGCCGGGTCCGACAAGTCGGCAAGCACGCCTGGGTCCTCAATCGCCAGATCGAGGCCGAGTGAACCATGGTCACGGTCGGATCCTGATTCGCGACATCACCGTACCCACCCTGCCGGTGGGTACGTCACCGCAACCCTCGGGCCACTCCTGCTAGGCGATGAGCACGGGGATGGCGCTGAAGTCGCCGGGGTCGGTCTCCAGGCCGGTGCCGCCCTGAACCAGCAGCACCACGATGTCGCCACTGGTTGCGGTGCTGAGGTCGAGCGTCACCGAGTAGGGAAGGCTCTCGCCGAAGTTGCCGGCCATCGCGACCTCGCGATCGAACTCGGCGGTCGCGTCGCCCGCGAGGAACGCACTCACGACGATCGTTGCCTCGAAGCCGGTGCCGAGACCAGTGACGGTCAACGGGGCGGCGTCCACGGTGGCCATCGATTCGGGAGTGTTGATCGTGTCCACGTCACTGCCGGCCGCCAGGACGAACCAGCCGTCGGTCGGGCTGAGCTGGCGCAGGAACAGCACACTGCGCGCCTCGCCGATCGGAGCGCCGTCGACGGAGGCGAACACCTCGATCTCGCCGCTGCGCGAGTCACCAAACGTGAACTCGCCGAGCATCGGCCCCTCGCCGAACACGTTGATCACGAAGTCGGACGCGGCGGCCTCGGGTGTGGTGAACACCACGTCCGCTGCGGGCCACACGGCGAGTTGGGCTGCCATCGGCACCGTGGTCGGTGACACGGTGGTGGGC
>JBAVTH010000244.1:0-5995 GCA_049696035.1 Ilumatobacteraceae bacterium
GACTCTTAATCCGCAGGTTCTGGGTTCGAAACCCAGGGGGCGCACAGTTGCGAACGGCCAGGCTGCACGCCTGGCCGTTCGGCTATTCCGCATCGCGTCGTCGCGCTAGATCTTCGTCGACTTCTTCGAACCGGTCATCGGTTGTCCGTTGAACATGCCCAGGACGCAGATGATCGACCGGTCCTTGGCCGTCCCGTTCCAGCTGGCAAGCGTGGGCGTGAGCCACGAGAAGGTGAGCGACGAGTCGAACGCGCTCACTCCGACGTACGGTTCGAACTCAGTGATGCACGCTCGCTGCGCGAACGCATCGAGCGCCTCGAGCCCGGGGAACACCGTCGCCTTCGCGTCGGGCTTCCCCGGCTCTTGCACCACGTACGGCAGCACCGCGTAGATCTCGTGAGTGTGCTTCACCGCGCAGTCCACCGTGGGGATCTTCTTGACCTCGGGACCCAGCGTCGGAGGGGCGTCGATGCAGGTGCCGGCACCCTTCTTCGCCAGGTCGATCACCGACACGTTCTTGTCGTCGTCGCCGGAGCACGCGGCCAGCGCGACGAGCGCCAACCACACCGCCGGCACGCCTCGCCGCAGGGAGTGAAAACGCCTCGGAAGTGTGAAAGACTCGTCGATGCGGTCACCCTACAGAAGTCCGGGAGGCCGACGTTGATGGGGGCATCCTTCGGGCGCTCGCCGTCCGATGGGAGGAGATCACGTGCTCGATCACGTGGACGAGTGTCTGGAACGGTTCCTGCGTTCGGCCGTCCCCCTCTCCGCGCGCGACGTCGACGTCTCCTTCGAGGCTCCGGACAGGGAGTGGGCGGGCAAGCTGAGCACCCGGCCCACCGTCAACCTCTTCCTGTGGGACATTCGGCGCAGCACGGATCGGGCCCGAGCCGGGCTCGAGACCTACCAGGAGGACGGGCAGACGAAGCGGCGGCTGGCGCTCCCGCGCATCGAACTGCGCTACCTCGTCACCACCTGGACCGCAGAGCATGCCGACGCCAGGGCGCTGATGGGAGGACTGCTGCGCACCCTGCTCGGCCACTCCGAGATCCCGGCGCACTACGTGACCGAGCCGCTTGACCGGCTGTCGCCGCTGACCCTCACGATGCCGCGAGGCAGCGACGCACACATCGATGTGTTCAAGGCGCTCGACGGCCAGCTGAAGGCGGCGCTCGACATCGTGATCACCACTGACGTCGACACGAGGCTGGGCCAGTCGACCGCAGCGCCCCCGGCGGAGATCGGCATCACCATCGCCGACAGCACAGCGCCGGGACGGCAGTCGCGAACCCGTCGGGTGGCCGGCCATGTCACCGTGGCGGGCGCAGCCGGGTGCGGGGTGCGGACACCCCGTGGGCACACCGTGGTCGACTCGACCGGACGTTTCCTGGTGGCCGCCCAGCCCGGCGACATCGTCACCGTCGATCTCGATCCGCCGCTCTCCGCGGTGGTGCCCGATCAGGGCGGCGTGGTGCTCGGCTGACCGATGCGCGCCACCCTGCTCGCTCCATCGGTTCGGATCCACCCAGGCATCCCGGCCACGCTCGACATCGAGGTCACCAACACGGAGAACGTCATCGACGGCATCTCGGCCGAGGTGTATGGCTTCGACCCCGCCTGGGTGCCACTGGTGCAACCCGTCGTCACGCTGTTCCCCGACACCTCCGGGACGCTGACCATCCGCTTCGAGCTGCCCACCTCCTGTGCTGCCGGCGAATCGATGATCACGGTTCACGTGTTCTCGACCATCGATGCCGAGCGCTTCACCGACCACGCGGTGCTGCTGCACGTGGAGCCGGTCGAGGCGGCGACCATCGAGTTGCGTCCCAGCGTCGTCGAGGGTGGTTCCACCGCCGACTTCACCGCTGCGATCACCAACACCGGCAACATCGCCACGGAGTTCAAGCTGACGGCCATCGAGCCGACGCGAGCGTTGGAGTGCACCGTGAGCTCGCCCACCGTCGTGGTGCCCGTGGGGCACACCGCCGAGGTCGTGCTCACCGCTCGCGGACGGCGGCCGCTGATCGGCCAGATGGTCAGCCACAACATCGAGCTGTCCGCCACCTCGCCCGAACTGGAACTGAAGTCGACCGCAAGGTTCGCCCAGAAGCCGCGGATTCCACGTGGCGTCATCACCGCCTTCATCCTCCTGGCGATCGTCGCGCTGTGGGCATTGATCTTCCTGCTCGTCGTCCAGTACATGCGGTCGAAGGATGCGGCGACGAAGGCCGTCCCCAAGACCTGGGTCCATGGCACCCGGGAGATGAGAGTGGTCGACGTCGCCTCGTCGATCAGCGGTCGAGTCGTCGCCGCTACCACCGGCGAGGGTCTGGCCGGCATCACAGTGGAGGCAATGCGCCTGCAGGGCGACAAGTTCGAGACCGCCGCCTCCGCGGCAACGGGCGACGACGGGACCTACTCGCTGGCGGCACTGCTGCCCGGCAAGTACAAGGTCAAGTTCAGCGCTGAAGGCTTCGATCCGATCTGGTACAAGGGGACGACCGATCAAACGGCCGAGGTGTTGCCCGTCGCCCCGGTCACGCCTGTGCCCGGCATCGATGCGGTGCTCACCGGCCAGCTGGGCACGATTCAAGGGCAGGTCGCTGCCGCGCAGGGGGCAGGCGCGCCGGCAGCGAAGGTCACCATCAAGCTGATCCCGACCCGCGATGGGCAGCCACCGCAGAACGACCAGCAACCCGCAGTCGACGCTGCCGGGATGTTCACGGCCGGCAGCCTGCAGACCCCGGCCACCTACGAGGTGCGCATCGAACGCGAAGGCTTCGACCCGGTCGTCACCCGCATCGAGCTGAAAGGCGGCCCACCACTCCAACTCGACACGGCCAACCTCACCGCGGCGAACGGCAGCATCAGCGGTCAGGTCGTGGATGGCGCGGGAGCCGGGCTGGGCAACGTCAAGGTGGTGGTGCGCAGCGGCAACATCGAGCGTTCCATCCTCACCCCGACCACCGGCAACGCAGGCTCGTTCACGCTCGACGGTCTGCCGTCACCACGCACCTACGTGATCACCTTCACCCTTGCCGGCTACTCCTCCGAGACGATGGCGCTCGAAGTCGCCGGCGGCGAGAAGAAGCAGCTGCCACGGCAGATCCAGTTGCTGGGCGGCGCCGGAACGGTGGTGGGCGTGGCCCGCGATGCGAACGGGACTCCCCTCGGCGGGGTCAAGGTCGTAGCGGCCAAAGGTGCGATCACCGCCGAGACGGCCACCCTCACCGCTGGCTCCGGCCCGACCGGCGCGGGAAGCTACGCGGTTTCCGGACTACCGATCCCGGGCCCGTACACCGTCACGTTCTCACTCGATGGCTACCAGAGCGAGACGCGACTGGTCGGCCTCCCGGCCGCCACGGATGTGCCGCCGAGCGTCGACGTGGTGCTCTCGCGGTCGACCAGCACCGTGTCGGGGTCGATCACCGTCACCGGTTCGAGCACACCCAACCGAAACGTCGGGCTCACCGTCGAGTTGTCCGACGGCGAGACGCAGCGCACGACGGTGACCACCTCGACCCCTGCGGGCGGCTACGGCTTCTCCGACGTCGCCGATGGTTCCTACACGCTCAGCATCGTCGACACTGCAGCCCCGACGCGCACCGTGTTGAAGGTCGTGCGCATCGTCGTCGACAACGGCGGGCCCAACACGCACAACATCTCGACGGCGGCGTCGTGAGCACACTGATCGCTTCGGCGTTCCCCAGCCTGTTGGAGGCCTCCGGCGGGCAGGTGGTGGCCGTGCAGCTGTCCATCGCCAACACCTCCGAACGAATCGACGCCTACACCGTGAAGGTGTTCGGCCTCGATCCGCTGTGGATCACCCAGGAGCCGCAAAACCTCTCGCTGTTCCCGGGCGACATCGGCATCGTCGAGATCCAGATGCGGATCCCTGCGGGCTTCCCTGCCGGCCTGCGCAGCCTCACCTTCCACGCTGCCAGCGAGAACGATGCCAAGCAGTTCGCACTGGCCACCATCTCGCTGCACATCACCGGCCGGCCCAAGATGACGATCACCCTCGATCCGACCTCGATCACCGGCGGATCGAAAGCCCAGTTCGGTCTCATCCTCGCCAACCTCGGCAACGCCGAGCTGCACATCCGGCCAACCGCGGTGGATCCCGAGGCACAATCGCAGTTCCAGTTCGACCCCGACGCACCGGTTCGCCTCCTGCCCGGCGAGCAGACAGTGATCCGCACGAACGTCGCCGCCAAGCGCCCTTGGCTGGGAGCTCCGAAGGTGCGAGTGCTGTCCTTTGCCGGGTCCGCGGTGGACTCCGACGAGGCCGTCACGGGCAAGGTCGAGACGATGGGCACCTTCATCCAGCGCCCCCGGATCGGTCGCTGGATGATGTCGCTGCTCGGGCTGGTCACCGCCGCAGCCGTGTTCGCCGCTGTGCTCAGCCACACCCTGAACTCGGTGGTCGACGAGGCGGGTGTCAGCGACGAGCTCGTCAACGAGGCGCTCGCCAAGGGACAGGTAGCCAGCCCGATGGTTCCCTTGAAGCCGGCGCGTTTGAGAGGCAAAGTGATCTCCGCCACCTCCGAGACGGGTGCCGGGATCCCCGGTGTCCAAGCCGAGCTGTTCAGTGCTGGCGACGGAACTGTGCCGCTGGCCACGGCGGCAACGGCCGACGACGGCACGTTCGCATTCGGCAGACTGGGCGGTGGCGTGTATCGGCTGCGGATCACCGGCGCCGGGTTCGGCGAGCTGTGGTACCCGGGAGGTCGCGTCTTCAGCGAAGGCGAGGACATCACAGTGCCCGAAGGCGGCCTCAAGGAACTCGATCCGGTGCCGTTCGGGGGTTTGTTGGGAACCGTCTCGGGCACGGTGACCGCGGCCAACGGCCAGAGCATCACCGGGGCGAAGGTCTCGTTGCAGGCGAAAGGTCTCGCCGACGCCGGCACACCGGCTTTGGTGGCAACCGTCGACGTCTCGGCCGACGGCAGCTTCACCCTCCTCAAGGTGCCGTCTCCTGGCGAGTACACGCTGATCGCCGAGCAACCGGGGGCGGCCACCGAAACGCGCAACGTGTCGCTCTCCGCCGGCCAGCAACTGGAGGGCGTGGAGATCAGCCTGCGTCCGGGCGACGGCCTCATCATCGGAACGGTCTTCGCTGCCGGGCTCCCGGCGGGCGGGGTGGACATCTCCGTCACCGATGGCACGACCACCGTCGCGACAGTGTCGCTCAGCGAGGCTCCGCTGGGCTCGTACACCGTTCGCAACCTGGCGATCCCCGGCGTGTACACGGTCACGGTCTCGAGGGCCGGACTGGTCTCGCAGACCCGCGCGATCACGCTGAGCTCTGCGACTCCCTTCCCGGCGGACTTCTCACTCGTGCCCAGCATCGGATCGATCGCCGGCACCGTGACCGGGCCCGGCGGCGACGCCCTTGGCGGCATCTCGGTGCACCTCACCGGCGGCGATGCTGACGTCACTGCGGTGACTGTCAGCCAGGGCACCGGCAGCGGTACGTACTACTTCGATCAACTGCCTGTGCCCGGCGTGTACACGCTCACGTTCAGTGCAGCCGGCTACACCACCCAGGTGCGCCAGACCACGCTCGATCCGACAACCGGGGAGACGAATCGAGAGGGCATCGACGTCGCCCTCGCGTCCAGCCGTGCTGAGGTCTCGGGCGTCGTGCGCGACTCGAAGGGGTTCGCCGTGGGCAAGGCCGAGATCACCCTCGACAACGGCACCACGCCGCGCATGCTGCTCTCCGCCGACGACCCTGCGGGCGCGTTCACCTTCAGCCACGTCCCTCCGGGGAACTACACGCTGAAGGCTCACCTTGTCGGTGCGGCCGACGTCGTCACGCTGATCACCGTCCATGCCGGCGACATGGTGACGAGCGACCTCAAACTCGGGCGCCAGGCGTCGCTGTCGGGGGTGGTGGTCAGCGCTTCCAACACACCGGTGGCGGGCGCCGTCGTCAGGCTCTTCCTCCCTGCGAACTTCCCCGCCGGGGCCAACGTGCAACCCTTCGTCG
>JBAVTH010000245.1:0-1963 GCA_049696035.1 Ilumatobacteraceae bacterium
AGGTGATCGGCGCCCTCGGCATCGACCTTCAGCAGATCGATCGAGTCGATACCAGCGTCGGAACAGAAGGAATCCCCCGTGGTGAATGGCAGCATGGGCTGCTGGATCGGCCGGCCGCCAGTCGGCCTGCTCAGCCCGGAGACGGTCGGGCGGCTTGGGTCGATGAAGAAGGTACGGTCACCGATCGCATCGGCCAGCCCAACTGCGACGACTTGCGACCGTTCTCCGAAGATGGCCAGACGATCGGCACAACGCGCGGCCACATCTGGTATCGGCTCGAACGAGGTCACGGTTGCCGAGGGGATGGCGCGGAGCACCGCTTCCGACCAGTCACCGAGATTCGCACCGACATCCATCACAACGGCAGGAGAGAGCGTGCTCACAGCCCGACGAGATGCAGTTCCCCGTTGGTGTCCATGTGCCAGTGGCCAGCGTCCTGGCGCCGTGCAGTGAACCAGTGGGCAGCCTCGTCGATCCTGCCGACCAGAGGACTTTGGCGGTGGCGGATGATCAGCCCACCAACTCGCGCGCGAGCACGCAACGAGGGGCGTTTCGGTGAGGGCACCACCCCAACGTACCCACGACCCGTCCCACGCCTGCACATCTCGCGCATCTACCCACAGCTGCTGCCCCACTGGAAGGCTTCGCATCTGCACCTTCTGGAGCGGAGACGGCTAGTGTCGCCCTCCACCTGGCCAGTAGCGCTTCGCCGTCCAGCCCGTACACGAACTCCCTCACGACGCATGAACACCTACGATCAGCGGTTTTCGCGTCGTGCGTCGACGTCGGCTGCGGAACGGGCGAGTGGCTGAGGAGTGCACTCGACGCCGGCGCGACACGGGTGGTCGGGATCGACGGCGAGCACGTCGACCGCAGCGCGCTCAGGATCGACCCCAGCCGCTTCGTCGCCCATCACCTCGAGTCGCCCTGCCCATCGTCGCTTCGGGTTGGGGTGCGGAGACCAGCCAGGGAGCCCGATCGAACAGTTCTCGGACCTGCCCACGCGCCGCGAAGACGTCACGACCGACGGGAGGCGCCGCCGTACCGAAGTTGACAAACCTCTCCGACCCTGTGGGGCACTGAAAGAGCGAGAACCCAACCCCGACGAGCAGTTCGGCCAATGGCGTCCTCGTCTCACCCAGCGCTGCGAGGCTGGTGTCGTTCCACTCGAGTTGCACGAGTTCGAGGGAGGAGCTGCGAAGAACCTCTGCTCCACCCAGCAGCACCAGCCTCTCCACTCCCTCGACGTCGATCTTCATCCCTCGGACGGCTGTTCCTCCAATGGCGTCATCCAGCGTCAGCACCCTCACCGCAGTATCGCTCGGTGCTACGACGCGCTGCCGTCCCGTGTCCCCGACAACGACGCGGCGCCGGTTCGGGTCGGGACCGGCCAGGTCTGCCCAGCCCTCGCGATCCAGTAACGCAGCTCGATGAAGCACCCAGTCGCTCAGGCCATTCAGCTGCATGTTCTCCTCGAACGCGTCGGCCATGTCGGTGGCGGGTTCGAAGGCAATCACCTGGGCACCCTGCTCCGCCGCGACCAACGAGTACAAGCCAACGTTCGCTCCTATGTCGACGAACACATCGCCCGGTCGCAACCAGGTCGACCAGACACGCATCTCCGGCCAGTCAGGCCACCTCGCGAACGCAACCCGACTCGACGAATCTCCACGCTTGCGGCTGCGGACACGGCTCGATCCGGCGAACCTGATAGTGGCGCTCCGCCCGACACTCGAAGCTGCCTCATACCTGAGGATCGACCACCACTGCTGTAGTTGGCGTCCCTGATTGGACGGGTGCGACCTCACGGCGGCGGCCTGCCGGCGCACGGCGCGGAGGCGCCTCAACCACTGCTGTCGGCGCGTGGACGGTGCCGAAGCGCTGCGCCGTTCGATGGCCTTCTCATAGACGTCGCGGAGCTGTCGGCCCACAACCGCATAGTCGTAACGCGCCGCTGCACGGT
>JBAVTH010000246.1:0-2580 GCA_049696035.1 Ilumatobacteraceae bacterium
GCGCATCGACGACCGCCTCGCGAATGATCGGCGTGCCCCCCAGGAGCAGCAACCCGACGAAGCCGGTGATGCCACGGCTTCGGCGTAGGGCGACGTTCATGATCAGCCCGCCACACCCGAGATAGCACCCGAACGTCAGCAGGCGCAGGGTGAAGAGCGATCCTCCGGTGACGTGGGCGAACACGAACACCACCGAGTAGTACAGCGACATCGCGGGGTCCGAGCGGCAGGCGCCGAGCAGATCGCCCACACCGCCGTTGACGGCGAAGTAGGTGAACGACTCGTCGGTCGTGATCTGCCGGTGCAGGTGCGGCCAGCTCCACCACAGCTGCAGCAGGCCCACCACCACCGTGCCCGCAACGACGACGGCTAGGTGATGACGGCCACGAGGCGAGCGCTCAACGTCGGGCATGGTGCGTGGCCGCGTAGTACAGCTCCTCGAAGTACCGCTTCGCCTGCGCCGCCAGCAGCCCGAGGGAGATCAGCTGCACGGCGACCACGAACGTGAAGCCGGCGATGATGAAGGTCTGCGGCCGCACACGCCACGCTTCCGCAAAACCCTCGGTGAGGCGGGTGTCGAGGCCACCGGACTGATCGGCCGCCGCATGCCACACGGTCCAGAACAGCGAAGCCCCGGACCACACCGAGATCGAGAGCAGCAGCAGCCCCGGGATCATGAAGAAGATGATCGGCCGGTACAGGAAGCTCGCGAACACCAGCAGCTTCGAGGTGGTCGTGACCTTGAGCGAGACCTTTCGCTTCGCCATCCGTTCGGCCTGGTCGCTCCAGTCGAGGTGGGCGGGGATCTCCTCGACGCGAACCCGCATGATCTGGGCCTTGTAGAGGATCTCGGTGTTGATCTCCGGCCCCATCGACTTCAACGACAGGCCCCGGACGAAGTTGCCGTCGTAGGCGCGGACCATGCCCGTCACCGTCTTCACGTCGTACTGGCTGGCCGCGGAGAGCACGCGGTTGATCTGCTTGCTCATCTGAGCACGCCTCCACGGGATGGCAGAGGTGCGGCCTCCCTTCATGTACGGCGACGCAACGACGACGGCGACATGCTCGCGCTCCATCGTGTCGAGCATGCGACCGATGTGATCCACCGAGTAGGAGAGGTCGGAGTCGAACACGACGATGATGTCACCAAAGGACGCGGCAAAGCCATCGCGCAACGCCTGACCCAGCCGCATGTTGACCGGCTGACGCAGCAACCTGACCTCCGGCCGGGTGGCGGCGAAGGCCTCGACGATGGCTGCCGTCTCGTCGGTGGAGCCGTCGTCGACCACCAACAGCTCGAACCGATAGCGATCGCCGAGACCGACCATGTACGCGTACATCTCGGTGAGTGAGCTCATGATCTTCAACGCCTCGTTGTACGCCGGAACGAGGAGAGTGACCAACCGACGCTCGTCGCTCATGCTCCCACCTTCTCACGGACAGCGGTGATGCGCGGGGATCTACCCGGCAACGTCGAGTCGGCGGCGAGCGCCCGCGCGTGGGTGCGCAACGAGCCGACGTCGAATCGCTCGCCGAACATCCGGAGGCAGCGAACCACCGTCTCGCGTTTGCGGGCCCCGGTGAGGTGCATGCCGGGGAAGAACTGCAACGAATCGACATCGTCGGCACCGAGGAAGTCGAGCGGATGCAGCAGGATGCTGGGCTGCACGCCTCGCAGGGCGCACAGGCGCAGCGCGGCGGAGAAGTAGTGATAGGCGGCGGCCGGCGACGGCCCGGCGAGGTAGAGCACGTAGGAGAGATGAATCGGCACCCGCGCCAACGGCATCGTCGTGACCGGTATCTCGATCAGGGACTGCGGGCCGGCCACCCACCGGTACGGCTTGAGCCGCTGCAGGCCGTCGCGAGCGCTGCCGAACAGGTGAGCGCGTTCGGCGCGCTGCGCCGCCGTGAGCTTGGCCGAGCGGAAGTAGTACTTGCGCGCGAGCGGCCCGATCACCGTCGGCAAGGTGGAGCAGTCGTACTCGTAGCCGCGGTCCATCAGTGCGCGGAGCACGTCGGGGCTGAGGCTGTAGCCCGGGCCGCGGAAGCCGACCGGCCGGCTACCCGTCACTCCCTCGATCGCCTGCTCGGTACGCGCCAACTCGGTGTGGATCTCGTCGAGCGAGTAGCGGTGCAGCCAGGGTTGGTGGCGGAAGCTGTGGTTGCCGATCTCGTGACCCGCTGCGGCCAGCGAAGCGATCGCCGCATGGTTCTTGTCCAGTGCCGCATCCTGCCCGACGACGAAGAAGGTGATGCGCAGACCCAGCTCTTCGAACACCGGCAACGCGACGCGCGTCAGCGCATCGAGGTAGCTGGGGTACTCCTCCCAGCCGGGGTCGCCGTGCGTCATCTGGTACGCCCAGAGGTTGTCGGCATCGAGCGACAGCGACGCCAGCGGTTTCGATGTGGTCACGCTCGTTCCTCTCCCGTCGAGGCGTTCACGAGACTACCCTGCCCGTCAAGACCCGCAGCCCGCATCACGTCGTCGACCAGTGACAACGTGTCGTTGACGTTGAGCGTGGAGAACGGCAGGTGTGCCGACCCGGCGAGATACAGGCCCGGTACCGACGTGCCGATGGC
>JBAVTH010000247.1:0-5742 GCA_049696035.1 Ilumatobacteraceae bacterium
GGGCCGAGCAGCGGGCGCTCGATCGCTGGCTGACCTTGCTCGCCGAGCGTCAGCAGGCAGGGCTTCGCCGGGGGAAGGCCACCGGCGCGATCGATGTCCTGACCGCCGGCGTGCAGGCGATCGGCCCGATCGCGCTGTTGTGGATCGGGGGCCAGCGCGTGATCGACGGCACGATGTCGCCGGGCACCATGGTCGCCCTGAACGCACTGGCGCTGGCGGCGATGGCGCCCCTGATCTCGGTGGTCTCCGGGCTGCAGCGGTTGCAGTTCGTGGCGTCGCTGATCGAACGGCTCGCGGACGTGCTGGATGCCGAACCCGAGCGCACCGACGGCTGCGAACTGGCGGCGATCGAGGGCTCGATCGCGATCGAGGACGTCGGCTTCCGCTACGCCAACCAGGGGCCGTGGGCCATCGAGCACTGCTCGCTCGAGGTGACGGCGGGAACAACGGTTGCGATCGTGGGCCGCAGCGGCTCGGGCAAGTCGACTCTTGCCAACCTGCTGCTGCTGCTGCACCAGCCCACCACCGGAACGATCCGATACGACGGAATCCCTGCCGAGTCGCTGCAACTCGGGTCGATCCGGCGCCGATTCGGTGTCGTGCTGCAGGAGCCGGCGCTGTTCAGCGGCACCATCTTGGAGAACATCGCCGTGTGCGACCCGGAGATGGGGTTCGAACGGGTGGTCGCTGCTGCCCGCTGCGCGGCGATCCACGACGAGATCGTCCAACTGCCGCTCGGCTACGACACCCACCTCGCCGATCGCGGTGCAGGGCTGTCCGGCGGGCAACGCCAGCGCATCGCCCTCGCTCGCGCACTCGCCACCGAGCCGGCCGTGCTGGTCCTCGACGAAGCGACGAGCCACCTCGACGTGATCACCGAGGCAGCAGTCGAACGGGCGGTCAGGGCCATCGGCTGCACGCGCATCGTGATCGCGCACCGACTGAGCACGGTCCGCCACGCCGACACGATCATCGTGATGGACGACGGACGGATCGTGGAGCAAGGCACCCACGACTCGTTGATGCGGCTCGCCGGTCAGTACGCCGCGCTGGTCGGCGAGCAGTCCGTGGGCGAGGATTCGATGGCGCCGACGCCTCGCTCGTCGCAGCGCGCCGCATCGTGACGCAGAACGTCCGGATCTGGGTCTACGGTGCGCCCATGATCGAGGTCGAGGGATACCGGATCGAGAGGCTGTCGGCGGCGACGTGGTCGGCTTTCGCCGCGCTCGTCGAGCGCCAGTCCGGTCTGTTCACGGGCTGCTGGTGCACGAACTTCCACTGCTACCCCGACCCACCGGAACGCAGGGAGATCGGCAACCGAGCGTTCAAGGAGCGCCTCGTCCGCGACGGTCACGCACACGCGGCGCTCGTCTTCGACGGCGACGAGGCCATCGCATGGGCGCAGTTCGGCAGCGTCGTGGAGTTACCCGCCATCCACCATCGCAAGGAGTGGGAGCGCACCGTCGAGCAGATGCCCGACGTGCGCATCACGTGTGTGTTCGTCGATCGTCGGCGCCGCAAGTCGGGCCTGGCCGAGATCGCAGTGCGAGGCGCTCTGGCCTTGATCGCCGAGGACGGCGGCGGCCGTGTGGAGTCCTACCCGCACGACATTCCGGAGGGCAAGAAGATGTCATCGTCGTTCCTCTACAACGGCACACGCACCTTCTACGAGCGGATCGGCTTCGACTACGACCGACCCAAGGGCGCCGGGAACTGCGTGATGACCGCCGTGGTCCCACCACCGAAGCGCCGTCGTCGAGGCTGACCCGCCGAGCGCCACCTATCGCCGGTTGATCAGGCCGTCGTCATGCGCTCCAGGACGGTGGACGGCAGATGGCGCCTAACGGCCTTGGGCTACTCGTTCACAGCCTGGTGGCAGTCAGCATCACGAAGACGAGCGACCGGTGAGTGTCCGCACGGAGCATCGAAGCCTCGAGCTCGTAGGGCTCGCGTCCGACTGATCGGGCCCACTCGTCACACGCGTCAGCCCACGCAATCCAGTCATCATTGAGGCCCCAATCAAGCGCCGCCACGCCGTCGAGTCGAAGCCCGGCCGCGTCGTCGAACAACCTCTCCCACCACTCAACACTCTTGAACGTCCAGAAGCTCTCCTGCCAGTGATCAGCGAGGTGCGCCGGCCACCCGTCGACGCGCAGCCCAGGCACGACAATGGCGATCCGTCCTCCCTTCTTCACCGGGCCGATGAGGGTGTCGATGGCGCCAGCCTCCTGGGCGAAGTAGTGGAACGCGTCAACACTGACCAGCGCATCGGCACTGATCGACGGCGGCTCAAAGGCACGCGCATCGGCATAGACCGCCTCGACGGCCCCGGTAAGACCCGCAGCTGCAATCCGCAGCTCGTTGTCGCTCGCCGAGATCCACGGATCGACCGCCGTTACTCGGACGCCGAGCTCCCGGGCGAGGAAGATGGACGACATCGTCTTCCCGCACCCGAGGTCGACGACGTGGGCATCCGGTTCAAGGGCGATATCTGCGATCAACGCTTCCGTCAGCCACACGCTGCACGGACCCATCATGTTGCTCATCAGCCACACCGGGTCGTATGCGGACGACTTCGGATACGCGGCTCGCGTCAACGACTCGTACATCGGCCCAGTCTTTCAGCCGACAACCAAGGACATGCTCGAGTTTCATCGCGGACGAGGGAGCGCCGATTGCCCGATCCCGGGTGCGCCGTCCACCACGCCGAACGGCAGATCTGGCGCAATCACGTCCACGGCGAGAGGCCGGAGGCGGATGTCCAAGTCGATGCAGGCTCAGTGCATTCCGCCCCGGCAGCGAGGCGGACAGTCTCAGTCGCCTTTGTAGTCAGGATGGTCAGCTCGACGCACGCAGATTCGAGCGTCCACACCCCACCTGGGTAGACAAGCCAAGTGTCGCGGTCACCCGGACACGACGAAACCGCGATCGAACTGACGGGCTCGTTCGCTTCGACGTTGCCCCACTGAATCAACGCGTTCCTCTGTGAGGAAGGTGCAACGTGGATCTGGAATGTCGTCGCTGGACGAACGAGCAAACCCATCTTCGAGAAGGCTCGAAGGGAGCCAACGTCGTTGTCAGGGCCGGTGTGTCCACGGCCTAGATCTCCGATCGCAGGGAGCGCAATGACGTCCGCGACGGCCGCGTAAGAATCAGGCAGTTTCTGAAGGACGTCGATCGGGTCGCTGCAGTTGAACGAGTCCCCGAGCGGCGGGAGGTCTCTATCCGACCCCTCATTGTTGCCCGCACACGCCACCGCGGAGATGCTCCACACCGCGGCGGCCATGAATCGCCGCAGCACCATGCTCCTGGCGCCGATAGTGCGTTTCTCGCCCTCTCGCCGACGACTCAATGGCCAACCTCACCTCCCGGTCCGCGAAGGTGCCGAGTTAGCGCATAGTGCCCGAAGTGGCTGGCGTTGTCCAGCGAGCAGAGCGGCAGACAGGTGCGCGAGGTGTCTCTCAGATGGCGACGACTTCGACGAGGTCGTTGAGGGCTCGGAAGTCATCCGGATTGCGGGTGTAGAGAGGAAGCCCGGCTGAACACGCAGTCGCTGCGAGCAGCAGGTCGACGGCTCGTGCGCCGCGAGCTTTTCGGCCGGCTGCAACAACAGCGGCGTAGACGCGGCCATAGGCGCGTGACGCCTCGGAGTCGAACGGCAACGGGTCGAAGACTGCCTCGGCGCGCTGCAGCCGGTCTTGCCGTCGAGCTCGTTCGTCGGGGTCCTGAGTCGCATGCGGACCCGCGGCGAGCTCGGCCATCGTGATCGCGCTGATGGCCGACTCGATGGGGAGATCTGCGGGGTCGAGGCGTTCGAGGTCGATGATGACCGAGGTGTCGAGCAAACCCCGCAGCCGGCGTTGGTCAGCCACGAGGCGCTGCGTCCTGATCCGCGATGTCGTCGAGGTCGGCGCGGAACCGGGCAGCGTCGATCGTTGGCGCGTTGCGGAACATCGCGAAGACGGCGTCGGTGGACACGAATCGATGACGGCGCATCGGAGTCAGCTCTCCGACGGGCGTCCCGTTGCGAGTGACGATGAAGGTCTCTCCATGATCGAGGCGGCGCATGATCTCACCGCTGTCGTTGCGAAGCTCGCGTTGTGTGATTGTTTGCGCCATACCCGCAACGTAGCACGCCGTGCTACGTTGCGCAACCAGCACTCGATATCGGCAGCTATGGGTGGCACGCAATCGTGACTGCGTGCGACGATCGCGTCATCCCGGCCACAGGCGAGGTGAGTGGCCCGAGGCGCAAAGCCCAGCCGCCAGGAGTAGAGGCCCCGGTTCAGTATGACGATCGGTCCTGGCGTGCCGCGGGAATCTGCCGCGCGACACTGGGCCGATGGACCTCCCGATGCTACGCGGCGAACGTGTTGAACTCCGCCCGCTCGCCGCCGCCGATCGCGAACGGATCATCGAGATCCGCAGCACCGAAGAGGTGGCTCAGCGGTGGCGAGGCGGCGACCTCCATGAGGAATTCACCGAGGATCTCGCCGACGAGGAGTTGCATCAGTTCGCCATCGAGACGACTGACGGGCACGTCGTCGGCGTGGTCCAGTTCTCAGAGGAAGAGGACCCCGACTACCGGCACGCGTCGATCGACATCTTCATTGACCCGGCCGCTCACCGTCGGGGATTCGCGGCCGACTCGATCGCCACCTTGGCGAACTACCTGTTCGACCGCAGAGGGCACCATCGCCTCGTCATCGACCCCGCTGCGGACAATGAGGCCGCCATTGCCTGCTATGCGATGGTCGGTTTCAAGCCGGTTGGGGTCATGCGGTCCTACGAGCGCAGAGCGGACGGGTCGTGGTCCGATGGGCTGCTCATGGACATGCTCCACGCTGATCGGCAATCGGAGTAACAACCGACCGCTGGTCCCATAGACCGCCGACTCTCGCCGGGCTCTCCCACAAAGGTCGGCTTCGTGTCGGCAGGTAGCACAGATTGCGCGAACTCGACGCGTCTGTCCAGCCGCTCCTGGCGGCAGCTCTGCGCTACCCAGTGTGAAGACGTTGGCACTGCCTTGACGGGATCCGTTCCTATCGTTCGCTTGAGCCACCGTTGGACGTGGGCTTGGGGGTGGCATGAGCGTCTGTCTGCGACCGCCGCTTTGTGCGCCGAGTACTCACAGCCCAGCCGACCAACATGACTCCCACCGCTGCCAGTACCTGAAGCCCCAGACTTAGGAACGAATTGTCGGCGTGGTTCATACGTGCGCTTCCTTCATTGCGTTCTCAACCAGGCTCCGCCACAAGTACATGTCTGGCCCGCTCGTAGCGACAAATCGGTCAGATGAGGATCTCGACATCGAGCGACGCCTGATCGAGGCGACTGTCGACACCCTGTGCAGGTGATCGCTGAAACGACGGAGGTACTCGTATCTTCCACGCGTGCACGAACCTTTGGTGCATGTGTGTGAGGGCCTGAACCGCGACGACGCCGTTCGGCCCGTGGCGGCCCGGACCGGGGCGACCGGAGCTCTCGTTGGCACTCCGTTGGCACTTTTGGTCGGTCAGTGGCGGTTGATGACGGACGAGAGCGGTCACTGGCGGACACATCCAACGGGCTCGATGTCGGCACATCGTCCCTGCTCAGGGGTAGCAGCGAGCACGAAGACGAGCTAGTTCACGTTGCGGCTTCGACCTTCCCAGTACGGCGCACGCAGATCCTTCTTCAGGATCTTGCCGCTGGGGTTGCGGGGCAGCACATCGGCCCAATCGACGCTGGTAGGGCACTTGA
>JBAVTH010000248.1:0-2556 GCA_049696035.1 Ilumatobacteraceae bacterium
TGGCCAAGGAGGAACGCCCCTACGGCATCCACGTCAACGTGGTCGCTCCCGGCCTGGTGGAGACCGACATGGGGGTGCGCCTGGCTCGGGCGATGAGCGGCAATCGCGACATGGAGGATCTGCGATCTCTCGACGCGGCTTCTCCGTTCGGCAGGGTCTGCCAGCCGGCGGACATCGCCAACGTGGTGCTGTGGCTGTGCAGCGAGGGCGCCGGCTACGTCACCGGTCAACGCATCGAGGTGGACGGCGGCGGCACCCGCTGAGCAGGGCTGCGCCGACCCAGGATCACTTGGGCGTGACGTTGCCCAGTTGTGACCGCGGCAGCTCGATGAACGTGCGGCCGGGCGTGAGCAGGATGGGCGTACCGTCGTCGGCGGTGAGGGTGAAGACCTGCAGTCGGTCGGCCCGGGTCCAGGTGCCGTGCACCTTGTTGCCGCCGCTGAACACCCAGGCGTCGCCGGTGCCGGTGCTCTGGGCGTCGGGGCTGCCCGAGATGCCGGGCAGGTAGGTCATCGAGAGCACCACGACGTTGTTCGTGGTCATCTGTTCGCCCGACTTGTCCTTGTCGGGCTTGCCGTTCTGACTGCGCTCGTACAGGCCGGTGGTGCCGTTCCACGTCCAGTCGACGTTGTACGTGTCCATCTTCACGGCGACACCAGGTGACGCCTCGCCGGCGACGGCAGCATCGGCGGCCCGGTACTGGAACTGCTGCGGCGGCACGCCGCCTTGACCGGCGGCGACGTCCCACACCTTGTTGACGTTGAAGAAGAGCGTGAACTCGCGGGGTTTGTCGTCGCCACTGCGGAAGCACGAGCCGGCACAGTGGCTCTCGTTGAGGTTGACGAGGTCGCTGTTGTTGACCTCGGCGGTGACGGTGCCGTTGCCGCCGGCCCACGCGAAGATCGGCGCGTTGAACGACCCGAACAGATCCACGTCCTGGCGGCGGCCCGACCGGATGGGCCCGGCGCGATCGACGGCCTGGCTCTGGTAGACGAAGGCGAAGCGGGAGATGTTGGCGTTGATGATCTCCTCGTAGATGATGTCGGCGGCATTGGAGCCCCACTGCGGGTGAGCGTCGTAGTTGCCCACCTTGACGACGACCGCTGTGCGCAGAGCCGACAACGGATTGGCGTCGTCGACCGGCAACCCGGTGAGCGGGTACACCGGCTTGGGAGCCGCCGTGGTGGTGGTGGCGGCCAGCGTGCTGGAGGTGGTGGTCTGCGGCGGATCGGTGGCCACCGTCTCGGGAAGCGTGGAGAGCTCGATGGTGTTGGGCTCGGTGGTGGCGCTGGAGCTGCTGCCACCGTCGCTGCAGGCGGCGATCACTGCCAGCGCGGCGAGAAGGAGGGGCGTTCGGCGGGAAAAGCGCATTCGGTGATTCTGCCACTTGCATCGGCTGGAACGGCGACGCGACGCGTACGACACCTGTCACGTGGGTCATCCGGACACATGCCGCCGGCGTCGGCCCCAGCGCTCCGCTGCGACCGTTCCACCAGGTGAATCGCGTAGATAGGGAGAATTCCCGATGTTGCGCGGGCCGCGTTCGTGGTTCCTTTACACCATGACGACGCTGAGGAACAGAATCCGCAACAACCGGGCCGATCAGGGTGCTCGTCGGCCGCGCCTTCGTTCCGCGCTGCTGGCCGTGAGCCTGATGCTGGGCATGGTCGCCGCCACGGTGGCCACCGACGTCACCCCCACCTTCGCGGCCTCGTCGTGGTACGACGGCAGCCCCCAGTACTCGAGCATCATCAACTGCGCGAGCATCATCTGGGGCAATCCCTACACCGAGCCGGGGGTGGCGGCATCCGTCGGGTTCTACGCCGACCCGTCCACCAACACACCGGCGCCGAACACGGTGTACTACGTGCACGTCGTCGTCGCCGGCCTCGGCAACTCGTGCAGTGGCCAGCGCGTCGACGTCAACGTGCAGTTGCCGGCCAACACCTCGTTCGCGATCTCGCCCACCAACAAGGTGGTGTGCGCCTACGACGGAGTTCCCTTCGCCGACTCCGTGTGCCCGCAGAGCCTGCCCAGCAGCGCCGGCATCTACGGCGGCAACTTCTACCGGGTGCCCTCGACCGACAACGTCAACGCCAACCTGTGGGCCATCCCGACCGGTCACTTCCTGACGTTCGCGATCCCGGTGGTGACCAGCACCGCCATCTCGGGCTCGACGCTCACCGGTGCGGTTCGCGTGTTCGACGGCAACTCCACGCCCACGCTGTTCCCCACCCAGGGCGTGTACGTGTTCGACAGCACGCCGGCGATCGTGCCCAGCCCGGCCGGCACCACCTTCGGCGGTGTCAGCTGGCCGACCACGATCAACTCGGAGACCTACCTCTACCCGAACGGTCAGGGCGGACAGGGCTACTTCGAGCTGATGACCAGCCCGGGCGGCTCGGTGGTGTTCACCGACGGTCCGGTCTCGGTGCCCGCCGGCAGCTCCAACGGCTACACCGTGTGGGCTGATTGGACGCCGTATGCGCCGGGCTCGCTGGCGCCGAACACCACCTACTACTGGCGCTTCCGCTTCGTGTCCGCCAGCACCGGCAC
>JBAVTH010000249.1:0-7757 GCA_049696035.1 Ilumatobacteraceae bacterium
GAGCTGGAGCGGCGACGACGCGGCGACGACGCGGCGTCAGACCGGGAGGCGCCGGCGGGAGCCAACATCGCCATTCGAAATCGAAATGACGAGACCCCATGCACTCCTGCCGGCCGAGCGATGCTGAGCCCGCGCTCGCCGTCCGGCGGAGGCGTCAGGCGGAGGCGTCAGGCGGGGGCGTCAGGCGGAGGCGTCTTGCGGAGGCAGCACCACACCGTCTCCACCGGGCCTGGCCGCCGACGTCGGGCCGATCAGCCCCGTGTGCACGGCAACGTCGATGCCACCGTTGGTCGTTGCCAGCGTCGGGCGCAACGGCAGGTGCATGCGAGCCACCGGCGTGTCGTGGGCAGCCAGCAGCGCCACGTGCCAGCCCACGGCCCGCTCGCGCAGGACTGCGCCGAACCGATCGTAGAGGTTGCGCAGGTCACGGTCGCCACCGCGTCCGGCCGCAGCCGGTCCGCCGACACGATGACCGTACGGCGGGTTGCTCACCAGCCAGCCGGCGCGAGCCGGCAGCACGAGATCGCTCACCGTGCGCTGCACCACCTCGACGTTGCCACCGACCCCGGCGCGCTGGGCGTTCTCCACCGACGCCGCCACAGCGCCGGCATCACGATCGGACGCGATGATCGGCGGGCACTTCTCCACCACGTCGCCGTCGGCGCCGCGCAGCAGCCGCTCCCAGGCACCCGGCTCGAACGACGGCCACTGCTCGAACGCGAACGATCGGTGACGCCCCGGCGCCATCCGGCGAGCGATCAGCGCGGCCTCGATGGCGATCGTGCCCGAGCCGCAGAACGGGTCGACCAGCGGCGCCTTCATGTTCCATTCGCTGGCCAGCACCAGCGCCGCCGCCAACGACTCGCGCATCGGCGCCTTGCCCGCCGGGCCACGCCAACCCCGGTGGTGCAACGGCGCCCCCGACGCGTCGAGGCTGACGGTCACCACGTCGCGCAGCACCCGCACCTGCACCGCCTGCGCTCCGAGCGGGCGCCCCAGCACTTCCGCCACCCGCTCTTCGACCGCACCCGAGTGATACAGCTTCGACTCCTTGTCGCACGTGGCTGCCACCGTGACGCCGCCCTCGGGCAGCCACTGCGCCCAGTCAATTGCCCGCAACCCGACCTGCAGGGAGTGGAAGCCGTCGGACCGGAACCGGGCCACCCGGACGACAACCCGAGTCGCCACCCGCGAGCGCAGGTTGATGGCCCACAGCTGGGGCCAGGTGATGTTGCACTCCACGCCGCCACGCACGGCACGCGCCGGGCGGACGCCGAGGCGTTGCACCTCGTCGAGCAGCAGCCCCTCGAGACCGGGGACGGCAACCACGAACGCATCGATACGGGTACTCATGACAGCTCTCTCACGTCGGGCTCTCTCACGGCAGCAGCGGCAGCCGCAGGTTGGGGTAGGCGCCCGCGTCGAGCGCAGTGGGCCCATCGCTGCGCAGGCGATGCCAGCCGGCGGCGGCGATCATCGCCGCGTTGTCGGTGCACATCGCCCTGCTCGGCAGGAAGCCGCGGATGCCGGCATCGGCGCACACTCCCAGGAACCGCTCGCGCAGCAACGAATTGGCCGCGACGCCGCCACCGAGCACCAGGCCACGTGCCCCCACTTGTTCGGCGGCACGGCGCGCTTTGGTGACCAGCACGTCCACCACCGCCGCCTGGAAGGATGCCGAGACGTCGGCCGCCGAGACATCCGGGTGCTTGCGCACATGGTTCATCACCGACGTCTTCAGCCCGCTGAAGCTGAAGTCGAGCCCGTCGTGCAGCATCGCCCGCGGGAAGTTGATCGCCTCCGGGTCGCCGTGCACCGCCTCGCGGTCGATCGCCGGACCGCCCGGATAGCCGAGACCGAGGAAGCGAGCCACCTTGTCGAACGCCTCTCCGGCCGCATCGTCGATCGTCTGCCCCAGCAGCCGGTAGCTGCCGTGGTCCTGCATCTCGATGAGCATCGTGTGCCCACCCGACACGAGCATGACGACCATTGGGAACTCCAACGTCGGGTCCTCCAGGAACGCGGCGTAGAGGTGCGCCTCCATGTGGTTGACGCCGATGAACGGTACGTCCCACGTGAGGGCCAAGGCCTTCGCTGCCGAGACACCGACGAGCAGCGCCCCGATCAGGCCCGGACCGACGGTGCAGGCCACCGCGTCGATGCGCTCCTCCACCACGCCCGCCTCCACGATCGCGCGAGCGATCATCGGGTTCAGCAAGTCGAGGTGTGCCCGGCTGGCGATCTCGGGAACGACGCCACCGAACTGCGCGTGAAGGTCGACCTGAGTGCTGACCGCGCTGGACACCACGTCGTACCCACCCATCACCAGCGCCGCGGCGGTCTCGTCGCAGCTGGTCTCGATGCCGAGCACGAGCGTGGAATCGGTGACAGGCAGGGCACCCGCCTTCATCGCGACACCTGCGGGCACAGGGCGCGCAACCGATCGCGGTACTCGGGCAGCGCGAGATCGTTGCACCACATGACGATGGCGTCCTCCACGTTCTCGTAGTAGTTCTTGCGCACGCCGGCCGGGATGAACCCGAACTCGCGGTACAGCGCCTGCGCGGCCACGTTGCTGACCCGCACTTCCAGTGTGAGTGCGCTGCAGCCGCGGTCGATCGCCGCCCATGCCAGCTCGACCATGAGCCGAGTGGCGATGCCCTGCCGCTGGCGCTGCGGGGCGACGGCGATGTTGGTGACGTGGGCATCGTCGACCACGAACATCAGGCCGCCATAGCCGACCACCTCGGTGCCGTCGCGGGCGACGAGGTACTGCCGCTCGCCTCGGCGCATCATCTCGATCTCACTGTGGAACACACCGATCGTCCACGGGCGCGGATACGACGCGCGCTCGATCGGCATGATGTCGGCCATGTGCCGTCGGCGCAGCGGCTCGACGGCCAACCCATCGCCTGCGGCGCGGCCGAGCAACCGAGCCAGCACGCTCACTTCGAGCCCTCGCGAGTTGCCCAGTTGATCTGCGCATCCGGTGCCCGCAGGTACATCGGCTGGATCTCCCACGGGTTCACCCATTCCTCGCGCAGCGCCCGCGCATGGGCCAACTGCACCAGCGGCGCAGCAGATGGGTGGGAGAGGAACTGTTCTGCGAACTCGCAGTGGAAGCCGGCCTCGATCTCGTCGCGATAGCGCAGGGCACCGTCGCCGACGCACAGCATGTTCTGCCCACGAGCCATCAGATCGGCAACCAGGTCGTCGACCGAACTGACCCGCGGGTCGGTGACGCGTTGGATGCCACCCGGCACGGGGCGGTAGAAGGCATAGAACAGCTCGCCCTTGCGGGCGTCGATCACTGCCGCGATCGTGCGGTCGGTGTAGCGCAGTGGGAACGCCAACAAGTCGAGCGAGCTGATGCCGATCATCGGCACCCGCAGCGCTTGCGCGATGGCCTTGCCGGCGGCGAGCCCCACACGCATGCCGGTGAACAGCCCTGGCCCCACATCGACCGCGATGGCACTGAACTCGGCGATCTCGATGTCGGCCTGGCGGCACAGGAACTCGATGGCCGGCGTCAGCGTTTCGGCATGCCGGCGGCCACGCGACACCTCGAACATGCCCAGCACGCCCTCGTGCCCGCCGATGGCGACGCTGACCTGTTGGGTGGCCGTCTCGATACCGAGGATCAGCATGCGAACTGCCCCAACGCCGCTTCCAGGCGCTCCCACCGGGCAGCCCATGCACGTCCGACCCCACCGATGGTGACCAGCCGTGCCTCGTCGTCGTCGTCGATCGCATCGAGCTGCACCAGCAGGTGGTCGCCCAACGAGCGCGCGACCACGTCGCCCCACTCGACCAGCACGATGCCGTCGTACTCCAGCAACTCCGACAGCGCGAGATCGGCCACCTCGTTGTGCGTGCTGAGCCGGTAGATGTCGGCGTGGTGCAGCGTGAGCTTGCCGGCGTCGTAGCTGTGCACCAGCGTGAACGTCGGCGACGTGATCGGCTCGGTGACGCCGAGTGCCGCGCCGAAGCCCTTTGCGAAGGCCGTCTTCCCCGCGCCCATCTCGCCGGCGAGCACGATGAGGTCACCCGAGCGCGACAAACCGGCAAGCACGGCCGCGATGGCATGGGTGTCGGCGAGCGACGACGCTCGAAGGTGCAACATGAACCTCTCATTCTAGAGGCCGGCGCCGGTGTGGGGTCGTGACCGCTCAGATACAGCGACGCTCGACGCGCCCGGAGATGCCGCAGACGATCTCGTAGGCAATCGTGTCGAGCGCGTCGGCCCACTCCGCCGCGGTGATCGACTGCGCCCCCTGGGCGCCGATCAGCACCGCTTCGTCACCGGGCGCGACCACATCGTCGCCACAGTCCACCATCAGCTGGTCCATGGTCACCACTCCCACGATCGGCCGGTGGTGCCCTCCGATCAACACGGATCCGCCCACCGCATGCAGCCGGCGCGGCACTCCGTCGGCGTAGCCCAGCGGCAACGTGGCAACCGTGGTGTCGCGCTCGAAGGTGTGCCGCAACCCGTACGAGACCGCATCGCCTGCCTGCACGCGCTTCACATGTGCGACTCGCGCGTGCAGCGACAACGCCGGCACGAGACCTCCACACAGGTGATCCACGCCCGGCCCGGGCGAGATGCCGTACACCGCGATGCCGGTGCGCACCATGCCGTACCTGGCTCGCGGATGGGCGAGCGCTCCGGCGGAGTTGGCGGCATGCACCAGAGGTGGACGATGCCCGGCGGCCGCCAGCGTGGCCAGCACTTCGTCGAAACGGTCGAGCTGGTGCTCGGTGAACGGGTTCTCGGGTTCATCGGCGACGGCGAGATGAGTGAACACCCCTTCGAGACGGACCGCCGGCGAGGCGGCGATCGCATCGGCCAGCGCCCTGGCATCACGCTCGGCAGCCCCCACCCGGCGCATGCCGGTGTCGACCTTGAGGTGCACCGGGTGATCGACGGCGCCACTCGCCGCCAGCGCGACGACCTGCGCCTCGCTGTACACCGTGAGGGTCAGCGCGTGCTGCACGGCATCCGGCAACGCCGCTGCCGGCTGCTCGCTGAGCACGAGGATCGGGCCCTCGATCCCCGCCTTCCGCAACGCCACGCCTTCCTGCACGAGTGCGACGCACAGGCCCCGCGCACCGCCGGCCACAGCGGCCCTCGCCGCCAGCACCGCTCCGTGGCCGTACCCGTCGGCCTTGACCACCGCCCACACCTGCGCCGGCGACACCAACGTCGCCAGCGTGCGGGTGTTGGACTCGATCGCCGCCGCCGACACCTCCACCCACGCCCAACGGCTCATCGCGCACCGCCCGGTTCGAGACCCAGCAGCACCGCCGGCAGATGATCGGCGATGTCGCCCGCCACCATGCCGCGCGCCGGCGCCAACGCGGCGGCCTTTCCATGCAACCAAGCTCCGGCGGCAGCCGCATGGAACGCAGGAGCACCGGCCGCGAGCAGCGCCCCGATGATTCCACTGAGCACATCGCCGGTTCCCGCAGTTGCCAATCGGGAGTCTCCGGTGGTGACCACGAGCACCTTGCCGTGCGGATCGGCCACGACGGTGGCGGGGCCCTTCAACAGCACCACACACCCCGTGTCGGCCGCCAGACGGCGAGCCGCCACCAATCGGTCGGCGCCCGGCGGCGAGCCGGCGAGGAGGGAGTACTCCCCATCGTGCGGCGTCAGCACCGTCGGTGTCGTACGCCGCCGCAGCAGGGCGGCAGCGCCTTCGGCGTTCCACGCCATTGCGAACAAGCCGTCGCCGTCGATCACGGTGGGCACCGGTGCATCCACCGCGAGCATCCGGGTCTGGGCCGTGGTCTCGTCGTCGCGACCGAGACCGGGCCCGACCACGAGCGAGTGGAAACGGTCGATCGAGTCGAGCACCTGCTGCGCCCACGCTGCAGGCGGCAACGGGCGCTGCACCACCTCCGGTGGCGCCTGGGCGACCAGCGTGCCGGGAGCCGAGAGATGCACCATCCCGGCCCCCGCGCGCATGGCAGCATGAGCCGCGAGGCGGGCCGCTCCGGTCATGCCGGTGCTGCCGGCAACGATGCGCACCGCGGCCCGCCACTTGTGAGCAGTCGTGTCGCGTGCCGTCACCCAGCCGGCGACGTCGGCTGCTTCCACCAGATGGGCGCGGGCATGCGCGGCCACGCCGGCGCCGAGGCCGATGTCGACCAGCTCGAGCGTTCCTGCGAGACCGTTACCCGGCGGCAGCAGCAGCCCCGGCTTCAGCGCCGCGAACGTGACGGTGAGCGCCGCCGCCAACACGTCGCCGAACGCTTCGCCGGTCAGTGCGTTCACACCACTGGGGATGTCGACCGCCAGCACCGGGGCGCCGGCGACCTCGGGCGGGTTCCAGGTGCCGTGCAACCCGGTGCCGAAAGCGGCATCGATCACCAGGTCGGCCGCCGGCAGCACGGCAGGGCAGGTGGCGGCGTCGTGCACCTGCACCCGTACCCCGCGCCGGGCCAGATGAGCAGCGGCGACCCGGCCATCGGCGCCGTTGTTGCCCTGCCCGGCGATCACGTGCACCGTGCGGCCGTAGGTGCCGCCCATCATCCGGATCGCAGCCCGGGCCACTGCGTCGCCGGCCCGCCCGATGAGCACGTCAGTGGGGTCGGGCGCCGTCGCGTCGACCACCCGCATCTCCTCCGGCGTCACGATCGGGATCACGATCCCGAGCCTACGCGCCCCACTCGTCCGAGGCTTGCTGCGCTCTGACCTACTCGGCGATGACCGAGGCGATGGCGACCAGATCCGTATGGGTGAGGCTCAGGTGCCAGTGCATGATGCCCCGGTCGGCGGCGAGCTCTGCGGCGCGGCCGACGACCCGCAGCGACGGCGCACCGGTGTCGGCCCGCGCCACCGACACGTCGTGGAACCCGAATGCACCCAGCCCGAGGCCCATTGCCTTCATCACCGCTTCGCGAGCGGCGAAGCGCGCGGCCAGCGACCGGACGGGGTCGACCTGTGGCGCAACATACGCCAACTCCTCCGCGGTGAACAGCCGCTCACGCATCGCCGGCGTGCGCGACAGCGACCGGCGGAAGCGGTCGATGTCGACCGCGTCGATCCCGATGCCGCGGATCATCGGGGGCTGCGCCAGTGATCGGCAGCGTCGGAGATCGGCAGGATCAGCAGGTCGGCGACGGACAGATCGGCCAACAGGTCGACGCGGAAGGTGCTCTCCGTCTCCGTCACCCAGTCGACGAGGCGGTCGTAGCGGCGGTCGTAGCCCTGGAGCACGCCTCGCATCACCGATGCCGGCAGGTGGTCGTGGAAACGGACGTGCAACAGCGTGATGCCCGTGCACGTGCCACCCTTCACCTCCGGCACGAACAGCACCGTGCGGCCATCACTGCGCCCGCGGGCCACCAGGACTTCCTTCTCGCTGGCCACTCGGCGCTTGGTGCCCAACAACTGGGAGTTGCGCTCGACGCGACTGGGGACATCACGCGAAAGCCCGCCGCGATCGACGATGGTGATGGTTGCTCCGCCGGCAGCTGCCGGGTCGCCTTCGATCGCGTACCGGGTGAAGCCGACGACCGCTTCGACAGCAGGATCGAGGTCGGCGAGCACCTTCAGGGTGCGGTACGAGAGCCGATCGCGGCCGGCGCCGGCCGCGAGCAAGGCCTGCACCAACGCCCGATCGAGCACCCCTTCGTCGTTGCGGCTGATGCCGACGGTGACGGTCTTGGCCTGGTGCTTGATGGCGTCGATCGGCCGGGTGAGCTCCTCGATCGCACGGGTCAGCGCGGCCGTCAGGTCGTCGATGAGC
>JBAVTH010000250.1:0-2156 GCA_049696035.1 Ilumatobacteraceae bacterium
GACTGCCGAGGCGGTGGCGCCGGTCATCAGGATGCGGGCGCCGGCGGCGACGTGTGGGTGCTTCTTGCGGGCCGGCGCCGCTGTGCGCTTGGTCGGCGCGGGCCGTTGCGACGCCGCAGGAGATGCCGGAGCCGACGCGGCGACCGAAGCCGCAGCAGCGGCCGCCACCGGCGGATGAGTCGGTGGCGCCCACATCTGGTGTTCGGCCGGGATGGCCTGGGTGCGGGTGGTGGGAATGGCCACGGGCGCCTGGCCCCGCTTCGCGCGCATGGCGGCGATTCGGGCTGCTTGGTCCTGGTCAGTCATCTTCGTGGTCCTCGTGGTCGTCGTCTCCGCCGTGATCTTCGCCGTCATCGTCATCGTCGCCGCCACCACTGGAGGGTGCGGTGGTCGCCGATGGTGCCGGTTGGGTCGTGACGGGTGCGGGCTGAGTGGTGTGCGTGGGTTCGGTGGGTTCGGGTTCGGTAGCGGTTGGTGGAGCGGCCGGTGCCGGCGTTGCGGGCAGTGGCGCCGCGGTACCGGGAGGGGAGTTGCGTGGGGGGTTGGTGATGACCGTGACGTTGATCGGTGCCGCAACCGCCGTCGTGGCGGGCGCGCCGGGGGCGGCTGCGTTGGAGACGGAGACGACGACGTCGTCTCCCACCAGATCGGCAGCAAACGTCACCAACTGAAGCGTGTCGGTGAACTGCACCTCGACATGCGTCGCGGGGGCGCTGGTGGCGACCACGGTCCAGCCGGCACCGGGAGTGGCGATGGCCGAGAGCGACCCGCCGGCGACGGTGACGGCCACGGTGCCGGCAGCGCCGACCTGGTAGCTGATCGTGCGGTTGTGCACTTCGGCGTTGGCGGGGTTGGTGGGAGCTGGTTGGGTCTGTGGGGCGGGAATGTCGTTACCGCTGGCGGCAACGCCGGCGAAGGCGGCGCCGGCGGAGCCGGCGACACCGGCCAGGGCCAGTCCTGTGATCATCGAACGCTTCATTGCACTCTCCTAGTCGGGGCTCTCCCGCCCTGTGGAGTGCAGTCAACAGGAAGCCTTCCCAAGGGGCGTCCTGCCGATATCCAACGGACGTCAAAGACTCTGTCAAGGATCGACCGGGGCGTGTCAGGGCACTGTCAACGCCGTCTCAAGACGACGCCGGCTGTGACAGGCTGGCCCGATGAGCAGTCGGATCATGGTGTTGGACGGTGGGATGGGTCGTGAGCTGCTGCGGATCGGTGCACCCTTCCGACAGCCCGAGTGGTCGGCGTTGGCGCTGTGGGAGGGGCCCGAATGGGTCGTCCAGGCACACCGCAACTTCATCGAGGCGGGCGCGCAGGTGATCACCACCAACAGCTATGCGATCGTGCCGTTCCACATCGGCGACGATCGCTTCGCCGCTGAAGGGCGCGAGCTGGCGGCGTTGTCGGGTGGCCTGGCCCGGCAAGCCGTGGGTGAGACGGCCGGTGTCATCGTGGCCGGTTCCCTGCCCCCGTTGTTCGGCTCGTATCGCCCCGACCTGTTCGACGCCGATCGCGCGCCGGCGATCATCGATCCGCTGGTGGAGGGCCTGCACGATCAGGTCGATGTCTGGTTGGGCGAGACGCTCGGCTCCATCGCCGAGGCGGCCGCAGTGCGCGCCGCGCTCGATCGCGCACGCGCAACCCAACCACTCTGGGTGTCGTACACGCTCGACGACTCGCGTGCCGGAGTGCTGCGCTCGGGCGAACCGGTGGCCGATGCCGTGGCCGCGGCGATCGACCTGGGTGCCGTGGCCGTGCTGTTCAACTGCTGCCAGGTGGAGGCGATCACCGTCGCCATCGAGACGGCGGTGCAGGTGGCCGGCGGGCGTGCGCAGGTGGGTGGCTATGCGAATCGGTTCGCCCCCACGCACACGGCCAGTGGCGGAGCGAACGAGCAGATCTCCGCATTCCGCGACGACCTCGACCCGCCCAGCTACTGCGAGTTCGTCGGTGCCTGGCTGACCGCTGGCGCCACCATGGTGGGGGGTTGCTGTGGCATGACCCCCGACCACATCCACGCCGTCGCCGCGCTGGTCGCCGGCCGCACGACCTGACTGCCGCGCTCGACAGCCCGCTCTCCAGAGTCGCCCGCTCTCCAGAGGCGCGAGCCGGGCAGCGCCGAGCGGCCGGGTGTCGGCCCCCGCTGCATCGATGCT
>JBAVTH010000251.1:0-1543 GCA_049696035.1 Ilumatobacteraceae bacterium
GCTGTCGTACACGCGCCACGCCCCCGGCGTGCGCGGCCGGGGGCGTGATGCTGACCTGCTGGGCGGACACAGCGGTCGAGAGTGCGGCGTGATCAGCTGCCGATCTTGCCGCCATCGGCCTTGCGGATGACCACGGTCGCCGGGCGCGGGCGGTGGCCGGCGCCGTAGGGCCAGTTGCTCACCGAGCTGGGGTTGCTCGTGGTCGGGGCGCCACCGTTGAGGCTGTTCCAGTACGTGGTCGACTCGCCCGGGTGCTGGATGTTGACGAACATCGTCTTCTGGTCCGGCGTTATCGTGATGCCGGTGAGCTCGCAGCCGCGCGGGCCGGTGAGGAAGCGGCGGATCTCCCCGGTGTTCGGGTCGCCGACCAGCATCTGGTTGTTGCCGATGTTGTTGTAGCCGCGGCTGGCCAGGTTCTGGCTGCTGTTCGAGATGTCGGTCTCGATCCACACCCGGCCGTCATCGTCGACCCAGATTCCGTCGGGCGAGCCGAAGGCCGGCTGCGTCGCTGGAACCGTGGCGTCGTACGCCGGATCGCCGGCGGTCACGAAGATGTCCCAGGTGAACGTCATCGCGGTGTTGTCCGCGCCGGCCTCGTGCAGTCGCACGATGTGGCCGTACGGGTTCGGGTCGCGATTCGAGTTGACCGGCGCGCTGTTGCCCGAGCCGTTGGTGAACGTCACGTACACGTCGCGAGTGTTCTCGTTCACGGCCACCCACTCGGGGCGGTGGCAGCGGGTCGCGCCGAGCGCGTCGGCGGCCTGGCGGGTGCGGATGAGCACGTCGGCCTGGTCCAGCCAGCCGTTGGCGACGGTCAGCGGGCCGCTGCCGTGCACGATCGGCAACCAGGTGCCGTTCCCGACGCCGTCGAACTTGGCGACGTAGAGCGTGCCGTGGTCCAGCGGGCTGCGGCGGCGGGCGCGGTGCTCGCGCCACTTGCGATCGCCGACGAACTTGTAGAGGTAGTCGCCGTTCTCGTCGTCACCGGTGTAGACGACCACGCGACCGCGGGACTCCACACAGGTGGCGCCTTCGTGTTTGATGCGGCCCAGCGCGGTGCGCTTGGTCGGGGTCGAGGACGGGTCGCTCGGGTCGATCTCGACGACCCAACCGAAGTGGTTCACCTCGTTGCGGTTGACGGCGAGGTCGAAGCGCGGCTCGGCCTTGTGCCAGTTGTAGCCGAACCCGGCCCTGGCCACTCCGTAGCGGGCTTCCAGCGGGGTGGCGGTGAAGGCGGCGTCGGTGCCGAAGTAGCCGTTCCAGTTCTCCTCGCAGGTGAGGTAGGTGCCCCACGGGGTGAAGCCGTTGGCGCAGTTGTTCAAGGTGCCGCGCGGGGTCGGCGAGATCGTGCTTGCGAGCATCGGATGGCTGGGAGAGACGGGGCCGGAGAACTGCATCGGGGTCGTGCCAGTGATGCGACGGTTGTAGCGGGAGCCGACGACATGCGTCCAGCTGCCGTTGCTGAGCTGCTGGATCTCGACAACGGTGACACCGTGGGCGGCCAGGGCCTTCGCGACCTTCTCCTGGCCGGCGGCATCGGGAG
>JBAVTH010000252.1:0-31738 GCA_049696035.1 Ilumatobacteraceae bacterium
CCTCCGACCACCACCACGACCACGACACCGCCGACCACCACCACTGCGCCGGTCGCGGCCACCACGGCACCGCCGACGACCACACCGGCGGCTGCGCCTCCATTGGCGGAACCGACGCTGCCGGCGACCGGCCGCAGCAACGCTCCGCTGGTGTTGGGGACGCTGCTGGTGGGCGTCGGGCTGTTCGTCCGACGCATGGCGCAGCGCACCTCCGCCGGCTGAACCGCAGCGTCCCAGGGCGCGGTCCTTCCACTCGCGCCTTGACATGGAGGGGTCGCGTCACGTAGGGATGCGCACCAATGCCCAAGCCACTCGTCATCGTCGAATCGCCAGCCAAGGCGAAAACCCTCGCCAAGTTCCTTGGCGCCGGGTTCGACGTGCGCGCCTCGGTGGGCCACGTGGCCGACCTTCCGAGCAAGGGCCTGTCGATCGACGTCGACAACGGCTTCAAGCCGACGTACGAGCTGACGGTGCGGGGCAAGGATGTCGTCAAGGACCTGCGCGCCGCCATGAAGGACGCCAGCGAGCTCTATCTCGCGACCGACGAAGACCGCGAGGGCGAAGCCATCAGCTGGCACCTCCTCGAGTACCTCAAGCCGAAGATCCCCGTGAAGCGCATGGTCTTCCACGAGATCACCAAGAGCGCCATCGACCACGCCGTCGCCAACCCGCGCGGCCTCGACTACGGCTTGGTCGACGCCGCCGAGACCCGCCGCCTGCTCGACCGCCTCTACGGTTACGAGGTGTCGCCGGTGCTCTGGCGGCGGGTGAATCGCGGCCTGTCGGCCGGACGGGTGCAGAGCCCGTCGGTGCGCCTCATCGTCGAGCGTGAGCGCGAACGCATCGCCTTCGTCACCGCCGGCTACTGGGACATCGACCTGCTCACCGGCACGGCGCCCGCCTTCACCGCCACGCTCGTCGCGCTCGACGGCACGAAGGTCGCCACCGGCAAGGACTTCACCTCCGACGGTCAGCCGAAGAAGAACGTCGTCGTCGTCCCAGAGGGTCGTGCACGCTCGCTGGCCGCGGCGCTCGAGTCGGCTACGTTCACCGTCCGCTCGGTGGAGGAGAAGCCGTACCGCAGCAGCGCGAAGGCTCCCTTCATGACCAGCACCCTGCAGCAGGAGGGTGGCCGCAAGCTGCGCCTCGGCGCGGCACAGGTGATGCGCATCGCCCAGGGCCTGTACGAGCGCGGCTACATCACCTACATGCGTACCGACAGCGTCGCCCTCTCCGCCGAGGCCATCGCCGCCGTGCGTGCAGAGGTGCAGCGCGGCTACGGCCAGAAGTTCCTGTCGCCCGCTCCGCGGCAGTTCTCCAGCAAGAGCAAGAACGCGCAGGAGGCCCACGAAGCCATCCGCCCCACCACCCCCCTCCGTGCGCCCGAGACCCTGGGCGCCGAGCTGAACGGCCAGGAGCTGTCGCTGTACCGGATGATCTGGCAGCGAACCCTCGCCACCCAGATGGCCGACGCGGCCGGCACGACGGTGTCACTGCGATTGGGTGCCGTCGCCGTCGCCGACGGCAACGCCGACTGCGAGTTCGCCGCCAGCGGCACCACCATCACCTTTCCCGGCTACCGCCAGGTCTACGTCGAGAGCACCGACGACAGCGACGGCGACGAGGAGAAGGAAGCCCTGCTGCCGCCGCTCACCGTCGGCCAGAAGGTGCCCGTCAGCGCACTGACGCCGAACGGCCACGCCACCGTGCCGCCGGCCCGCTACACGGAGGCCTCGCTGGTCAAGCGCCTCGACGAGCTGGAGATCGGCCGCCCGTCCACCTGGGCCTCCATCATCCAGACCGTGCAGGATCGCGGCTACGTGTGGAAGAAGGGGCAGGCCCTCGTGCCCACGTGGACCGCCTTCGCCGTCGTCGGTCTGATGGAGCAGCACTTCGAGGACCTCGTCGACTACAAGTTCACCGCGCGCATCGACGAAGACCTCGACGCGATCGCCCGCAACGAGCTGAAGAAGCAGGACTGGCTGCGGCACTTCTACTTCGGCTCCGACGAGGAAGTTGCGGCCGCCGACGCGATGCCCGGCCTCAAGCGCCTGGTCGCGGAGAACCTCGACCACATCGATGCCGCGGAGATCAACACCTTTCCCATCGGCCTCGACCCCGACGGCAACGAGATCGTGGTCAAGCCCGGCAAGTACGGGCCCTACGTCAAGCGCGGCGACGACACCGCCAGCGTGCCGGACGATCTCACCCCCGACGAACTGACCGTGGAGGTGGCGCTGAAGCTGCTGTCGGCTCCGAAGAGCGACGAGCCGATCGGCGAGCTCGACGGCTACCCGGTGTTCGCCAAGAACGGCCGCTACGGGCCGTACGTGCAGTGGGGTGCACCCGACAACCTGCCCCCCGGCCTCGAGAAGCCGAAGATGGCCAGTCTGTTCAAGACGATGGTCTTCGAGCGGATCACCCTCGGCGAGGCGAAGGAGCTGCTGCAGCTACCTCGCTCCGTCGGGGTCGACCCGAGCGATGGCCAGGAGATCGTCGCCAACAACGGCCGTTACGGCCCGTACGTGCAGAAGGGCAAGGACTTCCGCAACATCGCCGGCGAGGAGCAGTTGCTGACGATCTCGCTCGACGAGGCCGTCACCATCTTCAGCCAGCCGAAGGTCTTCCGCCGCGGTGGCGCCAACATGGCCGCCAAGGGGCCACTGCGCGAGTTCGGCACCGACCCGATCAGCGGCAAGGCGGTGGTTGCCAAGGACGGCAAGTTCGGCGTCTACGTGACCGACGGCGAGACCAACGCCTCGCTCTCCAAGGGCGATCGTCTCGACGCGATGGAACCCGAGCGCGCGTACGAGCTGCTGGCCGTGCGCCGCGAGGCGATCATCGAGAAGGGCGGCGCCCCCGCCAAGCGGGCCACGGCCACGAAGAAGGCCGCCGCCAAGAAGGCGGCGCCGGCCAAGAGGGCCGCGGCGAAGAAGCCGGCGGCGAAGAAGGCCCCTGCTGCGAAGAAGACCGCTGCCAAGAAGACCGTGGCCGCCACGAAGGCGGCGCCTCCGGCCGACGGGCCGGTTGCGGTCTCGGAGTGGCCCGACGTCTCCCTCTGAGGCAGCGGTCAGCCGGCGACGACGACGGCGACCAGGCCGGCAGCCACCAGTGCGCTGGCGGCCAACTCACCCCGTGTGTGCCGGTCCTTCAGCCACCATCGCGACACCGCGAAGGTGAACAGCAGCTCCACCTGGCCAAGCGTGCGCACTTTCGCCGCGTTCTCCAGCGCCAGCGCCAGCGCCCAACCGGCCGACCCGCACACGCTCAGCACGCCCACCACCGCACTCGACCGCCAGTGCACGATCGCCAGGCGGATCTGATCGGGCTCGCGCAGCAACAGATAGCCGCCGTGCACCACCGTCTGCATCGTGTTCATCACCGCCAAGGTGACGATCGCCCGCATCACGATCGGTCCGCCTTCGAGCGCCTTCGTCGCACCTCGGATGCCGATGGACGCGAGACCGAACAGACCGCCGGCGGCCAACCCGTACAGCGCCGCCGGTTGGCGGATGGCCGCCCACGACAGTCGCTTGCCCTTGGTGGCCAGCAGCGCCACTCCGGCCATGCACACCGCGGCACCCACCCAGCCACCCCACCGCAACGACTCGCCCAGCAGCACCCACGACAGGAGGGCCACCTGCACCACCTCCGTCTTGGCGAAAACCGTGCCGACGGCGAAGTCACGAGCATCGAACGCCCTGATCAGGCAGATCGTGCCGAGGATCTGGCCGAGTCCGCCGATGAAGATCGTCGGCCAGAACCGTCCGGCGATGGATGGCAACCCGACACCGGCACCCAGCGCCACCAGCACCGCCAGTGCCGACAAGGGCGCGCCGTAGATGTAGCGCACGAAGCCGGCACCGCTGACCGACAGCAGCGACCGCAACCGGTGCTGCAGCGCAGTGCGCGACGTCTGGAAACCGGCGGCGACGAGGGTGACGATGATCCACATGGGAGGTCTCACATTTCGGGATTTCAATCTCAAACACAGACTAACCCATCCCGATGGGTATGGTGCCCCGGATATGTCGACCGGCCGGTACATCACGCTCGAAGGCGCCGAAGGGTGTGGGAAGAGCACCCACGCGACCCGCCTGGCCGACGCCCTCGATGCCGTGCTCACGCGCGAGACCGGTGGCACCGCCATCGGGCAGCGCATCCGCACGATCCTGCACGACACCACGGTCACCAACCTCTCCCACCGTGCCGAGGCACTGCTCACCGCCGCCGACCGCGCCCAGCACATCGACGAGATCGTCGCCCCGGCACTCACCGCCGGCCGCCACGTGGTCAGCGATCGCAGCGTCTACTCCACGCTCGCCTACCAGGGATACGGGCGCGAGCTGCCACTGGCCGAAGTGCGCCGCCTGAACGAATGGGCCGTCGGCAGCCACTGGCCCGATCTCGTGCTCCTGCTCGATGCCGCGCCCGAGGTGCTCGAGCGCCGGATGCGCGGCCGTCAGCTCGATCGCTTCGAGCGGGAGGGCGACGGCTTCCATCGCAGAGTGCGCGACGGCTTTCAGCAGCTCGCCGTCGACGAACCCGAGCGATGGGTCGTCGTCGACGGTTCGCAGCCACTCGACGCGGTCGCCCGCGCCATCCGCCGGGCCGTGAAGGAACGGCTGGGCATCTGATGTTCGCCGAGTACGCGAAGTCCGTGTGGGACGGCGTCGTCGGCCAGCCGCGGGCCATCGATCAGCTCACTCGCGCCGCAGCCGCCCCCGTGCACGCATATCTGTTCGTCGGCCCTGCCGGCAGCACGAAGCACGAGGCCGCCCGGGCGTTCGCCGCGCTCCTGCTCACCGGCCACGACGACCCCGACGCCCGCGACGCACGGCTGGCCCTGGCCGGCGAGCACCCCGACGTGCGCGAGGTCGAGCGCACCGGGCCACGGATCTCCAAGGAGCAGGTCTCCGACATCATCCGCAACGCATCGCTGGCGCCCATCGAGGGCAGCCGCAAGGTGATGCTGCTGCACGAGTTCCACCTGCTGGAGGCCGACGGCGCAGCTCGACTGCTGAAGACGATCGAGGAGCCTCCGGCCAGCGCGGTCTTCATCGTCCTCGCCGATCAGGTACCGCCCGAGCTGGTCACGGTCGCGTCGCGTTGCGTCCGCATCGAGTTCTCCACCATCGCCGAGGCGACGATCCGCGACGTGCTCATCGCCGAGGGCACCACCGCCGACGCGGCCGCGCAGGCGGCATCGGCCGCCGGCGGCAACCTCACCCGCGCTCGCGTGCTGGCCACCGACCCCGGCCTGATGGCCCGCCGGGAGGCGTTCGCAACCATCCCCCGGCGGCTCGACGGCACCGGCAGCAACGTCGTCGCCCTGTGCTCCGAGCTCAACACGCTCATCGAAGCGGCGGCGGCGCCACTGGCCGCCCGCCAGGCCCACGAGGCCGAGGCGTTGGAGGCCAGGGTCGCCGCCGTCGGCGAGCGTGGCAGCGGCCGCAAGCAGCTGGAGGAACGCCACAAGCGCGAGCTGCGCCGCCACCGGGTCGACGAGTTGCGCAGCGGCCTCGGCGTGATGGCCGGCGCCTACCGCGATGCGCTCGTGCAACACCGCATGGCCCGTCCCGAAGCCGCCGTCCACGCCGTGCAGCGAATCCACCTGGCACTCGACGCCCTCGAACGCAACCCCAACGAGACGCTGCTGCTGCAAGCGCTGCTCCTCGACCTGCCCTCGGTCTGACGCTGGCCGGTCGTCGGTTTCCGGGTGGGCACGCCAGACGCCGACCGCTAGCATTGCTCCCCGCGCCCAGGTAGCTCAGTCGGTAGAGCAACGCACTCGTAATGCGTAGGTCAGGAGTTCGATTCTCCTCTTGGGCTCCAGTTGGTTCGTCCCAGCGGCCGCCATGGCCCTGTCCGGGCCGTTGCCCGGCCCAGCAGGGTCCAAGGTCCCTGCACTCCCGGCCCGGGCCGCGGGTACCGTCGCCCGTAGCAACAACCCGAGTGTTGCCATGATCCCGTAAGGGGAGGGGCCGTCGTGAAGAGCTACCCGACCGATCGCATCCGCAACGTGGCCCTGGTGGGCCACGGCGGTGCCGGCAAGACCACCTTGGCGGAGGCGTTGCTGGTGCGTGCCGGTGCGCTGCCGAGAGCCGGAAAGGTCGACGACGGCACCAGCTTGCTCGACACGGAACCGGAGAGCACCAAGCGCCACATGTCGCTCTCGCTGGCGCTCGCCCCGTTCGAGTGGAAGGCCGACGACGGCAACGACTACAAGGTCAACCTGCTCGACACCCCCGGCTACCTGGATTTCGAGGGCGAGGTCGACGCCGCCCTGTCGGTCGCCGATCTCGCCCTCTTCGTGATCAGTGCTGTCGAAGGCGTGGAGGTGCAGACGGAGCGGCTGTGGCGCAAAGCCGCCGCGTTGGGCCTGCCGCGGATCGTTTTCGTGAACAAGGAAGACAAGGATCGGGCCGACTTCCACTCGGTGCTCGACCAGTTGCGGGTGGCGTTCGGCGCCGGCATCACCCCGCTGGAGCTGCCCTTGGGTGAGGCCGCGACGCTGCACGGCGTCGCCGACGTCCTCTCCGAGACCGCGCTCGACTACGAGCCGAGCGGCCAGCACCACACCGAGCCACTTCCCGCCGACGTGGCCGACGAGGAGCATGCGTTGCACGACGCGCTGCTGGAGGAGATCGTGTCGGGCGACGACGTCCAGCTCGAGCGATACCTGTCCGGTGACACGCCGTCCATCGCCGAGCTCGAACGCACGCTGGCCCACGAGGTGCTCGACTGCACCGAGTTCCCGGTGCTGCTCGGGTCCGCGACCACCGGCGTCGGCATCGACCGGCTCGCCGATTTCATCTGCGAGCTCGGCCCGTCTCCCGCCGATCGGCCGATGCCGGTCGCGGCCGGCGACGACGTCGTGCCGGTGTCCGCCGATGCAGCCGGCAAGCCGCTCGCGTACGTGTTCAAGACGATCGCCGACCCCTACATCGGTCAGCTCTCCCTGTTCAAGGTGCTCTCCGGCGGCCTGCGCACCGACGACCGGCTGCTGAACAGCTCGAACGGCAGCGAGGAGCGGCTGCATGCTCTGCTGACATTGCGCGGCAAGGAACAGCTGCCGATCACCGAAGTGGGTGCCGGCGACATCGCCGCCGTCGCCAAGCTGGCCAACACCCACACCGGCGACACGCTGGCACCGAAGGGCTCGCCGGTCAAGGTCGTCGGCCCGGCACGGCCGGCGCCGCAGTACGGCGTGGCCATCGTGCCGCACACGCAGGCCGACGACGACAAGATGGGCAACGCACTCGGCCGCCTGCAGGCGGAGGATCCGTCGCTGTGGGTGCAGCGTGTGGAGGAAACCGGCCAGACCGTCTTGCGCGGCCTCGGCGAAACCCACGTCACCGTTGCGCTGGAACGCATGGCCCGCAAGTTCGGCGTCAACGTCGACACCGCCGATGTGCGTGTGGCGTACCGCGAGACCATCAACGGGCAGGCTGCCGCCGAAGGAAAGCTGAAGAAGCAGAGCGGCGGGCACGGTCAGTTCGCCGTGGTGAACCTCCGGGTCAGCCCACTGCCGCGAGGCGGCGGCTTCACGTTCACCGATGCCGTGGTCGGCGGCGCGATCCCACGCAACTACATGGGGTCCGTCCAGGCCGGGGTCGAGGAAGCCATGGTGCGCGGCGGCGTGCACGGGTTCCCGGTGGTCGATGTCTCCGTCGAGTGCCACGACGGCAAGTACCACTCGGTCGACTCCAGCGACATGGCCTTCAAGACGGCCGCCGCGCTCGGCTTCCGCGATGCGATGGCCGCCGCCGGCGTGGTCGTGCTCGAGCCGATCTCCTTGCTGCGGGTGAGCGTGCCCGGCGCCTATCAGGGCGACGTGATGGGCGACATCACCGCCCGCCGCGGCCGTGTGCAGGGCACCATCGCCGTCGAGCACGGCGACCACGTGATCGAGGCGTTGGTGCCGGCCAGCGAGCTGCAGCACTACGCGATCGACCTGCGGTCGATCACCGGCGGCCGCGGCCACTTCACCGTGCAGCACGACCACTACGACGTGCTGCCACCGCACTTGGTCGACAAGGCGAAGCAGAGCCTGCCCAAGACCTGAGGCGCTACTGCCGCAGCACCAACGTCGGCAGCCACTCCTCCAGGCGATCCCAGATGATCGCGTCGCTTTTCGCCAGCAGGTGGCCGTCGCCCGGCAGGCGAACCACCTCGCCGGTGCCGGCGATCATGCACACCATCTCGCTGGCCTCGATGGGCAGGATCTCGTCGCGCTCGCCGTGGAACAGCAGCAGCGGCGTCTCGCGCAACCCGCCGGCCACCTCGCACCCCGCTGATTGGGTGGCGAACGTCGCCACACCAGCCACCATCTCGTTGAGCCCCACACCCACCCGGACTGCGATCGCGCCACCGAAGCTGTGCCCCATCAGCACCACCTTGTCGGCACCGGCGCCGCCGATGGCCAGCTGCACCGCCGCCGCCAGATCCACGCAGCACAGGTCGAGGTCGTTCGGCTTGCGGTAGCTGACGCGCAGCACCGGCACCCCTCGCCGCGACCACTCCTCTCCCAACCGGTGGTACAGCGCATCGCCGGGCCCGAGCAGGCCGCCCATGGCCCCACCGCACAGCACCAGAGCACCCGGTTGCACCTCCACGCCGGCAGGCGGCTCGTGCCACAGCAAGGTCAGCAGACCGCGCATCGTGTACATCTCCACGTGCCGCAAGGTGTCCGTGAGCATCACGTCGCTGGATGCCATCACCTGCAGGGCGTCGAGCGGCGTGGGCACCTGCGGGGGTTCAGCGACCGAGCGTGGCGCAGCAGGGTTACCGATGGGCTCGTCCATCGTGGGTACCCTAACGCCACCCATGTCGGACATTCCCACCGATCCTCGTCACCGCGAGCTCTACGACCTCGCCGTGCGCATCGGCCTCGCGTGGCGCGAGCTGCGACGGGGTTCCTCCACCTCCGGCCTCCGCGACTACCTGTACGGCAGCGACGAGGAGTCCATCGAACAGGGCCAGATGGACACGCTCGACCTGCTGGCGCTGCAACCGGCGTGGAGGATGAGCGAGTTGGCCGAGGCACTGCGCGTCGATCCGTCCACCGCCACCCGCGCGGTGCAGCGGCTGGTCAACGCCGGCCTCGCCGCCCGCCGCCCCAGCAGCGACGACGGCAGGGTGGTGCAGGTGGAGATCACCGATGCCGGGCGGCAGGTCTTCGATTCGGTTGCGGCACGGCGTGCCGAGTTGCTCACGTTCATCCTCAAGTCGTACCGCCGCTCCGAGCTGCCGGTGTTCGCCGACATGCTCGAACGCTTCGTCGTCTCCGTCGACCGCTTCGTCGACGCTCACCAATCCGAGGCCTGAGCAGCCCGTTCGGCTCCCGGACGACGCTTCGGCGCGCCCGCACCGCCGTTCACGTCATCGCTCGACGACGGGAAGCCTGGTCGAGGCAGGACGGGAGCCAGTTCGACGGGCGGAACCCGCCGGCTCTCCACCCTGTTCGTGTCATCGATCAACCGGAGGTCTGCCGGTGGATCCATGACGCGCTCAAGATTTGTTTGCCGAAGTCGACAGCTCGGCATGCCCAGTAGGGCATGAGGGCCGATACGAAACTGATCGAAATGGTCGCCGAACACCACATGCTGGCCACGCGTGGCTTGGTGATCCAGGCCGGGCTGAGCAGCAGTCAATGGTGCCGACTCCTGCAACAGGACATCTGGCTGCCCGTGACACCTGGGCAGTGGCGCCATGCCGCAACTCCGCTGACGTGGGAGATGAAGATCAGAGCGGGCAGTGCCTGGTTGGGGAAGAACTCAGCACTCCACGGGGCAACGGCGGCCAGGTGGTGGGGCCTCGACGACTGCACCACCGAGGAGGTCGGCTTCCTCGTCCCTCGGTGCCGACGGCACCTTCCGCCGTGGCTCACCCTGCACACCACGACGACGTGGATGAAGAGCGACAGGCTGATCCACGGAGGCATCCGAACCTCGAGCGCGACCCGGGCGATCATCGACATGGCCCGCACGTCGTCCGGTCGCACCCTGGAGTCGGCGATCGACAGTGCGGTGCGGCAGCGGCTCACGTCCGTCCCCACGCTGACACGGCGAATGACTCAGATGGCCGGAAGTGGCCGCAGCGGAATCCGGGTCTTGCGAACCCTCCTCCTCGACACCGGCGGCGAGTCGTTCCTCGAACGCTCCTTCCTGCGCGTGATGCGGACTGCGAAGCTGCCGCGGCCAACGCCCCAAGTCGTCCATCGCCGGCGCGACGGACGGGTGATGCGCGTCGACTTCGAGTTCACCCAGATCCGCGTGGTCGTGGAGGTGAGCGGACGACGGGGCCACACTTCGGATCGCGTTCGTCAACAGGACGCGCGTCGACGCAACGATCTCCAGACGGCAGGTTGGTTGGCGATCGAGTTCACGACCGCCGACGTGCTGGATGATCCCGACTACGTGGTCGCCGTCGTCAGCGAGCAGCTCACCGCCACGTCATCGCTTCACCGACGAACGCCCGGTCGGAGGATGACATGAACCAGAAGGGCAGCAGCACAACAGGCTGTGCTGCGCAGAGGACGGGCTGGGCCGGACGGGCCGGACGGGCCGCGGCTGCGGTCGCGTCGACGGAAGCAGCGCCACCGAAGCGGATGTTTACGGAACGCGAGGGTCGGGTATGGTGCCGATGATGGCAGAGCAGAGCGACTTCGCGCAGCAGGCGATGCAGTTCGCGCCGCAGCTGTACAGCGCGGCCCTGCGCATGACGCGCAGCAAGTCGGACGCAGAGGATCTCGTGCAGGAGACCTACCTGCGCGCGTACCGCGGCTACTCGTCCTTCAGCGACGGCACCAACCTGCGGGCGTGGCTGTTCCGCATCCTCACCAACACGTTCATCAACAGCTACCGGTCCAAGCAGCGCAGGGTGCAGGAGACGGAGCTCGACGATGTCGAGGACCTCTACCTGTACAAACGAGTCGCGGGGCTCGACGTTGCGAGCCGCAGCGCGGAGGACACCCTGTTCGAACTGTTCACCGACGACGAGGTGAAGCGCGCTCTGGAGGCACTGCCCGACTCGTTCCGCATGCCGGTGCTGCTCGCCGATGTCGAAGGCTTCTCCTACAAGGAGATCGCCGAGATGCTCGACATTCCCATGGGCACGGTGATGTCGCGGCTGCACCGGGGAAGAAAAGCGATGCAGAAGGCGTTGCTGGGGTTCGCAACTGATCGAGGCCTGCTCGTGCGAACAGCCGAGCCCGACCCCCAACCCACCAATGGCTGACTGCAACGAAACCCTCCGCGAACTGGAAACGTTCCTCGACGGCGAGATCGGCGACGATGCGCGCGCGTCGATCCAGTCGCACCTCGGTGACTGCCTCGACTGCCTGCAGGCCTTCGACTTCCACGCCGAGCTGCGCATGGTGATCAGCGCGAAGTGCCGCAACGACGAGATGCCCCCGGAACTGCTGTCGAAGATCGAGCTGTGCTTCGGTCAGGACTTCGACGGCGACGGCACCATCGGCTGAGGCCGTCGGCATCGGATTGGCTGCAGCACCGCTCGCGGTGGCTACGCTGGCGGGATGTTCGCAGTGATCTTCCACTGGTGGTTGGGTGCCCTCCTCACCGGCGTCGGTGCCCTCCTCGTACTGGCTCTCGTCGGCGGGTACCTGAAGTCGGTCGTTGCTCCGCAGTATCCGGGCAAGCGCCACAAGCGCGAAGACTGACCGGCGGATGAGCCCGGCAGCGTCTCTGCTGCCACGCTGCACGTTTCCGCCGGCCGGAACGGCCGTTGCCTGCGCCGTCTCCGGCGGAGCCGACTCCACGGCACTGCTCGCACTCGCAGTCGCCGCCGGGTTGTCCGTCACGGCGATCCATGTCGACCACGGGCTGCGCGCCGGTTCCGCCGCCGAAGCCGAGGTGGTACGGGCCAACGCCTTGCACCTGGGCGCGGCGTTCCGAGCCGAGCGGGTGCACCTCCCCGACGGGCCGAACCTGGAAGCACGCGCTCGCGAAGCCAGATACGCGGCTCTGCCACCGGGCGTGCTCACCGGCCACACTGCCGACGATCAGGCCGAGACCGTACTGGTCAACCTCCTGCGCGGAGCGGCGACGAGCGGTCTGGCGGCGATGCGCCCCGGCCATCGCCACCCGCTCCTGGCACTGCGCCGCGCCGAGACCGCCGGACTGTGCGACGACCTGCGGCTGCCCGTCGTCCACGACCCCTCGAACACCGACCCTCGCCACGTCCGCAACCGTGTGCGCAGCGAGCTGCTGCCGCTGATGGAGCAGGTCTCGCACCGCGATCTCGTGCCGGTGCTCACGCGGCAGGCTGCGCTCGCGCGAGATGACGACGACTTCCTCGACGGCCTGGCCGCAGTGCTCGACCCCACCGACGCGCGAGCGCTGGCCGCGGCCCCGCTCGCACTCGCTCGTCGTGCGGTCCGCCGATGGCTCACCGGCGCTCATCCCCCCGACTCGGCCACGGTGGAGCGCGTCCTGGCCGTCGCCCGCGGGGAATCGATCGCCACCGAGGTGGGTGGCGGCCGAAGCGTGAAACGGCACCGGCAGCGCCTGTCGCTCGACCCCGACGAACGCGGTGGTCAGCGAGTAACCTGAGCGCACATTCGTCGCTAGGTACTACACGTGGAGGAAGGCTCATGCCTCCCAGGCTGCGCGGGAAGTGGGCGCTGGGCATCACGCCGCGCAACTTCACGTGGTTCATGAAAGACAAACTTGCGGTGTGCGAACGCCCCGGCGGGTACGGCGACAACCATCGCCGCGTCCGCCGGCAAGAGGAGATCATCTGGCTGCGCGAGAACGGCTTCGGCTGCGTGGTCAGCATCATCCCGGCGACCCACAACCTCCACAACTACGACGAGCTGGGCATGCCCTACCTCCATCGACCGTTCACCGGCACCGATGATCTCGGCATGTGGTTGAAGGCGTTCTACACGGAGATCAACGGTCTGCTGGAAGCGAGCACGAAGGTGATCGCCCACAACGAGTCGGTCGACGACAAGCTGATCGGCATCATGGGCGGCTACATCCGCTGGAGCGGGATGGTCGACGATCCGTCGACGGTCATCAACCTCACCGAGCGCATCGCCAAGCGGCAGCTCGACCCGTTCGCCCGTGAGGTCATCCTCATGGCCCACGAGCTGCACTGACGCCTCTCATCGTCTGCTGCGGCGGCTCGGGTCGGACCGGTAGGTGCGGTGCGCCTACGATGACGCCATGAGCACGACGCCTGCCAACTGGTACCCCGACCCGATGGGTCGTCATCAACTGCGCTACTGGGACGGCAACGCCTGGACCGACCACGTCACCACCAATGGCGTGCAGGGGACCGACCCGCTGCAGCCCAAGGGCCTCGACCGAGTGGATGCTGCGCTCACGATCGGCAACGAGGGCGACCCCACCAAGATCCAGCAGCAGGTGTACGGCCAGGACAAGTATCGCGGTGCGCAGGTGAACCAGGTGGCCTTCCAAGGCGGCGGCACCATCTTCACCGAGCCGATCCTGGTGGTGAACCAGAAGGCCAAGCTGATCGAGCTCAACAACCAGTACAGCGTGTTCAACAAGGACGGCCAGCAGCTGGCGGCGGTCAACCAGGTGGGCCAGAGCGCCGCCAAGAAGGCGATGCGGCTGCTCACCAGCCTGGACCAGTTCATGACCCACAAGCTGGAGATCACCGACAACCAGGGCCGGGTGCTGCTACGGCTCACCCGCCCGGCGAAGGTGATGAAGAGCACGGTCATCGTCAGCGACGGCAACGATCAGGAGGTCGGCCGCATCGTGCAGGACAACATGATCGGCAAGATCCACTTCACGCTGCAGTCCGGCGGGCACACCTATGGCTCGATCAAGGCCGAGAACTGGCGCGCCTGGAACTTCCGCATCGAGGACCACACCGGCCAGGAAGTGGCTCGCATCACCAAGACCTTCGAGGGCGTCGCCAAAACGCTGTTCACCACTGCCGACAACTACGTCGTGCAGATCCACGGGCAGATCCCCCAGCCGCTCAACACGCTGGTGGTGGCCGCTGCCCTTTCGGTCGACACCGCCCTCAAGCAGGACTCGCGCGGGTTCGGCTGACTCGAACCGAGGGCGAGCCCGCCTGCACCTCGGCGTCGTGCGACAATGCGGCCCATGTCCACCGTCACCGTCCGCGGCAGCGCGCTCGCTGCTGTCACCCCAGATCGCGCCCAGCTCGGCTTGGCGCTCACCCATCTCGCCGCCGACGCCGCGGCCGCGTTGGACGAGGTGGCGGAACGCTCGCAGCAGCTGGAGCAGATCCTCGCCGGCCATGGCCTCACGCGCAGCGATTGGGCAACCGACGGCGTGCAGATCGCCGAGGAGTACCAGTGGAAGAACGACAGCAACGTGCTCGTCGGCCATCGCGCCACATCGGCCCTCAGCGTCACCCTGCGCTCCGCTGATCTCGTCGGCGCCGTCATCCGCGATGCGGTCACCTCCACCGGCGCCACCGTGCGCGGGCTGGAATGGCGGGTGGACGCCGACAACCCTGCCCGTCGCGATCTGCTCGCCGCTGCCGCTCGCGACGCGCGGGTGCGGGCCACCGCCTACGCGGAGGCATTGGCCCTGCGGCTGGGTGAGGTGGACATGATCAGCGAGCTGCCGCCGGCGATCGATGGCCCATCGCCGCAACCGCGCCAGATGATGGCGATGGCGAAGACGGCCGATTCGGCGGAGCTCAGCGTGAGCGGGGGCCTCGTCGAGCTGGGCGCCGAGGTCTTCGTTCGCTTCGCGCTTCTTCCGTAGCGCCTACCGGCGGGTAACCTGATTCCGTGAGCGGTCAGCGTGTTCTGGTCAGTGGTATGGGCGGCGAGCTCGGGTCGCTCGTCGCCGCCAAGCTCGAGGCGGAGTCGTGGGTCGGCGCTCTCGTCGGCATCGATGTCGATCCACCGCGCCGGCGCTTGCGCAAGGCGGAGTTCCACCTGCTGCAACCTTCGCAGCGCGAGCGCATCGTCGACGTCGTCACGAAGTTCAACCCCCACGTCGTCATCAACCTCAGCGTGTGGGAACCCGATGCGCGCACCGGCCTGGCACACGCTCGCCAGTTCACTGCCGATGCGACCACCGCCATCATCGGCGCCGCAGCCGAGTGCCCGGCGTTGGAAGGCATGGTGGTGCGCAGCGGCATCGAGATCTACGGTCGTGAACACAACGCCCCCACCCGCCCGAACGAACTGGCCCCGCTGCACCCCACCAGCGACTACGGCCACATGCTGGCCAACATCGAGCGCCAGGCCCGCGAGGTCGGCAGGCGGGTCGGCATCGCGGTCGGCAAGCTGCGCCTGGCCCCGGTGCTGGGCAAGCACGTGCCCAGCCCGCTGGGCCGCCTCCTGCGGCAGCCGGTCGTACCCTTCAGCCTCCTGGCCGATTCGCCGTTCGCGGTCATCGAGGACGGCGATGCCGCACGAGCGTTCGTCGCCGCGGCCGCACTCCGGCTCGACGAGCCGGTCAACATCGTCGCCCCAGGCGCAATCACCGCGCTGCAGGCGATCATGCGTGGCAAGCGCGTGCCACTTCCCCTGGTGGGCCCGGAATGGCGAGTGGCCTCACGGCTCAGCCACGTGCTCGGCGCACCCATCCCCGATCATGTCGTCGAACTGATGCACCGGGGCCGCCTCGCCGATGGCGCCAAGGCCCTCGATGTGCTCGGCTTCACGCCGGCGCTCAGCACACCAGAAGTGATCGATCACCTGTATGCGTGGGAGAGCGTCGTGCGCATCGGCAGCATCAGCGAGGCGGTGGCGTAGTGGCCCAGCTCATCGAGTTCCCGATCAAGGCCGCAACGCGAGCAGGCAACGCGCTGGTCGAGCCGCTGCGATCCGCGTGGCCGGTGCACTCGGTCGACGACTTCGGCCGCGACCCGCACCTCATCGCCGCGCTGTCGCCGTTCGCCAAGCTGCGGTGGAGCGTCACCGTCGGCGGCGAGCACCACCTTCCGGTGCGGACCGGTGCGCTGCTGGTGTGCAACACCCGCCGCTTCTCGCTGAGCACCGTCTACGCCGCACTCGCGCTGGGCGAGGCCATCGACCGCCCGGTGCGGTTCGTCGGGCGACCCGACATCGCCCCTGTCGGCTCGTTCATGCGGCGCATCGGCGGCCTGCTGGCCAACCCCGTCGAAGTGCTGGGTGCGCTGCGCCACCACGAGCTCGTGCTCATCTCCTCCGAGGGCACCAACCACCCGCGCAACGCCGGCAAAGTACCCCACGAGCTCATCGGTCCGGCGGTGGTCGCCGGCGTGCCGGTGTTCCCCGTGGCCACCATGAGCAGCGCCATCGGCCGTGCCGCTCGGGTGGAGGTGGGCCCGCAGGTGCGCCCTCGCCGCAAACGCCGCGGCCCCCTGGCCGAAGTGGAGCTGGCCGAGCAGGTGCAGCATCACCTCCAACGAATCCTCGATGGCTTCGGTGGCATGCAAACCGGCGTAGCCCCCATCGACTGGCTCGCGGAAGGCTGACGACATGGCATATGCACGCTCATCCGATGGCATTCGCCTGCACTACGAGGTGCTCGGCCGTTCCAACGCCACGCCCGTGCTGCTGATCCAGGGGCTCGGCGCCGACAAGAACGGCTGGATCATGCAGCGCCCGCGCTTGGCACTGCAGTATCGGGTGATCGCCCTCGACAACCGCGGCGCCGGCCGCAGCGACAAGCCCTTCGGCACCTACTCGCTCGAGCAGATGGCCGACGACGCGATCGCGGTGCTCGACGACCTCGGCGTGGAGAAGGCACACATCGTGGGCGCCTCCATGGGCGGCGCGATCACGCAGATCATCGGGCTCAAGCACCCCGAGCGGGTGATGTCGCTGACCCTCGCCTGCACCGCCTGTCGCAACCACCCGTGGCGACGAGAGCTGCTCAACAGCTGGGCCGCCGCGGCGAACGAACGCGGCGTCGGCGCGATGGCCAGCGAGGCCGCTCGCTGGGTGATCGGCCCACGATCGCTCCGCCGGCTGTTGCCCGCCTTCGGTTGGCTCGGGCCGCTCGCGATGGGCCGCACCTCGCACGCGTTCGTCGCCCAGGTGAAGGCCATCCTCGATGTCGACGACTCGATGTCGGACCAGCTCTCCGAAGTGATGGCACCCACACTGGTGATGGTGGGCAACCAGGACATCCTGACGCCGCGCGGCGACAGCGAGGAGATCGCCGACCGCATGCCCAACGCCGAGCTCGTGGTCATCTCCGGCGCGGCGCATGGCTTCATGGTGGAACATGCGTCCACCTTCAACCGGGTGCTGCTCGAGTTCCTCGGCCGGGTCACCCGTGCCCAGAAGGCGGCCGCGGCGGAACTCGCCACCGCAGCCGCCAGCTGACGCATTCGTTCGTTCTCGCGAACTCAGTCCTTCTTGACGGCGGCCTTCTTGGCCGGTGCGACCTTCTTGGCAGGCGCGGCCTTCTTGGCGGCGGCGGCCACCGCATCGGTGTCGACCACCTCGGCGGTCGCGGCGTTCCGCTGGATCGAAGCGATGCCCTTCTTGGCAGCAGCCTTCGTCTCGTAGTCCTCGCTGGCGACAGCGATGATCTCGCCATTGCCGGCCTTCAGACGGAACCGGAACTTGCCGTTCTTGGCGGTGTACAACTCGAACTTGCCGGCCATGTGAGCCCTCCTCTTGGTCGCGTGCTCGACGCGGACACTACTCGGCCGCAGTGTCGACAGCGTCGAACTCCGCTCGACGCGCGTAGGCCCAGCCCGGGGTGCGCAGCACGAAACCGAGACGGTCGCGCCAGTTGGTGCTGCGCGCGACGTCGCGGAACATGTCGCCGTACTCGTGGGTGCTGACCTTCCACAGGTTGTAGGTGGCGATGTTCTTCGTCAGCCCGTAGACGACCGGCTCGTCGGGCTGCTCACGCTGGAACGTGCCGAACATGCGGTCCCAGATGATGAGGATGCCCGCATGGTTGCGATCGATGTAGCGCTTGTTGCGACCATGGTGCACGCGATGGTGCGACGGCGTGTTCAACACCTGCTCCGCCGGGCCGATGGTGCGCACCGTGTCGGTGTGGATCCAGTACTGGTAGATCAGGTTCAACGCCCGCGACGTCTCGACGATCGCCGGACGCACACCCATGCGGGCGACCAGACCGTAGGGCACCCACACGCCGAGCGCCCCCGCCACCGGTTGACGCAAGGCGGTGGACAGGTTGTAGTGCTCGCTGCTGTGGTGCGGTACGTGGATGGCCCACATCGCACGCACCTCGTGCTGGAAGCGATGGTTCCAGTAGTAGGCGAGATCCCACCACACCATCGCGATGGTCCACGGCAGTGGACCGTTGCCGAGATCGCGCCGACCGCCCTTCGCCCACAACCGCTTCGCGCTGGTGAGCGCGGCCGTGGTGGCAGTGAGGGCCACCCCACCGGCGGCGATCGCGGCGACGCCGCCGACCTCGGCCACCTTGCGAGCCCGGAGCCTCGCGCGACGCCCCTTCTCGGTGGTGACATCGGCGCGTGTCGTGACGTAGTCGGCGATCGTCGTGGCTGCTGCGGCGAGCACCGCCACGCCGACGACCACCTGGCCGACACGACCGCTGCGCCCGCGCCTGGCGCCGGTGCGGAAGGGGACCGCGTAGCTCGCGATCGCGGCCGAGATCGGCGTCGTCAGGCTGAGCGCTCCCATCGCCAGGCTGGTGCGGGTGTCGGGTGCCAGGTAGTCGGCGGCGCTCGGCCCCAGCTCTCGGGCGCGGCGATCGAGGGTCCGCTTCTCCCACGCCATCGAACCGACGTACAGCGGCGCCACGGCAACGGACAGATCCACGCTCACAGTCTGCCTCGCCGGTTGCGCTCACGGGCAATGCGTTGCGTACGGTGCACGGGTGATCATCCACGATTCGGCGCTGCGCGACCGGCTGACACACAACCTGGCCACCCACGACGTTCTCGCCGTTCCGCCCGGGCCCGAGAAGCGGGCGTCGGTGGCCATCGTCGTCGTCGCCAGTCAGGCCGGCAGCGACCCCGACGATCCGTTCGTGGACGTACCGGAGGACATGTCCACCGTGCCCGGCGACGTCACCGGCTTCGACGGCTCGGTGAGCCGTGTCGCCGGAGGCGCGGCGTTCCTCATCTGCCGGCGGGCCGCAACGCTCCGCCGTCACGGGGGCCAGTGGGCATTGCCAGGCGGTCGCGTCGACCCCGGCGAGACCGCCGAGGAGACGGCTCTGCGCGAGCTGGAGGAGGAGCTGGGCCTGACGCTGCCTCACGACGCGGTGCTCGGTCGTCTCGACGACTACGTCAGCCGGTCGGGTTACGTCATCACGCCGGTGGTGTTGTGGGCCGAGGGTGAGGTGGAGCTGACGCCGGAGCCCAGCGAGGTGGCGCACGCCTACCGCATCGGCCTGCACGAGCTGCAGCGGCCCGATTCCCCGCGCTTCGTCCGCATCCCGGAGAGCCACCGTCCCGTGGTGCAGCTCCCGATCGGGCGCAACCTGATCCACGCCCCTACCGGCGCCGTGCTGCTGCAGTTCCGCTGGGTGGCGATGGACGGTCGCGCCGGTGAACGCGTGGACGAGCTGGAGCAGCCCGTGTTCGCCTGGAAGTAGCGGAAGCGCTCGCGCTGCAAGGTGCGGGTGACCCGCCCGCAGCAGATTGCGGCGATACCGTGCGGGCATGGACTCGTCGGCACCCGCGGTCGCCTTGCGCGGGCTCACCAAGGTCTACGGCGGGCGTGCCGTCGTCGACTCGATCGATCTCGACATCCCCCGTGGATCGTTCTTCGGCCTTGTCGGGCCCAACGGCGCCGGCAAGTCCACGACGTTGAAGATGTGCACCACACTGGTGCGCCCGGACGGCGGCGGGGTGTGGATCGACGGCTCGGCCGTGTGGGACGACGTCGACGCGACGAAGCGCACGATCGGAGTGCTGCCCGACGACGTGCTGCTCTTCGAGCGGCTCACGGGTCGCGAGTCACTCGTCTACCAGGGCCTCTTCCGCGGCTTCACGGAGACCACCAGCGTTCAGCGCACCACCGAGCTGCTGGAGGCGTTCGGCCTCGTCGACGACGCCGACCGGCTGGTGATCGACTACTCCACGGGCATGCGCAAGAAGCTCGGGATCGCGCTCGCCCTGCTGCATGCGCCATCCGTCGTGTTCCTCGACGAGCCGTTCGAATCCGTCGATCCGGTGTCGGCGGCCCACATCACGTCCGTCCTCCAGGGCTTCTGCCGTCGCGGCGGCACGGTGGTGCTCTCCTCGCACGTGATGGACACGGTCGAGAAGCTCTGCGATCGGCTGGCGGTCATCCACCAGGGTCGGGTGATCGCCGGCGGCGCCACCGACGAGGTCCGCGCCGGGCGGTCGCTGCAGGACGTGTTCGTCGAGCTCGTCGGCGGCAACACACAGGCCGGTGACCTCACCTGGCTGCAATCGGGAACGACCTCCGGCGAGGTCGCTTCCAGTTGACCAGGCTTTTCATCCGCTTGAAGTGGCGCCTGTGGCGCAACGGATTGCGCGACGCGCCCGCTGGGCGGATCGCCGGGATGGTGCTCGGCGCGGTGTTCGGTGCGGTGCTCACCGCGGTGTTCTTCAGCCTGGCGGTCACCGTGCGCAGTCGGGCCGACGACGACACCACCGTCACCGCCGGCCTCGTGTGCAGCCTGCTGGTGTTCGCCTGGTGGTTGGCGCCACTCATCACCGGCGGAGTCGATGAGACCGTCGACCCGTCGAGGTTGCGTCTCTTGCCGCTGACCGATGCTCAGCTGCGGCGCGGCCAGATCGTGGCGGGACTCATCGGGCCGGCTCCTCTGTTCGCCACCGCCGGAGCCATCGCCATCGGCGTCGCGTTCACGCACTCGCTCGCCGGACTACCCGTCGTCGTCGTCGCTCTGGCACTCAACCTGCTGGTGGCGCTGGTCGGCTCGCGTGCCGTCGCCACCGGGCTGGGCTCGATGCGCCGCACTCGCCGCGGCCGCGAGCTCTCGGTACTGGTGATGATCGTGTGCGTCATGCTGCTGGCCGTCACCTATCAGGTGGCCGCCCAGTCGGCAGCGAACGGCTCCAACCCGGCACGCAGCAGCGTGGCCCGCTGGCTGAGCTGGACCCCACCCGGCACGACCGGCCGAGCGGTCTGGCAGGCCGGCCATGGGCACATCCTGGCGGCGATCCCGCTGTTGCTCCCGGCGTCTGCGGTGCTCCTCTTCGCCGGCTGGCTCTGGTCCAGGGCGCTCAACACCCTGCTGCTGAGCGCCGACTCGACCGAGAGCGGCACGTTGTCCGCCGGCGGCGCCTCCGGTGAGCTGTTCACCGGAATCCGCCGAAGCCTGCCACGTTCTCCGGCCGGGGCCGCAATGGCACGAGAGGCCCTGTACCTGAAGCGATCACCGGGCAGACGCAACGCGTTGCTGATGGCGATCGTGTTCACCGTCGGCTACTCGGTCATCATCGGGCGCGCCCAGCTGTCGAAGCCCACGAGCATGTTCGCGCCACTGAGCATGGTGATCTTCGCCGGTTCGAACGCGTTCAACCAGTTCGGCTGGTCGCCAGGTGAGTTCTGGCTGGAGGCTGTCAGCGGCGTGTCGCCGCGAGTGCGCACCCTGCCCAGGCGCCTGTTCTCGCTGTTCATCGTGTTCGTTGCTCCGATGATCGCGGTGCTGCTCTTCTTCGCGTTCTCCCGTGCCGTCGGTGCGTTGCTGATCGCGACGATCGTGCTGGCGTTCGCGGCGCTCTCACTGGCGGGCGTGGGGGGCTGGTTCTCGATGCGCACGGCGATCCCGGTCGCCGACAACGGCAACCCTTGGGCGAACCGAAAGGGAAACGGCGGCGTCAGCCTGATGGTGTTCGTCAGCAGCCTCGTCGGCTACCTGCCCACGATGGCGATCGGAGCCATCGCCGGGTTCGGCATGTGGCACACGCGGTCGCGCCCGCTGTGGTTCGCACTGATCGCCGCCGGTCTGCTGGCCATCGGCGGTGGGGTGTTCCACGTCGGCGGCCGCTTCGCTGCCGGCCGCCTGACGCGCAACGACGCCGAGATCATCCATCAGCTGGAAACTCGCACCGTCCGCTGACGAGCCGGTGGTCACCCTTCAGGTGCGTCCGGTGTGGCCGAAGCCGCCGCCGCGGTCGTCGCCGTCGAGCGAGACGACGACCTGCCACTCGACGGACTCCACCTTCTGCAGCACCAGTTGCGCGATGCGGTCGCCACGATGCACGTGGAACGGCTCACGGGGGTCGGTGTTGAGCAACACCACCTTGATCTCGCCACGGTAGGCGGCATCGATGAGACCGGGAGCGTTGGCGACGGTGAGGCCGTGCTTCAGCGCGTTGCCGCTGCGCGGCAGCACGAAACCGGCGTACCCGACCGGGATGGCGATGCTGATCCCGGTCGGCATCAGCAGACGGCCGCCGGCCGGGGCGACGATGCCGCTGTCGCGTGCCCGCAGATCGAGCCCGGCATCGCCGGCGTGAGCGTAGGAGGGCAGCGGGAGCTCAGGGTCGAGTTGCACGATCGGCACGGGCAGCATGGCGCCACGAGTGTACGAGGCGGGCAGCGACCGGGACTCGTCTGGCACCGTCGCTTCACCTCGTTCCGGTTGGGCGCGAAACCCTGACAGTTCCGTCTCACTCAGCGCCCGCGGGCGCGAAACCATGACGCAATCGCCCGATTTCGCGCCCGCGGGTACGGAAACGGGCGTCGCGCACGTACCGGGCACCTTGGGCCCCCGCCCCGGCGCGGCCGCCGACCCTGCAGGTACGATCGGGCGGATGAGCACCGATCGACCACCTTCCGTCGATCGGCTGGCGCGAGCGATGGCTGCCGTCAGCGAACTGCCGCACGCGATCTGCGTCGAGCTGGCCCGGGAGGCGATCGCCGGCGGTCCGCAGAGCTATGCCGAGCAGGCTGCGATCCAGCGGTCCGTGCAGTACCGGCGCACCCTGCTCTCGCCCGTCGTCAACGCCACCGGCGTGCTGCTGCACAGCAACCTCGGGCGGGCACCGATGGCCTTCCACCACCCACCCCAGGCAATCAACGTCGAGTTCGATCTCGCCACCGGCGAGCGCGGCTCGCGCCAGGCGGCCATCGGCGGGCTGCTGGCAACTCTGTGCGGAGCGGAGTCGGCGATGGTGGTCAACAACAACGCAGCTGCCGTGCTGTTGGTGCTCGCCGCGTTGGCCGACGAACGGCAGGTGCTGGTCAGCCGCGGCGAGAGCGTCGAGATAGGCGGCGGCTTCCGCGTACCCGAGGTGATGGAACGCAGCGGCGCCCGCCTTGTCGACGTCGGCACCACCAATCGCACACGGCTCGGCGACTACTCCAAGGCCCTCACCCACAAGGCCGCCGATGTGGCACTCATCCTCAAGGTGCACCCCAGCAACTACCGCATCGAAGGGTTCGTGGAGGACACGCCGGTAGCTCAGCTGGCCACGTTGGGCGTGCCCGTGGTGGCCGACATCGGCAGTGGGCTGATCGATGCCGGCTGCCCGTGGCTGAGTGGCCCACCACCGGCCTGGCTGGCCGACGAGCCGGCCGCGCGCCAGACCCTGGCAGCGGGTGCCGCGCTGGTCACCTTCAGCGGCGACAAGCTCCTCGGCGGCCCTCAGGCAGGCATCATCGCCGGTCGGGCAGATCTCGTCGCGGCGTGTGCGAAGCACCCGTTGGCCCGTGCGCTCAGGCCGGGTGTGCACGTGTTGTTCGCGATGCAACAACTGGTGCTGTCATACCTCGATCGCACCGTCGCTACGAACGTGCCGTTCTGGCAGATGGCGGTCACGACGATCGACGAGCTGGCCGCACGAGCCAACGCGCTGGTTGCCGCCGCCGGCACGGGCGAAGTGGTCGCCAGCGAAGCGATGCCCGGGGCCGGCTCGGCGCCGGGCGCCGTCATCCCTTCGGTCGCCGTTCGGCTGCAAGGCGACCACTTGGCCGCACTGCGCAACGCCACACCACCGATCATCGCCCGCTCACGCGACGGCGCGACCCTGCTCGACCTGCGCACCGTGCACCCGTCCGACGACGCGCACGTCGGCGCCGCGCTCGCCGCGCTGTGAGCTGATGAGGGTCATCGCCACGGCCGGGCACGTGGACCACGGCAAGTCGTCGTTGGTGCAGGCGCTCACCGGCACCAACCCCGACCGGTTCGAGGAGGAGCGCAGACGTGGCCTCACCATCGACCTCGGCTTCGCGCACACCACCGTGGTTCGCCGCGACGGACTGCACGGCGAGGAGGCCATCAGCTTCATCGACGTGCCCGGCCACGTGCGCTTCCTGCGCAACATGCTCGCCGGGGTCGGCGGCGTCGACGCCTGCATGTTCGTGGTTGCCGCCACCGAGGGCTGGAAGCCGCAGAGCGAGGAGCACCTGCGCATCCTCGAGCTGGTCGGGCTGCGCCACGGCATCGTCGTGCTCACCAAGACGGATCTGGTCGACGACGAGTGGCGCGAGCTGCAGGAGATGGACGTGCGCGACCATCTCGCGGGCACGTTCCTGGCCGATGCTCCCATCGTCGGCGTCAGCGCCGTCACCGGTGCAGGGCTGCAGGACGTACGCGACGCTCTCGCGACCCTCGTCGCCACCACCCCGGCGGCGATCGATCGGAGCCGGCCGCGACTGTGGATCGACCGCGTCTTCGCAGCCAAGGGCAGCGGCACGGTCGTCACCGGCACCCTCACGGGTGGCAGCGTCCGCGTCGACGACCTGCTGCGAGCGGGCCCGCACGAGGTGCGCATACGCGGCATCCAGTCGCACGGCCACCGCCACGACTCGATCGGGCCGGGCAATCGCGTGGCGCTCAACCTTGCGGGGGTGGACCATCACCAGCTGGCACGCGGCGACGCCGTCACGCTCCCGGCTCAGTGGCGGCCGACGCAGCGCTTCGACGCAACTCTCGGCGTGCTCGCCGCGCTCGACCACGTGGTCTCGCGCCGCGGCGCCTTCATGGCCTACATCGGCTCGGGCGAGTTCCCCGTGCGGCTGCGGGTGCTCGGCAGCGAGTCGCTGCGCCCTGGCACGCACGGCCTCGTTCGGCTGCATGTGGCCACGCCACTGCCGCTGCTGCCGGGCGACCGATTCGTGCTGCGCGAGTCGGGTCGCGACGAGACCGTCGGCGGTGGCGAGGTGCTCGACGTGGCGCCCGTGCGACCCGCGTCGAAGGCACGGCCGGACCGCAGCGTCGAGCGCGTGATCGACGAACGCGGCTGGGTCGCTGCCGACGAGCTGGAGGCACTCACCGGCGAGCGCCGGGCGCCCACGCTGGGCCGATGGGTGGTGGCCGCGTCCGCCCTGGCGGCCGCACAGCAGTCGTTGCGAGCGCGTGTCGCCAACGCCGACGGTCTCGGCCTGGATCTCGCTGCGCTCGACGAACGCGACCGGGCGGTGATCCCCACGCTCGACGGAGTCACCGTCGAGGCCGGACGCGTCCGTCGCGCCGAGGTGCGCGACCCTCTGGCCGATCATCCCTTCCTCGCCGAGCTGCAATCCGGCGGCCTGACACCCCCCGATCCGGCGGGCGTCGACAAGACGCAGCTGCGCGAGCTGGTGCGGCGCAAGCTGGTGGTGGAGCGCGACGGGTTGTACTTCCACCCCGACGCCATCGCGGCTGCCGCCGGCGTCGCCGCCGCGTTGCTGGCGGCGAACCCCACGGGGTTCACGATGTCACAGCTGCGCGAAGCACTGGGCAACACCCGCAAGCATGCGGTGCCACTGGCCACAGAGCTCGATGCACGAGGCATCACCCGCCGTCGCGGCGACCTGCGCATCGCCGGCCCGAAGCTGCCGCCGACCTGACGCTACGGCCCGACGCTACGGCCCGACAGTTACTCGCCGGCGGTCGTGCGGCGAGCGGTGAGGCTCTGCACCCGGCGGAGGCCCTTGCGCTTCGTGGCGGGGCCCTTCAGCTCGAGGTCGCGCGCCGCCTGGGCCACGCGCACGTCGTTGGTGATGACCTCACCGAACTGCCGTGGATCGGCGAGCAACCAGCTGTGCGAACCCTCCACCACCGTGCCCTCGACGCCGGAGGCGACGCAGAGCGCCTCGAACGACTCGCGCGGGATGATGCCGTCGCGAGTGCCCCAGATGATGCTGATGGAGAGGCCGCTGTCGCGCAGTGCCTCCAGCTCCCGGCGGAGATCGGCGCGGCGGGCGAGGTTGGCCACCTTCACGATCGCTCGCGGGTTGCGCAACAGGTTCGGCAGCAGGTCCTCCGCCACCACCGGCAGCACGCGCGTGGCCTGGCGCAGCGGCCACACGTCGCCGGGGAAGTGCAGCCCCCAGTCCCACAGCGGGCGCTCGGTGATGCTGCGCAGCGTGCGGCCGCTGCGCCACGACGAACCTCCGATCGAGTTCACCAGCACCAGGCTGCGCACGCGGGTGCGGAAGTCGTGGGCGAAGCGCACCGCCACTCCGCCACCGAAGGAGTGGCCCACCACCACGGCCGGCTCCTCGATGTCGAGGGCATCGAGCAGCTCGGCCACCCATTGTGCGTAGCCGCGCAGCGAGAACTCCTTGCCCGGCAGGTCGTCGGTGCCACCGAAGCCGGGCATGGCCGGGGCGATCACCTGGCAGCCCTGCGCGGCGATGGTCTCGATCACGTCGCGATACGTGTGCTGCGCCAGCGCCCACCCGTGCAGGAGCAGCACCGGCAGGCCCTCACCGGCCACGCTGTAGCCGGCGGCGCGGCCCTGCACGAACGTGCGGTGGTCGACCGCCGTGACCGCGGACATCAGCCCGGCAGCTCCTCGACGGCCTGCTGCTTGGGCCGGCGTTCGCGGTAGTCGCGAGCGGCCCCTTCCAGCGGCTCCACCTCCAACGTGACACCGTCGATGGCCACCACCCGCAGGTCGTCGCCGGCAGCGAGCGGGGTGGCGCGATTGGTGCGCGCCCGCCACTTGCTCTCGCCCACCTGGGCGACACCTTCCGGGCTGATCGCGCCGACTGCGACACCTGACGAGCCGATGATCCATTCGCGGCCGATGGTGGGGGTGGCGAAGCGCGTGCGCACCATCGACGGCATGCCCACCACGAACGTGAGCAGCACACCCGCTACACCGACGAACAGCGTGAGCCAACCCAGGCGCAGGTCGTTGCCCGGCAGTGGCTCGTACAGGAACCAGGCGCCGAGCACGAAGAGAGTGGTGCCCACACCGGTCCACAGTCGGGGGATGCCCACTTGCACGTCGATCGCGAACGCGAGCATGGCCAGCACCAGCAGCGCCACAGCGCCCGGTCGCGTGGGCAACGCCGAGAAGCCGTAGCAGCCGAAGATGGTGAGCACCGCGCCGACGAAGCCGGCCACGCCCACGCCTGCGGTGAAGAACTCGAAGATCAGCAGGCAGCAACCGATGGTGAAGAACAGAAAGGCCATCGGCGGGCTGCCGATGGTGTGGAACAGCTCCTCGATCAGGCCCAGACCGGAGAAGCGCACGAGCGTGGCGACGTTCTCGCTCGTGCCCTGGTCGTTGAGCTCCTCGGTGACCGTGTCGAGCACCCGACCTCCGTCGACCTCGACACCGTCCATCGCCAGCACCATGTTCTTGACCGTGGGCACGCCTTCATCGGAGATGTCGAGCCGCAGCACGCCCAGCTTGCGGGCTTCGGAGAACGACATCGAACCGTTGCGCAGCTGGTCGGCGCCGGCCCCGAGGTCGACGGTGGCACCCTCGAGCGCCAGCGCGTCGCCGGTGTAGCCGATGCGACTTCCCGCCACCATCGCAGTGACATCGGCGACGCCCAACAGCTGGGCCGGCGGACCGTACGCACGCGCATCACGCGATTGACCGACCCAGACGCCGATGGCGACCTTCGCGTCGGCAACCTTCTGCAGCAGGTGGGTCATCTCCGCCGAGCTGACCACCGAGCCGCCAGTGTTGAGCTGGAGGATCAATGCCTGCGAACCGTTGGACTCGGCGCGGTCGATGGCGTCCTCGATCGATTGCACCGTGACCGGGTCGAACAGCCCCGACACCTGCAACACGTCCACCGGAGCGAGGTCGGCGGCGCCGTCGGCTGAGGCCGTACCGGAGTCGGGAGCCGTCGAATCAGGCGGCACGCTGGCTCCGATGGGGGCGGCCGCCGAAGCGGCGCCACCAAGAAGTGATAGCCCAACTAGGCCCGCGAACGGGGCAACAAGAAGGGTGATCGCTAGTCTGCGCACAAGTGCCTCCGAAGAGCGTGGATCCGCTGCAGTTCCTCACCACCGCCAAGGTGGCCATCGTGGCCGGCAAGGGTGGCGTTGGAAAGACCACGGTAACCGCTGTTCTCGCGCGTGCGGCAATCCATCGTGGACTTCGTGTCCTGGTGGTGGAGCTCGACGGCAAGCCGGCCCTCGGCCGCTTGCTGCCAGGCGTCGAGGTGCAGCAGCTGTCCGCGACCGCCGCGCTCGCCGAGTACCTCGACAGCCACGGACTCGCGCGCGTCACCAAGCGGCTGGCGTCGCGCGGCATCATCGACGTCGTCGCCACCGCTTCTCCCGGCATCGACGACATCGTCGTGCTGGGCAAGATCAAGCAGCTGGAACGCAGCAGCGCCTACGACCTGGTGGTGGTCGACGGCCCCGCCGCGGGACACGCGATCACGTTCCTGCTGGCCGCCAAGAGCCTGCTGTCCAGCGTTCGCGGTGGGCCGATCCACACCCAGGCCACCGACGTGCTGGCGATGCTGTCCGACCCGACACGCTGCCAGGTGGTGCTGGTGACGCTGCCCGAGACCACACCCGTCAACGAGGCGGTCGAGACCGCATACGCATTGGAGGAACGGGTGGGGGTGCACCTCGGCCCAGTGGTGGTGAACAGCGTCGACATGGGCCCCGAGCTGCGGGCCGAAGCCGCCCCGGAGCGCAGTCCGATGCGGCTCGCGGCGGAGTTCCGCAACGCCCGCCGGGCCATGCACCACGATGAGTGCCGCCGGCTGGCCGACGAGCTGGCCCTGCCCCAACTGCACCTGCCCACGACGGCGGGATCGCGCCTGACCGCCGCCTCGGTCGATGCGTTGGCCGAGCACTGGGCGGTGACGCGGTGAGCCCCGCGGCCCCTGCACCCGCGTCACTCGCCCACCATCTCGCGACGGCCGAGGTGCTGGTGTGCTGCGGCTCCGGTGGTGTGGGCAAGACCACGTCGGCGGCCGCCCTGGGCATGCAAGCCGCACTGCTCGGCCGCCGGGCGGTGGTCGTCACCATCGACCCGGCGAAGCGTCTGGCCGATGCACTCGGCCTCCCCGGCGGCCTCGGCAACGAGCCCGCCCGCATCGACGTACCAGGCGAAGGAGAGCTCTGGGCCCTGATGCTCGACACCGCGACGACCTTCGACGGCCTCGTGCGCGCCAACGCCGCCGACGCCGAGCAGGCCGAGCGCATCCTCGCCAACAGCTTCTACCGAAACGTCGCCGGCTCCCTCAGCGGCACGCAGGAGTACATGGCGGCCGAACGCCTGCACGCGCTGCACAACGACGACCGCTTCGACCTGGTCATCGTCGACACGCCCCCTACGCGCAACGCACTCGACTTCCTCGACGCGCCGGGCACGATCGCGAAGTTCATCGACCATCCCCTGTTCAAGCTGCTGATGATGCCCACGAGACGCGGCATGAAGGTGCTCAACCTCGCGGCGCAGCCGATCCTGCGAACCATCGGCAGGGTGGTGGGCGGAGACGTGTTGGCCGATGCCGTTGCCTTCTTCCAGGCGTTCGGCGGGATGGAGACAGGTTTCCGCGAACGGGCCGATGAGGTGATGGAGCTGCTGCACGGTGACGTCACCCGCTTCGTGCTCGTCGCGTCGCCGCGCGCCGACACGATCGAGGAGGCCTGCTACTTCGCCGAGCGATTGGCGGAGAGCGCCTTGGAGGTGGCGGCGGTGGTGGTCAACCGGTGCACCCCGACCTTCGGCGCACCGCCGGCGCGACGGCCGCGCAGCACCGACGGTGCAGCGCTCTTCTCCAACCTGCTCGAGCTGCAGGCCAACGCCGCCACCGAGCGCGAACAGGCAGTGGCGCTGCTGACCGCGACCGGCATTCCCGCCGGCACCCCCACGACGTGGGTGCCGACGCTGCCCGGCGACGTGCACACGCTGGCGGCGCTCAGCACGATCCGTGCTCTGCTGTTCGACGGCGACGCCACCGGTGCGCCCACCGTCGACGAATTCTGACGATCTCGGACTCTTGATCAATTCGAGAACTTCACCGTCACGACCGCCGACGGTGGGCGTCTACTCTCCGTGACTAGGGGACGCCAACTGCTCGCCGCCAGGAACACCGGCGCGATCCAGGCCGCGGCACGCGCACACCCCGCGATGCGTCACGACGATGCGACGTCTCCGGCGCCACGACCTGAACTCGCCCACACGAGCGAGCTGCGCGCGGCAGTGCAGCTCGAGCTCCGCAGCCATGCCCTGCGTCAGCTGCACAACACCGCGCTCCCGCTGCTGCTCGTGTCCACGGTGATGTTCGCCGTGCTGCGAGCGCACATCCAGTCGATCGCCCTGGTCGTCTGGTACGGGCTGGCGGTGATCGACGCACTCCTCATCCTTCTGGCCGAGCGGACCGGCAATCACCGAAGGGCCGCATGGGCCGAGACCGACGAGGCCTTCGTGCGCGGCAAGCTGCTCCAGTACACCTGCTTCGGCCTGGTGTGGGGTTCGCTGCCGCTGGTCGCCGCCCGCTGGGGCACCGACACCGGCCTGTGGGTGGCACTGTTCGTCGCCTTCGTGGTGCACGGTGTCGCGGTTCTCTCGGGCACGCCGTACCGGCGCCTACGGCTGGCCTCGCTGGCCGCCCTGCTGCTGCCGATCGGCATCAGCATCGTCGTCCGGCCCGCAGCAGGGGGCGCCATCGCTGCCGTGGCAGTGATCTACTCGGTCGCCCTCGTGCGCCTGTACGACGTGCTCGACCACTCGGTCGTGGAGGCCACGCAGGCCAAGTACGAGAAGACCGCACTCGCCGAACGGCTGGAGACCTACCTCAACGACCGCGACCCGCTCACCGGTCTGCTCAACCGCCGGGGCCTGCTGAACTGGCTGCAGCGCTACGCCACCACCGCCACACCGCCGGCAGAGGTTGCGGTCGGCGTGCTCAACATCCGCCGCTTCTCGGCGATGAACGAGCTGTTCGGTGTGGGCGGGGGTGACGACGTGCTCGTCGAGCTCGGCCGCCGTCTGGGTCAGCTGCCCGGACCGGTGCTGGCAGTGGCCCGTCTCGACGGCGACGAGTTCGCGATCGTCACGCCCAACACGGCTGCCGCCGACCGCACTCGGCTGCTGGCCATGCTCGGCGCAGTGCATCGCACCCCGATCTCCGTCAAGGGCGCCAACATCGACCTTGCCATGCACGTGCAGCACGCCATCGGCCCCGCGGCGGACGCCGACAACATGCTGCGCGCCGTGCGCACAGAGCTCCAGCGTGTCCGCGCGTCGGGCCGCGCCGCACCGATCTCGCTGAGCGGCCTCGACCCGGTGAGCCACATGGAAATGGTCGAGCAGTTGCGAATCGGTCTCGCCGACGGGTCGGTCGGGCCCTGGTTCCAGCCGATCGTCGACGCCCGCAGCGGCATCGTCACCGCGTTCGAGGCGCTCGTGCGGTGGGCACACCCCGAGAAGGGACTGATCGCTCCGATCGAGTTCCTGCCACACGCAGAGGTGGCCGGCCTCGCCCCCAAGCTGACGGAGATCGTGATGGCGGCCAGCGTGCGCTTCGTTCGCGACATGATGCGCCAGCGCCGCGACCACGTTCCGGCCGTGCACGTCAACGTCTGGCCGGGCGATCTGCGCCGCAGTCAGTTCGTGGACGCGCTGCGCCGCCAGCTCGCAACCCACGGTGTGCCCGGCCGGTACATCGTCCTCG
>JBAVTH010000253.1:0-2266 GCA_049696035.1 Ilumatobacteraceae bacterium
CGTCCGACCGGCTGCGTCGCTCTCGACGTGAACGGTGCGCCGCTGCAGGGCGAGCTCGCGTTGCCCGACCCGCCGGCCACCATCGACTGGTCGCACTCCGACCCGGCACAGGAGGACTGCGTCGAGTCGCCGATGAACGGCTTCCAGATCGGCGGCGACGGCAGCGTCAACGGCAACTACGCCCTCTCCAACCTGATCAGGCCGACCGCCTTCGGTGCCGGCTCTCTGGCCGATGCCTACGGCAGCGACCACGGCGACACCGCCAACTGGGACGCGCTGCCTCCTGCCGACTACGTCGTCGAAGTGGTGAACCCGATCGACACGGTCGGCTCTCCGAAGGCCACCGACCCTGATGAGGGTGGCTACTACGACGCAGGCGCCACGCCCAAGCACCTCTATCGGTTCACCGACGAGACCTCGATCAACGTCTTCACCGGCGACAACTACGTGCCCCAGGAAGGCGTCTCGCAGCCCAACTCCGCCGACGAGGGTGACCCCGTGCTGCTCAGCGACACCTACGACCCGGCAGTCGTTCGGGAGGACCGGAACACCCTCGGCGCCGGCACCGTCGCACTCTGCGCCGGCACCGTGCGCACGATCACCAACAACACCGACCCGGACGACTACGAGTCGGACTTCACCGGCGGCGGCGGCTCGCCGTACGCCGGCCAGGACAAGCCGGTGTGCGACGCCAAGCTCGTCAAGGTGGTCAACGGTCGTTCGGTGGCTCCCACGTTCTTCATGTACACCGACGTGCCGATCCCGTCGAAGTTCTACGGCCTGATCAACGACGACCTCAACGTCAACACCAACCGTCGCAGCACGCTGCTCGGCGAGGTCGCGCCCGTCTCCAACGGTCCGGTCGGCATCTACGACGAGAACGACAACTGGAAGTTCACCGCGCACTCGGATGTCAACGGCTTCTACGAGGTGATCCTCCCTGCGATGGACACCTACAACTGCCCGCTTCCAGCCGGTCCGTGCGCCAACGTGTATCGCCTGGTCGGCAACGACCCGGGCACCCTTGCGCACCGCAACATGGACTACAACCCGCAGTTCCGCACCATCGCCACCAACTTCCAGGCGTGGGCCGGCGTCATCCACCCCGTCGACCAGGCGCCCACCCACATCGGCATCACCATCGAGGGTCCGGCCGCACAGTTCGGCGCACTCAGCCTCTGCAACGTCAACGACTTCGCCAACACTGCGGCGCCGGTGACGCCGGAGATCTTCACCATCAACCGCCCGTACTTCGACCCCGGCACCGACAACCTCAACAACACGAGCACGCTCTTCGTGCTCAAGGGCGTCGGGTTCGGCAGTGCCGCAGGGCAGACCCAGGTGCAGATCGACGGGAGTGCCTCCAGCGCCACCACCGTGTGGGTCTCCGATCGTGAGCTCCGCTTCTCGGTGACCAGCGGCCTCTCCCAGGGAGCACACCAGCTGTCGGTGAGAAACACGGCCAATGGGCTCAGCACCGTGAACGGCCTCACGTTCCACCGCCTCTCACCCAACGGTGGGACCTACCTGACTCGTGCCGACGTCTACGAGGTGCGGTCGCACAGCGACTACAACAACCTCGCCTCGGTCATCAACACCGACAACACCAACAACCGCATCTTCACCCCTGTGCATGACGCATGGGACACGGTCACCAACACGCCGTTCGGCTTCTCGGGCACGGACGTGAACGGTGCCGGTGTCAGCGGCGGTCGTGCGATCCAGCGTGCGATCGAGCGGGCGTACAGCCAGGGCAACAACGGCGCCAACGCCAAGCTGGTCGTCATCTACCCGAACCTGGCCCCGAACTACGCCCCGCACAACCCTGGGGCGGCGTACTTCGAGAACGTGGTGCTCCACGGCAAGGTGATGGTCCAGGGCGTCGGCCCCGGCGGCGCCTACTCGTCCACCGACGTCGTGCCCGGCGCCAACATCGACGCCAGCACCTTCTGGTCGGCCACGCAAGTGGTCCCAGCAGGTGCCAACCAACAGACCGCTGATGGCAGCTACTCCGATGACTGGCGAGCGTTCGCCAATGGCTTCGCCCGAGTGGGCGACGGCCCGGTTGATCTACCCGAGGGTGAGGCCATCCTGGCCATCGCCACCAGCACGTCGACCTATGCCAACCTCACCGTCACCACCGGCAACGGACAGAACCAACGTGTCTGGGACGACCTCACGGTGCCGTTCAACGACAAGAAGTCGGGTGTCGACGGCCTGCTGATCACCGGCGGTGATCAGCAGGGCAACCCGGCTGGTGTGAACA
>JBAVTH010000254.1:0-8633 GCA_049696035.1 Ilumatobacteraceae bacterium
GGCGGTGTCGTGGTGGTGGTGGTCGTGGGCGGGGGTGCGAACGCGTTGGTGATGGTCACCGGGAGGATGCCCGGCGCTGGTGGCACGGTGGCCACGTGCCACAAGCCGAGGGCTGCACCGTTGGCGCTGGCATAGGTGGTCGTGAGCGCACCCTGGCGCTCCGTCTCGGCGACGCACCACTTTCCGGGGCTGACGCGTACGGTGGCGGAACCGCCGGTTGCCGGCAGCTGCACGCTCTGTGCGTCCGTGGGTGGCGTGTCGGAGCAGGCGACGCCTCCGTCGTTGTCGCCGTTCCACACCTTCACCGTGAAGGCGCCGGCGGGTGCCTGGCCGGTGACCACCTTGTCGACGCGGAGCTGGTAGGGCAGCTCGCAGGGAGGCACGGTGAGCACGGCGGTGCCGCTGTTCAGGGTCGTCTCCCCGGGCAGGGCGAGGATGGTCCAGGTGACGGTGAGCGTGCCGCCCGGTGTGAAGTCGCGGCTGATCCAGTTGGTGAGCGTCACGAGGTCGTCGGAGCTGCTCCAACCGCCGGCGTCGTTGCCGTCGACGCTGAAGGTCGCCGACCAGGCGTCGTTGACGCCTTGACCGTTGATGGTGGTGAACGTGAAGTCGCAGCCGTTGGCCTGCACCAGCAGCTCTGGTGTGGGTGCGGCGTTGCCGGCGTGCGTCGTGGGAGTGAGGAGGCCGAAGGCCGTCGCCGCGCACGCTGCCGCGGCGAGGACCCTGCCGACATGCGCCAGTCGGGTGGTGCGGGTGGAGGTGCGGGTGGAGTTCACTCGAGCGACACTACTGGCCGTCCCGGCCCGAGGAATCAGGGGAACCCCTCGCTTCCAGCGGCTGCGGGAATCAGCCGAGCAGGTTGTTGACGGTGAACTCCACGCGGCGGTTCTTGGCCCGGCCCTCGGCCGTGGCGTTGTCGGCCACCGGGTCGGCCTCGCCATGCGCGGTCTTGGTGAGCTTCGCCGGGTCGATGCCCTTGGAGACCATGTAGGCGAAGATCTGGTCGACGCGCACCTGCGACAGGGCCAGGTTGGCGTCCTCGTTGCCGTCGGAGTCGGTGTAGCCGTTGATGTCGATGGTGACGGCGGGGTTCTGCGTCATCAGGGCGACACCGAGGTCGAGCACGCCGCGAGCGGTGTCGTCGATGGCCGTCGAGTTGGGCGGGAACAGCACGGAGTCGCGCACGTACAGCGGCGCGCTGTTGGGCCGCGGGGCATCGGGGTCGATGACGTACTGCACGACGACGTTGGCGGGGCCGACCACGCCCGCGGCCTTGTCACGCACCTCGTCGGACGTGGCCTGGTCGGGTACGCGCCCTTGCAGGTACACCTTGCCGCCGGTGAACTCCGCCCAGCGGACCGGGCCGGCAAGGCTGGCGCCACCGGCCACGGAGGTGGTGGTCGCAGGCGATGAGGTGGAGCTGGCCGACGTGGTGGACGTGGACTTCGCGGTCGTGGGCGGCGCAGCGCTTGCCGGGGCCTCGGTGGTCTCGGGCTGCGTGGCGAGCGGCGCGGTGGACTCGGGCTGCGGCTGGGTGGCGGTGGGCGAGGTGGTGAGCGGATCGGTCGCGGCCGGCGATGCGTTGCCGCTGCTGCCCCTGTCGTCGTCCATGCTGAGCAGGCCGACCACACCACCCGTCAGCGCCCCGACGCCGAGCACGGCGACGAGGATCGGGACCCAACGCAGATTCCTCCTGTCCGGCAGCTTCTGCTGGCTGAGCTTGTCGGCGATTGCGATCAGTTGCTCGGCACGTGAGCGATCGTCGCTGGTGTCATTCACTCACGTTCTCCATGGCCGCACCAGCGGAGCTCTCGACGCTGCCGAGCACCTTGTCGAGCAGCGAGCGGGTTGCGCGCAACTGGTCGCGCATTGCCCGGCGCTCGGCCTCGAGGTGGGCGAGGTGGGCCTTCGTCTCCTGCAGTTGGGCAGCGATCTGGTCGAGCTTGGCCTGCGCCGCGGCGGTGGCCATCTGGGCGTCGGTCTCGGCCTTCGCTCGGTGGGCGTTGGCCTCGGAGGTCAGCTTCTTGGCGCGCGCATCGGCGTCGGTGAGGGTCTTCTTCGCCTGTGCGTCGGCCGCATTCAACGTGCTGGCGGCCTGCTGATCGGCCTTGGTGATCGTGGTGACGCTGCGCTTGTCGGCCTCGGCGACCGTGGTGGCGACCTTGTGCTCGGCCTCGGTGATGGTGGCGGTGGCGAGCTGCTGCGCGTCGGCGATGATGACGGCGGAGCGCTGCCGGCCGTCGGCCACCGTCTCGTCGGCCTGCTGCTTGGCCAGCGTCTGGATGCGGTCGGCATCGGCGGCGGCCTTCGCTCGCACGTAGGCGGCTTCCTGCTCGGCCTTTGCGGCGAGCGCGGCCGCGTCGGCGTTGGCCTTCTCCATGACACGGGCGACGTTGAGGCGGGCGGCATCGAGCAGCGCGGTGGTCTCGCGGCTCCAGACCGAGATCACGTCGTCGGTGGGAGAGGCCTTCGCCTCGGCCTCGCTCTGCTCGAGCGCGGTGAGGCGTTCGCGCAGCGAATCGTTCTCCGCGGTGAGCGCTTTGAGCTCGCCGGAGAGCGAGCCCACGAGGCGCTGCACTTGGTGCGGGTCGTACCCTCTGCGCACCAGCTCCAGGTCTTGATCGAATTCGGTGTTGCCGCCCATAGGGTTCGGAATTGTAGTTGCAGAGCGCCTCAAAGAGTCACCGCTACCTGGTCCTCTCGGGTTCGGCGAATCACATTGCTGTCATTTGCCGCGCAATCTCGCGGTGCGTCGCAGGTAGCCCGGACAGCATCTCGGAGTGCGCGAATCAGACCGTCTGCAGCGGCTTCACTTCGGCGATCGCGTCGGCGTGCGGGCCCTCTACGTTGAGGTGCGGAAGGATGCGGTCCAGCCACTTGGGGATCCACCAGTTCCTGGCACCGAGCAGCTCCATCGTCGCGGGAACCAAGACCATGCGCACGACGGTGGCATCCACGAACACGGCCACCGCCATGCCGAGCCCGAACAGCTTGAGCGAGCGGTCGTCGCCCAGCGCGAACGCCGAGAAGACGCAGACCATGATGATGGCAGCGGCGGTGATCACGCGGGCAGTCACGGCCAGGCCGTCGGCCACCGCGGTGGCGTTGTCGCCGGTGCGGTCGAACTCCTCTTTCATGCGCGAGAGCAGGAAGACCTCGTAGTCCATCGACAGGCCGAACACGATCGCGAACAGCATCATCGGCGCCCACGCCTCCACCGGGCCGGGCTTGTCGACACCGATCAGGCTCAGACCCCAGCCCCACTGGAAGATGGCGACGATCACCCCGTAGGCCGCACCCACCGAGAGCAGGTTCATGATCACGGCCTTCAACGGCACCAGCAGGCTGCGGAACACGACCATCAGCAGCAGGAAGCTGAGGATGAGCACGGCGCCGATGAGCAGTGGCAGCCTGCCGGCCAGGTACGAGGAGAAGTCGATGCCGCCTGCCGTGAAGCCGCCCACCTTGACGTCGAGCCCGGTGGTGGGGAGCACGTCGTCGCGCAGTCGGTTCACCAGGTTCGAGGTGGCTTCGTCCTGCGGCGCGGTGCGCGGGTACACGGTCCAGGCCCAGGTGCCGTTGCCGATGTTGACGCCGGGTGTCGTGAACGCCACGTTCGGATCGGCGGCCAGGGCACCGTCGACCGACGCGACGGAGGTTGCATCCGCCGCGGGATCGGTGCTGACGAGATAGAGGGGCCCGTTGCTGCCCGGGCCGAACGCGCCGGCGAGGGTGTCGTACGCCTGGCGCACCGTCGTGTCTTTGGGCTGGTTGCCTTCGTCGCTGAACCCGAGACGGATGCCGAAGAGCGGCAGCGCCAGCGCCACGAGCAGGCCCGCCGCCGCCACCAGTGCTGGCCACGGGCGGTGCTGGATGAAACGGCTCCACCGATACCAGCCCTGCTGCTCGCGCGGCTTCTCGGCGCGATGCGGCAGCGGTTGACGCAGCGAGCGGCCGAACGGCAGGTAGCCGACGACCATGACCACGATGGCGCCCAGCAGGCCGATGCCGAGCAGCGGCCCGAGGTTGTCGACGATCACACCGACGATGCCGCACCCCACCACCAGCGCGACCGCGGAGGCCGCGGCACGGGTGGTGGTGTGGATGCGTGTGCCGGTGAAACCGAGCAGGGCGGGCAGCAGGGTGATGGACGCGATCATCATCACCAGCACGCCGGTGGCGCCCGCGACGGCCAGACCGCGCACGAACGACAGGCCCATGATGAACAGACCGAGCAGTGAGATCATGACCGTGATGCCGGCGAAGATGACGGCGCGTCCGGAGGAGTCGACGGCGGCGATCGTCGCCGTTTCCGGATCCTCGCCCATGTCGAGGTGTTCCTTGTAGCGACTGACGATGAACAGGGCGTAGTCGATGCCGACGCCGAGGCCGATCATCGCCGCCATCTGCGGGCCGAACTCGGGGATGGAGAAAACCTGCGAGGAGATGCCGACGATCGCCATTGCGACGCCGAGGCCGGTGACCGCGGTACCGATCGGCAGGCCCATCGCCACCACGGAACCGAACGCGATCAGCAGGATGATCACCGCCGCGAGGATGCCGAGGATCTCGCTGGCCGGGAACTCGAACTTCTGGAAGACCTGGCCACCGAAGTCGATGGAGAGCCCCTCGACCTTTACCTTCTCGCCGAGGGCTTCGATCTCCAGGCCGAGCTTCTTGGTCGCCGCCTGGTCGCGCTTGCTGACGGTGAGCTGGGCGAACGACACGTCCTTGCCCAAGGTGTTCGTCGGGCTCGCGGCCAGGCTGTTCTGCTGCCCGCCCTCGGGCGCGTAGGGGCTGACGACTTTCACGCCCTCGATCGCATCGACTTCGGCGAAGAGCGCTTCCATCGCCGTCTTCACGGCCTCGTCGTTGTTGCCCTGCTCGGCGCTGAACACGATCGACGCAGGGAAGCCGGCGTCCTCCTTGTTGCCCGAGGCCTTGAACGCGTCCTGCACCTGGGTGGATTCGCTGTCGGGCTGGTTGAAGTCGGTGTGGTAGTCGGTGCCCATCGCTCCGGAGGCGGCGTTGAGGCCGACGAGGATCGGCAGCCAGATCGCGAACACCATGATCCATCGCTTGCGGAAACTGAATCGCGCCAACCGGGCCAGCATGACAACGGTCCTCTCATGCGGCCATTCGGGGGCATGGCCGACCGTGCGCAACGCTACCGTTGGTGAGATCGACGAGCCACGTGACATCCGCCTCGGCTGGACAGACGAAGCGTTGGCTCACTGGCGCGATCTCGGTGCGCCGGTGGCGACCGGTCGCGTCAGCAGGCTCGACCGCGGCTGGAGCAGCGTGCTGGTCTCGCTCGACGAGCCACCGGTGCGTGTGCGCAACATCGGCGCCGATGTCGCGGTGGGGGATTTCGTCGTCTTCGGCGATGACGGTGAGCGGGTGGAGCACGTGCTCGAACGGCACAGTGCGTTCGTACGCCGGGCGTCGTTCGAGGGCAACCGGGCCGAAGCCCACACGATCGCCGCCAACATCGATGTGGTGATGCTGCTGCACGGACTGACCTCGCCGCCCAACCCGCGCCGGCTCGAACGCGAACTGGTGCTGGCGTGGGACAGCGGCGCGCGACCGGTGGTGGTGCTCACCAAGACCGACCTCGTCGACGACCCCGAGGCCACGGTGGCCGCGATGCGAGACGTGGCGCCGGGAGTGGACATCCAGGTGGCCAGTGGGATCACCGGTGATGGCGTGGAGGTGCTGCGCGGCTATGCGGCCGACAACGCCACCATCGCCCTGCTGGGCGCGAGCGGTGTTGGCAAGAGCACCCTCGTCAACGCACTGGTGGGCCACGGCCGGATGGTGACGGCCGACGTGCGCGAGGGCGATCAGCGCGGCAGGCACACCACCACCGCTTCGGAGCTGATCCGGCTGGTGGAGGGAGGCTGGCTGGTCGACACGCCGGGTGTGCGCGCCGTCAGCCTGTGGAGCAGCGGTCGCGGCATCGAGCGCGCCTTCGCCGACGTGTTCGAGCTGTTCGACCACTGCCGGTTCCGCGACTGCAAGCACGACGACGAACCGGACTGCGCCGTCAGTGCCGCCGTGGCTGCCGGCCATCTCGACCCGAAGCGGCTCGACAGCATGAAGCGGCTGGTCGCCGAGGAGGCCGCGCTCGAAGCCGAGCAGCGTGCGCAGGAGAAGGCGCTCGACAAGCGCGGCGTGCGCAAGCCGCGCCCCGTTCCCGGAAAGCACTGAGGTCGTACGCGGCTGGCCCGATACACCGTCTTGGCCCCGCTCAACCCCTCTCCACAGACAGTGGACGCCCTCCCGTCGGGGCGCCCACTGTCGTTGTGGGGGGTTGCATCCGCAGTGGACGACTCGACTGCCGGTGCATACGTCCAGAGCCACGACCCGGAGGGTCCTCGCGGTTTTCTGCGCGAATTCTTCGTGACCTCCGCGCCCGCGGGCGAGAGCTCGACTTCAGGGCCGATCGAGCGGCAGCGCCAGGCGCCCGACCACCGTCACCGCGCGGTCGAGGCCCGTGCTGGTGAAGCGTGCCCGAAGCCGCTCGCTGGTGCACACGATCGTCAGATCGCCGGCCTGCTCGCGGGCGCGCCCCGCCCCGCCGAGCAGCATGCCCAAGCCGGTGTCGTCGAGTGCGGTGACACCGTCGAGGTCGACGAACAACGTCGCGCCAGGACGCATCGAGATGGCCCGGGTGAGCTGGTCGCGAAAGTACGGCAGCGTGGCCAGATCGATCTCGCCGCTCACCTGCAGGACGGGCAGTCCACCCAGTTCGGTGAGCGAGCAGATCAGTTCCATGGCACGCGGAGGTTACCCGGCCGGGACCGGCCCAGAGCTGCCCACGGAGAGCGAGGCGGGCCTATGGAGGCTCGACCGCCATCGTGACGGTGGCGGTGAGCACGACATCCGGCAACAGCGCGCCCACCAGCGGCACGTCGGTTCCGTCGGTGTAGCGAACGGTGGCCGTCACCGTGACGGCACCTGCTGCGATCTCCACTGCCAGCGGCCGGAGCGCAACGGCTCGGTGGGCAGCGGTGGTTCCGGCGCTGGCAGGGACGGCGGAGACCGCTGCCGCCCTCGCCGCCTCGCGTGCCGCCAGCTGCACCGCGAGCTGGTCGCGACCGATCACCGCCACCTGCACCACCGCGAATAGCAGGACGCAGACCATCGGGAGGGCCAGCGCCAGCTCGACGGTGGCCTGGCCAGGGTCGAGCGGGCGGGCTGCTCGCACGTCGCGAGGGACCTTCACAGCTTGTCGATGACTGCGTCGATGACGCGATCGAAGAGACGGCCGACCTTGCCGGCGCCGCCGCCGGTGGTAGCCCACCCGACGACGAGCAGGGCAACGAGTGCGGCCCCGAGCAGGACGAGCGCGTACTCGGTGGTGGCCTGGCCGTCTTCCTCCTGCCACAGGAGCCTGGCGTGGATGCGTGCCATCAGTGAGTACATGGGGAACCTCCGGTTGAACTGCGAACGGTGAGGACGGTGGATGACGATCGGTCAGCGTTGAAGCGACGAGAAGGCTGCGAGCAGCAAGGGAACGATGGCAAGGAACACGAACGAGGGCAGGGTGCACAGCACGAGCGGCAGCGACATGCGCACCGGCAACTGGCGAGCGAGGGTGTCGGCCTGGCGGCGGCGTTGTTGGCGTGCTTCGTCGGCCAACCGTGCGAGCACGGGCGCGAGGGGCTGCCCGTAGCGATCGGCGGCAGCGAAGGAGTCGGCGAGCGGAGCGGCCAGTGGGCCGATGGCGGCGGGCAGCGCCGCGATGGCATCGGCGAATCGCTGACCGGCGCCGGTGCGAGCGGCCACCTGCGCGAAGGCCGGACGCAGCACGGCGGGCAGATGCGGCAGGGCCACAGCGATCGCGGCGGCGGGCATGTAGCCGGCTCGCACTGCCAGCACGATCATCTCGATCGCATCGGGATAGGCGCGCTCGGCGGCGCGTCTGGTGGCCCGACGCATCGCGCTGTGGGGTGTCGGCGAGGCCGCGGGGCCGTCGTGAGCAGCAGTGCTCGCGGCCACGGTGCGATGTGCACTCGGACGAAGTGCCCACGCCGTGAGCGCCAGCGCGAACACGGTCGCGAGCGCGGCGAGAGATCGCAGGGTCATGCGAAGGCCTTGTGGACGATTCGCCGCATCCACCACCAGCCGAGGAGGTTGCACAGGCCGCCGAGGCATGCGCTCGAGAGGCCGATCGGGCTGAGCAGCGCGGTGCGGAAGGAGCGACTGGAGGCCATGCTCCAGGTGGCGAACACGATCGGAACTGCGGTGAGCACCCTGGCGCTGAGGCGGGCCTGAGCGCTGTGGGCCAGCGCCTCACCGCGGATGGCGGCGCGCTCGCGCAGCAGCGTGGACGCGGCATCGATGGTGGCGGCCATCGGCCCGCCGACGGCGTGAGCGGCTCCCACTGCTTGCAGCACCACCGCTTCGTCGGGCGGGGTGGCGTGAGCGGCGGTGAGGGATGCCAGCGAGCTCGATGGGGTGATGACCGTTCCTCTCGGCCGCGTACGCAGCAGCGATTGCTGCAGTGCTGCCGCCAGCGACGCACCGGTGCGCAACTCGGAGGAGATCGCATCGAGCAAGGCCGCCCATTCGTCGGCCGTCGGTGGCCGAGCGCGCGTGAGCCGCCGGCGAGCCGCGCGGCCGGCGCG
>JBAVTH010000255.1:0-3787 GCA_049696035.1 Ilumatobacteraceae bacterium
TCGGTGGCGGTGACCGTCGTGAACGCTCCGCTGACCGGGTCGCCGGAGCCGGCGGTACCGGCGGTCGCGTCGACCACGATTGCTCCGAACACGTCGTCCTGCGACGGGGCGAGCGGCGAGACCTCCAGCGTGCCGGCGATCGCGGCCGAGTCGGCGTAGACGGTGCCGTTGATCGGACCGCTGCTGGTGGCTGCTGCCGCCGTGGCGAAGCGATTCCGTTCGACCCTGAACACGTTCACGTTGACCCCGCTGAGACCGATCGACACGGCCAGCGCGCCGGTAGCGGTTTGGTGGAAGTCGTCGACGACGAGCGAGCTGCGCGCGTCGAGCTGCAGGCGGCCGCGGTTGAACAGCCGGGCGACATCGGCAGGATCGACGGTGGTCAACCGCAGCTCGCTGCGCTCGAGCTCCAGCACACCGTCGGCGGAGATGGTGGTGAGAGTGGCGAGCGACTCGTGCCCGAGCGACGCGTCGACGCTCGGCTTGCCGCTGCCTTCCAGCCGGATGGCACCATCGACGATGTTGGTCGTGATCGGGAAGCCGAACCAGTCGGTGCCGTCGGCCATCTCGATGCGTCCACCGGTGAGCCGGCCGCCGGAGAGCTGGACGAGGTCGGATGGCATGTCGACCGTGCCGCTGGCCACGCGGACCGTGCCCGTGTTGTCGATGCCGCTGGCACCGCCGAGCACGATCGTGCTCGCGCCGCCAACGATGTCGAGCCGACCCTGGTTGAGGAACGATGCCGCGGCAGCGACGTTCACCGACGAGCCGGCGAGCAGCTCCACCGTGCCGACGTTGGTCAGCGTCGCGGAGGCCTCCACCTTCAGCGGGCCGGCGACGTGCAGTGACCCTTGCACCAACAGCTCGACGCTGTCACGCAGCTCCACCACCTGCGGCGCGGAGAGCGTCACCGATTGGCCGACGGCAACGTCCACCTGCCCAGCGCCACCGAACCGCACCGGCCCGCCGACCCCGGCCTCGGTGAGGCCGCCGGTGAGGATGACCGCCGAACCGGACGGCACGTTCAGCTCACCGTTGCTGCCGATGGCCGTGGCGGGCAGCGGGCGGGCAGCGCCGGCGAGCAGCAGCACACCACCGAGGATCTCTGTCCTGCTCGGCGACCAGTCGGCTGCCGGCCCGACATCGACCGTGCGGTTGTCGGCAACGACCGAGCCGAGCCCACGCACCACGGCGGTACCCGGGCCGGTGATCGAGCCAGCAGTGATCTGGTAGCCGGCCGGCCTGCTGACCGGCCCGGCGCCGAACTCATCGGCGGAAGGCGGCGAGAAGACCAGCCGCGCGTTGCTGACGCCATCCTGGCCGTCGACGCCGATCTGCCACTGCCCGGTGCTACTGCCCAAGGCAGCGACCAACACCGTGTCGGCGAGCACCTCGACGGTGCCGTCGTTGTCGAACGAGACCTCGCCGCCCACGCCGACCGCGTCCTCGGCGAGCGAGCCGCTGAACGTGACCGTGCCTGCGGCGGTGGTGCGGAAGACGGCATCGGGCGTCGTGGCGGCGGTCTCGCTGTTGTTCGTGTTGCGACCGGAGATGGTGGCCTGCGGCCCGACCGTGACGAGCCCGCCGTTGGTGAACGTTCGGCCCTCGCGCAGCGTCAGCACGCCGCGCTGCAAATCGACACGGCCGGCACTGGCCACGAGGACGTCGACTCCTACTTCGAGCGACGCCTCCATGACGACCGCGCCGTCGACCGTCAGAGACCCGGAGCCGCTGATCGTGCCGGCCGCTCGCAATGACGTGCCAGTGTCGACAGTGGCTCGGGCGCCGAGCACGAGCGACGAGGTGCTGTCGATGACCACGCCACCGAGCTTCGAGGCCGAGTTGAGGGTGACCCCCGACGAACCGCTGAGGAACAGGTTCGCGTCGGCGGCAACCTCGACGGCGCCGACTGCGTCGTTCAGGCCGGTGAAGGTCACCGAGCCGGAGGGGAAGCAGACGACCGACGTCGCGGTCAAGGCCGTCTCCTGATCCCAGTTCGACGCCTGTTCGAAGTCCGCCCGAGTGAAGTCACCGCCACCGCGTGCCCAGGTGTGCGTGCACGCTCCGGCGGCGACGGGCGCCGGCCGGTTCTGCCAGGCGGGCTCCCTGTCGTCGCCCGGGTTGTTGGTGAGGTTGGTCAACCCGGAACCGTCGGCGCCGATCACGACCACTTCCGTCGGCCCACCGGTGCCACGCGTGAACGCGACCTTGCTGCCATCGGGCGACCACGCCGGCAACGTGTCGGACGCCCCACCCGTCAGATCGACCCCACCGCTGCCATCAGGGTTCACCGTCACGATGCTCTGCTGACCATTGCGCGCTGCCGAGAACGCGATCGTGCTGCCGTCGGGCGACCACGCCGGATCGACCGCGCCGGAAGCCGGCGACAGGAAGCGTTGATTCGAACCGTCGGCACCGATGAGGAACAGGGCGGAGGTGAACGTCGAACCAATGATGTGGTGGTTGATCCCATAGGCGACCGTGCTGCCATCGGGCGACCACGCCGGCGCGAAGTCCGAACCCTGGTTCTGGTTGTCGCTCAACTTCGCCGGGTTCGACCCATCCGCGTTCATCAGGTAGATCGAGCGCAGGTTCGTCGCGACTCCACGATCGCTGCTGAACGCGATCTTGGTCCCGTCCGGCGACCACGCCGGCGAGAAGTCGCCACCGGGGGTCTGGGAGAGGTTGATCGCCGCACCGGCCGGCGCGCCCGACGCATCGATCGTCACCACGTAGATCTCACGGTTGCCGTCACGATCACTGCTGAACGCCAACTTCGTCCCATCGGGCGACCAGGCCGGCTCCGAATCGGCGGACGTGTTGTCCGTCACCCGCACCTGACCCGACCCATCCGGACCCATCACGAAGATCTCGTCATCACCATCACGATTCGAGGTGAACGCCACCATCCCGTTCGTCGCTGCGGGAGGCGTCGGCGGCGCCACCGCACCGACCGCCGCCGGCTGCGCCGGCGCCCGGCGAGCGGCCTGCACCGGATCGACGACGAAGCTCTCGGCCAACAACCCGACGACGAGGGCCGCCGCGAACACCAACCTTCGACCGCGTCGTCCCGTCTGCATCTGCGCATCGTTGATCCGACCGCTGACAAATCGCTGACACGCTGGAGTGATCCCGGTATTCATGCCGCATATACGCTGCGCCCACATGAACGGTTCGCGAGTCGTCGTGAGAATTCTCGGACCAGTCCAACTGGAGGGGCCGGATGGGCCGGTGGCACTGGCCGGCACCCTTCCCCGCGGCTTTCTGGCCGTCCTCGCGCTGGAGGCGCCGCGCCCGGTGTCGATCGATCGCCTCACCAGCCTGCTGTGGGCCGAGCAGCCGCCGGCAGGCGTCAAGGTCGCCTTGCAGCAGCTGGCCTCGCGAGTGCGACGCGCACTCGTGGCCGCCGGTCTTCCCGACGCGCTGCGCGCCGTGGCCCCCGGCTACGCGCTGACCGTCGATCCTTCCGCCATCGACCTGCGCGTCTTCCGTGCCGCCGTCCGCGACGGCGTCACGGCGGCAGCCACCGGCGACCACGAGCGAGCGATCGCCGAGCTGACCAAGGGTCTCGACCTGTGGCGAGGCGCGGCGATGGCGGATCTCATCGATCTACCCCTCGGCGAGCTGCTGCAGCCCGCGATGGACGACGAGCGATGGCGCGCCGAGGAGCAGCGCGCCGAGGCGATGCTCACCGTCGGTCACGCGCAAGAGGCCGCCCACCTGCTCGCTGCGGCGACCGCAGACGCGCCGCTGCGCGAGCGGCTGTGGGTGCTGCGCAGCCAGGCGC
>JBAVTH010000256.1:0-9217 GCA_049696035.1 Ilumatobacteraceae bacterium
GCCAGCGACTCCTCCGACGTGACATCGCAGCGAGAGGTGACCACGCGGTCGCCGTGGGCTGTCGCGAGCACGGCCAGGCCCTCCTCGTCGATGTCGGCGGCCAGCACCCGGAACCCGTCCGTGACCAGCCGATCCGTGATGCCCCGGCCAATGCCCGAAGCTGCCCCTGTCACCAGTGCGAGTCGCATGCGCCGACCATACCGAAGCATCCCGATGCGGTCGGCGCCATACCATTGTCAGCAGGTCGAACGGGCGAAGGGAGACAGCAATGAAGGCAGCAGTCGTACATCGCTACGGACCACCGGAAGTCGTTCAACTCGAAGAGGTCGGCCGCCCGGTACCACGCGCCGACGAAGTGCTGGTCCGCATCGAGGCCGCCGCGGTCACCTCGGGCGACGCCCGCGTCAGGGCCGCCCGCTTCCCCGCCGGCTTCGGGCTCCTCGCACGGCCGATGCTCGGCATCGTCCGGCCGCGCCGCCCGATCCTGGGCGGCACCCTCTCCGGCGTGGTCGACGCCGTCGGCGACCGCGTCAGCGGCTTCGCGCCCGGCGACGAGGTGTGCGGGATGACCGGCATCCGGATGGGCGCACACGCCGAGTACGTCGCGATGCAGGCAAAGCGACTCGCCCGCAAGCCCGCCGGCGTCAGCCACGACGACGCTGCCGGCCTGCTGTTCGGTGGCACCGCCGCGCTCTGCTTCCTGCGCGACAGGGCGAGGGTGGCACCGGGGATGTCAGTGCTCGTCAATGGCGCATCCGGAGCGATCGGTACCAACGCCGTCCAGTTGGCACGGCACTTCGGCGCAACGGTCACCGGCGTCACCAGTGCACCGAACAAGGAACTGGTCACGGGTCTGGGTGCCGCGCGGGTCATCGACTACACCACCACCGACCTCAGCAAGATCACCGAACGCTTCGACGTGGTGTTCGACACCGTCGGCAACATGTCGATCGCGTCCGGCCGGCGGCTCCTCGCCCCCAACGGTGTGCTGCTGCTCGCAGTCGCCGGGCTCGGCCAGACGCTCCGGGCGCGCGGCAACGTCGTCGCCGGACCGGCACCCGAACGGGTCGCCGACTTCGACTTCCTGCTGGGTCTCGTCGCCGGCGGCGAGCTCACCGTGGTGCACGATCACGCCTACGCTCTCGCCGACATCGAGCAGGCGTACCGTCGCATCGACAGTGGCCACAAGCGCGGCAACATCGTGGTGCACCCCTAGGCGCCCGGCGCCATCTCCCGCTCGGCGCTGTCCGGCGCTGCAGGCCTGGCGGCCGCTCGTGCGGCCTCCAACCGCTCGGTCGTCAGCAGCCGGCGGCCGGCGAGGAAGAGCGCCACGTGCACGGCCCCATCCACGAACCACACCGTGCGCAGCGCCATGCCGTGACTGACGAAACGGCCGGCCACTGCCACCACCACACCACCCAGCAGGGCGCCGATCGGCATCATGCCCCAGGCGAAGAAGCGGTACACGCTGTTCACACGGCCCAGCAGATGCGGCGGGATGATCGTCTGGCGCAGGCTGACAGTGATCACGTTCCACGTGCTGCCCAGCAGCGTGCCGACCGCGAAGAACACCGCCGTCAAGGGCCACCACGACGACAGTCCCACCAAGGTCTGCGTCACCGCCGCCGAGCCGAGCGTCAGCGCCAGGCACGTGCCACTGCCCAGCCTCCGCGACAGCCACGGCGCCGCGTAGCCACCGGCGATCGCCCCCACCGCGAATCCGAAGCCCATGACCGTGAACGTCAGCGGCGTCACGTGCAGCACGTCCTGGGCGAACAGCACGAACATCGAACCACTGAGGTTCGACGCCATGTTCATCAGCCCGAGGACGATCGCCATCGATCGCAGCAGGTGGTTGCCCCACAGCCAGCGCACCCCCTCCTTGAGATCCGCCTTCCACGATGGCGAGGGCGCGTCGTTCTCGCGCCCGGGGTGCTGCACGCGGAACGACCCGGGGATCAGTGCCACCAGCGCAGCCGCCGCGAAGAACGAACCGGCATCGATGAAGAACGGTGCAGAGAACGCCGCCAGCAGCAACAGGGACCCGATCGGCGGTCCGATGAAGGTGTTGGCCACCGACTCGATGCTCCACATCCGCCCGTTCGCTCGCTCGAGGTGCTCGGGCGCGACGATCGACGGCATGAACGTCTGCCCGCAGTTGTCACGGAGCACCTCCGCGGAACCGAGCAGCACAGTGGCCAACAACAGCAACAGGTACAACCCGGTGCGAGTGCCCACCACGTTGCGCACCTCGTCGGGGGCCGGCAGCGTGCCCTGCTCGGCGAGCACGGCGAAGGCGATCAGCAGGGTGAACCCGCAGCGCAGCGAATCCATCAGCACCATCGCTCGCTTGCGATCCACCCGATCGGTGATCACACCAGCCGGCAACGTGAAGACCAGCCAGGGCAGGCGCTGCGCCGCCGCCACCAGTGCCACCAGCACCGGGTTGCGGGTGATCGCCGTCGCCAGCCACGGATAGGCGATCGTCGACATGCCGTCGCCGATGTTCGACATGGCGGTGGCGAGGTAGAGCTTGCGGTAGTTGCCGCCGAGGCGAACACGTTCACGAGCCATCAGCGGCCCGCCTTCTCGGGCGCGGCCGGCAGAGGCGACACCGGCCTGTTCGTGGGGAAGAACCCGGCGAGCAATGCGTACTCGCGAGTGCCGCCACGGGGCAGGCGGCTGAACTCGAGCGCGAGCGACATCACTCGCTCCGCGAACTCGGCAGCCAACTCGTCGGGGATCCGTACCGAGCGCATGCTGAACCGCGACGGCACGTCGTCCATCGCCTCCATGTCGGCGACGGCTCGGGCGTCGGCAAAGAACGGCAGGTCGCCGCCGTGCGCCTCCGAGGGAAAGCAGATCGTGCGCGCGGTTCGCCCGTAGAACCGCTCCTCCATCGCCCTCACCTTGCGAGTGCGCACGACCTGCAGCAGCCCCACCTCCACCAGCAGGTCGACGTGGTGGGCGACGCTGCCCTTGGGACGCCGCACTCGCTCGGCGAGCTCGGTGACGCTCATCGCCCGCTCCAGCACGAGGTCCAACAACAGGTGGCGCAGGGGGTCACCCAACGCCTTCAGCCGCGCCGGCGTGTCGGCGGAGATCTGTTCCGCCAGCTCATAGTCGAGCACGTGCTCCCCGAGCTCCGGCGCGGCTTTCCGACGTTTGTCCGACATTTGCCGAACATTACATATTCTCCGTACGTTTGCCAAGAGCCGGGTGGCGAGGCCACCCCGGAACTCCCGAGGAGCACCCCGCTCGCTCCGGCATGATGGTGCGATGCAAGAGGCGACGACCACGTTCCGCGGGATGATCCCGCCGATCGACCCGCCCGCCTACCGCGAGGGCGTGAAGGCGATGATGCCGTTCGCCGCGGCCATCTCGGTGTGGGGCCTGGTCACCGGCGTCGCAATGGTGAACGCCGGGCTCTCGATCCCGATCGCGATCTTCATCACCCTCACGGTGTTCGCCGGTTCGGCGCAGCTGGCGGTGCTGCCGCTGCTCATCGCCTCCACCCCCCTGCCGGTCGTCTGGGTCACGGCCCTCCTCGTGAACCTGCGCTTCGTCATCTTCGCCGCGGCCTCACGCAAGTCGTTCGTGATGCTGCCATGGCAGCAACGCATGCTGGCCGGCTACCTCAACGGCGACCTCGGCTTTGCCCTGTTCTCGCGTCGCTTCGCCGACGAGCCGGAGCGCGGCAACGCCGAACAGTGGGGCTACTTCTACGGCGGCGCCGTCGTCAACTGGGTGGCGTGGATGGCCTCCTCCATCGCCGGCATCCTCGTCGGCGCCTTCGCCCCCGAGCGATGGGGCCTCGAGCTCGCCGCCTACTTCGCCCTGCTGGCCGTGCTGATCCCGATGGTGCACCGCTTCCCCATCGCCGCCGGCGTGCTCGTCACCGCCGCCGTCTCCATCGCCACCGCCACGCTGCCGATGCGACTGGGGCTGTTGATCGCCGTGCTTGCGGGCGTTGCAGTCGCCCTCGGCGCCGAAGCGTGGAAGCCGGCGGCCGAACCCCACGGGGCGGTCGCTGTCGCCGCCGACATCGCCGACGAAGGCGAGATCGCCTGATGAACGGCACGCTGTACCTCGTGGTCGCCACCATCGGGCTGACGGTCGTCACCGTCGCCACCCGCAGCAGCTTCTTCATGCTGCCCGCCCGCATCGAGCTGCCGGCCCGCATCGAGCGCGGCCTGCGCTACGCCCCCGCCTGCGCGCTCACCGCGATCATCACCCAGAACGTGTTCGCACCCCACGGCCACCGCTTCCTCGACGCGCACAACTACCAGATCTGGGCGCTGCTGGCCGCCGCCGTCGTCTTCGCCTGGAAGCGCAACATGATCCTGATGATGGCCGTCGGCATGGCCGTGTTCACCGCCCTGCGCCTCTGGGTCTGATGCCCACCGGCGAGGCAGCCGGTTCGGCCGAACGCTCACGGGGTGGTGACGCGCAGCACCACGGCGGCCGTCGGCCTGCTACCGCTTGATCAGGCAGAACGGGTGACCGGCCGGGTCCAGGAAGACCCGCCACTCGTCGGGCGCGACCTGCAGCGATGCCTTGACGGCGCCGATCGCCAGCACGGCCGCTTCGGCGCGGTCGAGGTCGCCGACGTCGAGGTCGAGATGTGCCTGCTGCGGTGCGCCGTTCGGCCAGCCCGGAGGCTGATGGTTCGGGTCGCGCTGGAAGCCGATGTCGCAGCCGGTGCCGGTCTCCAGCCGCACCCACTCATCGGACGCAGTGGACTCCTTCACCGCGCCACCGACGATCTGCCGGTAGAAGGCCGCGAGCGCGCGAGGGTCGGGGCAATCCAGCGCGAGCAGCGAGAGCCGTCCAAGGGGCATGCCGCCACCGTACCGCGGGCAGCCGAGCCGCCTCGCCGCTAACCTCGCTCGCCGTGGCTGCCTACTGGTTGTTCAAGTCCGAACCCGACGTCTTCTCCTACGACCACCTGGTCAAGAACAAGCAGGAGGGCTGGGACGGCGTGCGCAACTACCAGGCCCGCAACTTCATGCGCGAGATGAAGAAGGGCGACCAGGCGATCTTCTACCACTCGAACGCGACGCCGCCTGGTGTGGCCGGCATCTGCAAGGTGGCGAAGACGGCCGAGCCCGACCCCACCCAGTTCGACCCGACCACGAAGTACTACGACCCGGCCTCCAAGCCGGAGGATCCGCGGTGGGACTGGGTCACCGTCGCCCCGGTGAAGAAGCTGCCGTTCGTCTCCCTCGACGAGCTGAAGAGCATCCCTGAACTGGCCGAGTGCCGCCTGCTGGCGAAGGGCAACCGCCTGTCGGTGATGCCGCTGCGCGAGGAAGAGTTCGACGCGATCATCGCCTACGCGACCCGCAAGAAGTAGCGGCCGGCTTCAGCCGGTCAGTTCGACGGCGCGGGCGAAGACCGCGTCCAGCATCGGCTCGGTCAGCCGGCCGGTGAAGGTGTTCTGCTGGCTGGGGTGGTACGAGCAGAGCAGGGTCAGACCGTTCGGCGCCCGTGCCTCCACTCCGTGCCCGAACTTCGGACGCGGCCGCAGCGCGAACTCGCTGCACGCTGCCTCGTAGGCGAACCCGCCGAGGCAGACCACCACTTTCACCTTGGTCAGCAGCGCCATCTCGCGCTGGAGGAACGGACGGCAGGCATCGCGCTCCTCCGGCAACGGCTTGTTGTCCGGCGGGGCGCACTTCACGGCTGCCGCCACCCACGCGCCGCGCAGTCGCAGGCCGTCGCGAGCGTGCACCGACGTCGGTTGGTTGGCGAAGCCGGCGCGGTGCATCGCCCGGTACAGCCAGTCGCCGCTGCGGTCGCCGGTGAACACACGGCCGGTGCGGTTGGCGCCATGCGCTGCGGGCGCCAGGCCGAGCACCAGCACCTTCGCCTTCGGGTCGCCGAAGCCGGGCACACCCCGACCCCAGTACGCCTCGTCGCGGTACGAGGCGCGCTTCTCCACCGCCACCCGTTCACGCCACTCCACCAGACGCGGGCAGAGCCGACAGTCACACACATCCCTGCGCAGCCGAGCAAGCGAATCCACGGCAGGCACAGTAGGTTTCCGAATTGCCATGGCGCGAACGAAGACCCCCCAACCAGCCCCCACGGTCGTCCTGCTCGTCCGGCACGGGCAGACGCCCACCACCGGCAAGCTGCTGCCGGGCCGCGCCCCTGGCCTGCACCTGGCCGACGTCGGCAACGAACAGGCACAGAAGGCAGCAGATCGCATTGCTGCCCTGAAGACCGTCGATGCGATCTACGCCTCACCGCTCGAGCGTGCTCGCGAGACCGCCGCACCCATCGCCAGGGCCCGCAACCTGAAGGTGCGCATCGACAAGGGCCTGCTCGAGTGCGACTTCGGCGACTGGACCGGTGCCGAGCTGAAGAACCTGATGAAGCTGCCCGAGTGGAACACCGTGCAGCGAGCGCCCAGCACGTTCACCTTCCCCGGCGGCGAGAGCTTCACCGCGATGCAGAACCGCATCGTCGGCGCCATCGATCGCCTGCGCGCCGCCCACCCCGGGGGCACCATCGTGTGCGTCAGCCACGCCGACCCCATCAAGGCCGCCGTCGCCCACGCGATGGGCACCCACATCGATCTGTTCCAGCGAATCGTCATCAGCACCTGTTCGGTCTCGGCCATCGCCTACGGCATGGGCGCGCCGGTGGTGCTCACCGTCAACTCCACGGGTGGCTCGCTCGCCGAGCTGCGTCCGTCCTGAGCACGGCCGCCGCGATGAGCGTGTACTTCGACTTCGACGAGGTGGATGCCTTCACCGTCGGCGCCCTCGGCCAGCCGGGTGCCCGCATGTTCTTCCTGCAGGCGCGTCGGGGCCAGCAACGGGTCACCGTGAAGTGCGAGAAGCAGCAGGCGTCGGCGATCTCCGACTACCTGCGCCGCGTGCTCAACGATCTGCCGGCACCCACCGAGAAGCCGATCGCGGCGGCGATGGAGCTGGCGGCACCGGTGGAGGCCGCCTTCGTGCTCGGTCCGGTCGGCCTGGGCTACGACCGCAGCAACGACATGGTGCTGGTGCAGTTGGAGGAGGTCATCGCGGTCGACGAGGAGGGCCAGCCGCTCGACGAAGACCCCGACCGCGGGCATGTGCGCGTGTTCCTCACCCGCAGTCAGGCGCACGCGTTCTGCGACCACGCCGAAGCCATCGTCGCCGCCGGGCGGCCCGCCTGCATCTGGTGTGCCAACCCGATCAACCCCGACGGTCACGTCTGCGTGCGGATGAACTAGCGGTGACCGCCGATTCACCCCGCCGGCTGGAGCTGCTCACCACCGCCGTCATCGACATCGAGGGTCGCATGCCCTGGAGCAGCAACGCCACGTTCCTGGTGAACCTGTCGATGGACGGCGACGCCGTGGGGCAGGCGATCTACAAGCCCCTGCGCGGCGAACGACCGCTGTGGGACTTCGAGCCCGGCCTGCACCGCCGCGAACTTGCCGCGTATCGGCTGAGCGAGGCGATGAGCATCGATCTCGTACCGCCCACCATCATCCGCGACGGCCCGCTCGGCGAAGGCAGTCTGCAGTGGTTCGTCGAAGCCGACCATCAGCAGCACTACTTCACGATCTACGAGACCCGCGAGGATCTGCGCCCTGCCATGCGCGCGGTGGCACTGTTCGACATCCTCGCCAACAACACCGACCGCAAGAGCGGGCACGTGCTGATCGACGCCGACGACCACATCTGGGGCATCGACCACGGGTTGTGCTTCGCAGCCGAGTTCAAGCTGCGCACCGTCGTGTGGGAGTTCGGGGGCGAGGAGATCGGCGGCGAGCTGTTGACCATTGCCGCCCAGATCGCCGATCACGTGCCGCTCGACGTGGCAACGCTGCTGACCGACGACGAGGTCGCCGCCGTCCAGGAACGGGCGCAGTGGGTGACCGCGCATCGGGTGTTCCCGGTGGACAACAGTGGCCGCCGCTACCCGTGGCCGCTGGTCTGACCCCTTCCGGTCCCGAACCGTCGCACTGACGGAGACGATGCGACCGGAAGCCGGAACGCGACCTGCACCTCCAGGCTCCAGGCTCCAGGCTCGAGGCTGGAAAACGGCGAGAGGCGGCCCTTGCGGGCCGCCTCGCTCCGTTCCGGTGTTGCTCGGTCAGCCGCGACTCTGCAACGCCTCGATCAGCTTCGGAAGCACCTTGTGGACGTCGCCCACGATGCCCAGGTCGGCGATGCCGAAGATGGGGGCTTCCTTGTCCTTGTTGATCGCGATGATGTTCTTGGAGCCCTTCATGCCCACCATGTGCTGGGTGGCGCCCGAGATGCCGGCGGCGATGTACACACCCGGCTTCACGACCTTGCCGGTCTGGCCGACCTGGTAGCTGTAGGGAACCCAGCCGGCGTCGACGATTGCCCGCGAGGCGCCGGGGGCGCCCTTGAGCAGCTTGGCGAGGGTCTCGACCAGCTCGTACTTGGCAGCCTCGCCGAGGCCACGTCCACCGGAGACCACGATGGCGGCCTCGTCGAGCTTCGGGCCGGACGTCGCTTCCACGTGCACGGCGGTGACCTGGGCGGCGCCGGTGGCACCGAGCTCGGGCACCGGCGCAGCGGTGACGGCCGCGGCAGCGCCGCCCGCCGACTCGGCGGTGAAGCTCTTCGGCCGGAATGCGGCAAGGAACGGGCCGGGGCCGGAGAAGGAGGTGCTGACCAGCGTGTTGCCACCGAAGATGGGCGTGGTGACGCTGACCGAGCCACCGTCGACGGTGATGTCGACGTTGTTGGTGAGCACCGTGCGGTCGAGCTTGACCGACAGGCGGCTCATGACATCGCGACCCTCGGTGGTCTGCGGGAACATGATCAGGTCGGGCGAATCGCCGCCGTCGATGACGGCCTTCATCGCCGCCGACACGGCCACGCCGGGCAGCTTGCCGCCCAAGTCGCCGGTGGCGTAGACCTTGGCAGCACCGTGCTCGCCGAGCGAAGCGGCAATGGCCGACGCGTCGCCACCGACGAAGGCGGTGACATCGCCGAGGCTACGAGCCTTGGTGAGCAGTTCGAGCGTGGCCGTGGTGGGAGCGCCGCCCGCTTCTTGTGAGAAAACCCAGATGTTCATGATGTCGCTCCTCAGATGACCTTCAGGTTTTCGAGGAACGCCACGATCTTGGCGAAACCCTCACCGTCGTCTTCGATGATCTCGCCGGCGGCGCGGGCCTCGGCCTGCGTCACGCTGACGATGCTCTGGCCGGCACCCGCCCAGCCGACCGGGGTGACCC
>JBAVTH010000257.1:0-1561 GCA_049696035.1 Ilumatobacteraceae bacterium
GCCACCGGCAGCCACCAGTGGGACAGCGGTGTTGCCGGGCGCACCCTCCGGGTGCGGCAACCAGGCGTCGTCGGGCAGCGCAGCCACCTCGGCAGCCAGCAGCGCAGCGTCCACGCGCAGGGCCAGGCGGATGAGCGAAGGGGAAACTCGCATGGGCGGGACAGTACCCAGGTTCGCAGCCGCGCCGGCGATCAGGTGCTGGACGGGTCACCGCGGCTTCGGTATTGTTCGCCGAGTCGAGCACCACTCGACGGAGTTGACGGGAGATCAACATGACGGGCAACAAGCGTCGGGCAGCTGCATTGGGTGGCACGGTGGCGGCAGCGGCCGCGGCGGTGCCGTTCGTGGGAGCGGGTGATGCGGCAGCGGCCGCATTCACCGTCACCAACACCAACGATGCCGGAGCCGGCTCGCTCCGTCAGGCCATCGAGGATGCCAACCTTGCTGCCGGGCCCGACACCATCACGTTCGACTCGGCCGTCACCGGCACGATCCTTCTCACCACCGGTCGGCTCAGAGTCAACGACGATCTCACAATCACCGGCCCAGGTGCCGCGGTGCTCACCGTCAACGGCGACAACAGCGACCGCGTCTTCTACCTGTACGGGGGCACCGTCCAGACCGCAGTAACGATCTCCGGTCTCACGATCACGGACGGCCGCTCGAACGGCTACGGGGGGAACATCTTCTCCAGGGACGTCGACCTCACGCTGCAGTCGGTGGTGGTCTCGAGCGGCTACGCCGACAACGGCGGCGGCATACTCGTCGGCGGCATCCTGGGGTCGCTGGTGATGTCGGATTCTCAGGTCCTGAACAACACGGCGCTCTACGACGGCGGAGGGCTGTTCGCAGCCAGCAGTGAGGGCGGCCTGCTGCCCACGGCCGTCACCCCCGGCCAAGGTGTCACCATCGAACGCTCCGTCATCTCCGGCAACGAAGCGATGCGCGGCGACGGCGGCGGCAATGGCGGCGGCATCTACGTCGGCACCAACAACGGGCCGGTGCTGGTCTCGGAGACGACGATCGACAACAACACGGCCTTCTACGACGGCGGTGGGATCTACCTCAGCGGGGTCGCGTCGCCGGTCACGATCGACCACAGCACGATCAGCAACAACGAGGCCTTGTACTCCGACGGCGGCGGCATCTGGGCCGCCAGCCGCTACGACACGCTCACCGTCACCAGCAGCACCGTGTCGGGCAACACCGCCGACGGCGCCGGCGGCGGGATGTTCCTTTGGTACGGCTTCATCCGCGTGAACGCCAACGCCGTCGCGCCAACGAGCCGGGTGGACGTCGAGCACTCGACCGTGGCGGCGAACTCGGCGTCGGCAGGCGGCAACATCGCCGTCATCGCCCGGGGTCTCGGGCGGGTCGCCGGGCAGCTCACAGTCGCCGACCTCACGCTGGATCACACGGTGGTTGCCGATGGCGCCGCCGCCAACGGCCCCGACATCTACGACAACGGCTTCATCGCCGAGGACTTCTCGCTGGTCGAGGACGCTGCGTTCGTGCCCGGGGTCGGCGCCAACAACCTCACCGGTGATCCGCAGCTGGGGGC
>JBAVTH010000258.1:0-11827 GCA_049696035.1 Ilumatobacteraceae bacterium
GCAGCTGACTCTCGCTCTCACTCCCGACGGCGTGGCCACGGCGAGGCTGTTGTCGGGTGCGACGCCGGTGCCCGGTCAGACGATCTCCGTGCTGGTGAGTGGCAGCGATCTCCCGCTTGCGGCCACCACCGGCGCGGATGGCACGACCACGGTGACGGTGCTGCTCTCTCCGGGCACCGTCACCGTGGTGGCCAGTGCCGCTGCTCCCGGGTCGGCTGCCGTGTTCCGCGGGTCGCCGGCTGCACCCGATCCGCACGGGGCCCAGACGCTGGTGACCGGCGGTGAGCCAGTCGTTCTGAACGCGACTGCGCAGCTGGAGGTGGCACCGCCGACCACCACCGTTGCCCCGACCACCACTGTTGCGCCGACCACGACGGTTAACCCCACCACGACCGTTGCCCCGACCACGACGGTTGCCCCGACCACGACGGTTGCCCCGACCACGACCGTTGCGCCGACCACGACGGTTGCGCCGACTACGGCCCCTCCTGTCAGCACTGCGCCGTCGACGACCACCAGCACGACCACCACGCCGGCGGTCAGCGCGACGACCACCACCACGACCCTCAGGACAACGTCGACGACAACGTCGACGACAACGACGGCAGTGGCCGCCACGACCACGCTCCCGCCCGTTCTCCTGCCCACGACAGCGACCCAGAACCCCCCGTCGCTGCCTCGCACGGGCGGTGGCGGCGACGGAGGGGTTGCCTACGTGGCCACCGCCTTGCTGGTGGGCGGCATCGGCCTGCTGGGCACCCTCCGTCGCCGTGATCGACTTGCGTACACTGGGAAGGGTGACCCCGGTTGACGCCCTCGAACGTGTGGTGCACTGTCTCGACCGTGCGCACGACACCGGCTTCAAGACGAAGGCCTTCGTGCGGGCGCTGGAAGTCGTGCGAACGCTCCCTGCCGACGAACTGACCGAGCGGGCGGCCACCGACACGCTCACAGATCTGGATGGCATCGGCGACAGCTCCGCGAAGGTGATCCAGCAAGCGTTGGCCGGTGGCGACGTGCCCTACCTTGCCGAGCTGGAAGCGAAGACCCAGGTGCCGATCACGCCGGCCGGTGCGCTGTATCGCAAGGCGCTGCGTGCCGATCTTCACCTCCACAGCCGGTGGAGCGACGGTGGAGCCACCATCGAAGCGATGGCTCGCACCGCCATCTCGCTCGGACACGACTACATGGTGCTCACCGATCACTCGCCCCGGCTCACCGTCGCCCATGGGCTCAGCGCCGAGCGGCTGGGGCAGCAGTTGGCCGACGTGGCCACGCTCAACGAGCAGCTGGCGCCGTTCCGCATCCTCACCGGCATCGAGGTCGACATCCTGGAGGACGGCACGCTCGACCATGGCGACGCAATCCTCTCGCGGCTCGATGTGGTGGTGGCCAGTGTGCACAACAAGCTGCGCATGGGTGCCAAGGAGATGACCGAACGCATGGTTCGTGCGGTGGCCAACCCGCACGTCGACATCCTCGGCCACTGCACCGGCCGCCTCATCGGCAAGCGCGAGCCGTCGACGTTCGATCCCGACTACGTGTTCGCGGCGTGCGCCCAGTTCCACACTGCGGTCGAGATCAACTGTCGGCCGGAACGGCTCGACCCGCCGCGACCGTTGCTGCAGATGGCGATCGAATACGGCTGCTTCTTCGCGATCAACAGCGATGCCCATGCCACCGGCCAACTGGAGTGGCAGCCTCACGGCTGCGATCGTGCCGCTGAGATGGGCGTGCCCCTGGACCGGGTGCTGAACACGTGGTCCGTCGATCGTCTGCTCGCCTGGACGGCAGGGGAATAGACGGGCGGGTTGAGTCCAGTCGCGCGTGCTTCCGGAAGCACGATCGAGGTGGATTCGTGCGCTGGCGCTTCCGGAAGCGCGCCGTCCCGAGCCCGCGTGGCTGTTGGGGGCGAACCATCCGCCCGGTAGGCTCGAAACCTATGTCGAAGAAGACCAAGAAGCGCAAGGCGCGCCTGCGCCGCAGCAAGGCCAACCACGGCAAGCGTCCCAACATGGGGCGTGGCTGACCTACCTGTTGCCCCTGCACCCGCCTCCCGGCGTGGTGCGGAGGCCGACGTCTATCACGGCGTCGAGGTAGCAGACCCGTACCGGTGGCTGGAGGACGCAGAGTCCCCCGAGGTCATCGAGTGGGTGGCAACACACAACCACAGAACTCGCGAGGCGCTCGCTGCCCGGCCCACCAGGGGTCGCTGGCACGAGCGCCTTTCCGCGCTCACGGCGCTGCCCACCGTGCTCACGCTGAAGGTGGCCGGTGACCAGCTGTTCGTGCTCGAACGCGCCGAGGGCGACGACCAGTTCGCGCTCGTCGTGCGCAGCACCACGGAACCTGCGGGCCCCACCCGCACACTGCTCGACCCCGCTGCGCTGGCGACCGACGGAGCGGTGGCGATCGATTGGTTCCACCCGTCGCACGACGGCACGTTCGTTGCCTACGGGCTCAGTGAAGGCGGCACCGAGAACAGCGTCCTGCACGTGATGGAAGTCGCCACCGGCCTCGTCACCGACGAACGCATCCCCAACACGCGGGCGGCCAGCGTGGCGTGGCTGCCCGATCATTCGGGCTTCTGGTACTCCACCTACCCGGAGAGCGACGAGTACCACCGGCACATCCGGTTCCATCGGATGGGCAGCCATCACGCCACCGACACGGTTGTCTTCGACCGGTCGCCGACAGCGGAATCGTGGCCCGATGTCAGCGTCAGCCGCGATGGCCGGCATCTGCTCGTACAGGTGATGGTGAACTGGACGCGCGTCGACGCCCACCTGCTCGAGATCGCCGGCGACGAGTGGACGACGGTCGTGGAAGGAGTCGATGCGCAGACGTCGCTCGTGTTCGACGGGCCGTCGCTGATCGGTGTCACCACGCGCGATGCTCCCAACGGTCGCGTCGTGCGGGCGCCACTCACCGATCCGGCCAACTGGCAGAGCATCGTCGCCGAACGGCCCGACGTGGTGCTCGGCGGCTGCACTCCGTTCGATGGTGAACTGCTGGTGGTCGCGAGCCGCGTCGGCATCGACCGCATCGAGCGCTACCGAACCGACACGCCAATGGCGACCTGCACCGAGATCGACCTCGGCGCAGTCAGCGCGGTCGCCCTCGATGCCGACCGCGGTCGGGCGTTCATCGCCCTCGGCATGTTCGGTGCTCCGGTGAGCGTGCAGCGCTTCACGGTCGCCGAAGGCCTGCAGGCGTGGTCGGAAGCCCCTGACCCGGCGGTGTTGCCCAAGCTCTCCGTCACACAGGTGCACTACCCGTCGCTCGACGGCACGCCGATCCCGATGTTCGTGGTGCACCGCGACGACGTCACCCCGTCGGTCGCCACCCCGTTGATCCTCACCGGCTACGGCGGCTTCGCGATCACGGAATCGCCGGTGTGGATGCCGAACCTGGCGGCCTGGTGCGCTGCCGGTGGCGTGTACTGCATCGCCGGGTTGCGCGGGGGCTACGAGCACGGTGAGGCGTGGCACCATGCCGGCCGCCGCGCCAACAAGCAGCACGTGTTCGACGACTTCCACGCCGCTGCCGACTGGCTGGTCGCGCACGGCTACGCCGCCCGTGAACGCCTCGCGATCCACGGTGGCAGCAACGGCGGGTTGCTGATGGGTGTCGCCATCACCCAGCGCCCGGATCTCGCCGCGGCGGTGTGGTGCGCCGTGCCGCTGCTCGACATGATCCGCTTCCCCCGGTTCCTGATCGCCCGCCTGTGGACCGACGAGTACGGCGACCCCGATGTGGCGGACGAGTTCGGCTGGCTGCACGCCTACTCGCCCTACCACCACGTGCACGAGGGCGCCGCCTACCCGGCCGTGCTGTTCACCACGGCCGAGGGCGACACCCGTGTCGACTCGTGCCACGCCCGCAAGATGGCCGCTGCGCTCATCGCCGCCAGCAGCAGCCAGGCCGCACGGCCGATCCTGCTCGCCCAGGCAGGGCGCGCCGGCCATGGTGTCGGAAAGCCGGCCGGCATGCGCATCGACGAAGGTGCCGATGTGCTCGCGTTCTTCTCCTGGCAGCTCGGCATCGAGTCCGCCGTATGACTCGGGGCCGCAAGTGACCGCCGTCGGTGAACTGATCATCGCCTCGCCCGTCGAGGCGTGGCACTCGATCGGGCTGCACGTGGTGGACGGGGTTGCCCGCATCGGCGGCATCGCGCTGCGGTTCGTGCCCGTCGGGCCGGACGGGCACGAAGGCGTTCTCGGCTGGGGCCTCGTCGGCGCGCCCACGGAGGCCACCGACATCGACGGGCTGGCGACGCATCACCTCGACGCCCCGCCGCCCGGGCCCACGGATCACCCGTTGGCCATCGCCGGGTTCGACCACCTGGTGGTGATGACCTCGTCGCTGGAACGCACGTGCGGCGCGATCGCCGAGGCGACGGGCGAACCGTTGAAGCGCATCCGCGAGGCTGGGACGATCCGCCAGGGCTTCCACCGTCTCGGCGAGCTGATCATCGAGGTCGTGGAGTCGCCGCAGGTCACGGCACCGCAGGCGTCCTTCTGGGGTTTCGTCTGGAACGTCGAGGGTCTCCACGACGTGTGCGAGCAACTCGGGCCCGACGTCGTGTCGCTTCCCAAGACGGCCGTGCAACCCGGCCGATTCATCGCCACCGTCCGCGCCCAGGTGGGGCTCGGGTTGCCCCTTGCCCTGATGACGCCCCCTTCGCGGCCGTAGAATCGAAACCGTATGTCGCGCAGCTACCGCATCCTCGCCCTCGCCTTGATCGGTGTGCTCGTGCTCGTCGGCTTGGCCAAGATCGTCGATCGCGACACGTCCTCGGAAACGGACGGCACCGCCGCTGCCGGCGCTCAACCGGTCGGTGCCCAACCCGCTGCCGAGACGGCTGCCGTGGCGGAGGGTGCACCTGCCGCCGATCCGGGCGTCGTCACCGACGAGGTCGATGGCGACGCTTCCACCACGTCCAGCACGACCCCACCGATCACGGCCGCGTGCACCATCGCCTCGGTGCTGAAGGTGGGCGCCTCTGGCGCGGAGGTGCAGTGCCTCGAGTCGCAGCTGGTCGCCGCCGGCTTCACCACCAGCGTCGACTCCACCTTCGACGCCGCCACCGACGCCGCCGTCAAGGCGTACCAGACCGCGAAGAGCTTGGAGGTCGACGGCATCGTCGGCCGTGTCACGGCCCAGGCGATGGGCATCTGGAACGGCCCGCTCGGGCCGCTGCCGGCAACCGACGACGACTGCCCCGACACGGCGCACGGCGCCATCGTCGATCGGGCCAACCAGCGCGGCGCCCTGTGCGCCGACGGCAAGATCACCTACCAGTTCCCCATCACCACCGCGCTCAGCCAGCCCGACCCCGGCACCTATCCGGTCTACGCGAAGGACATGAACGCGAGCAGCAACTTCGGCGGTCACTACAGCACGATGACCCACTTCGTGGCCTTCACCAAGGGCAAGTACAAAGGCGCCCGCATCGCGTTCCACAGCGTGCCCAAGACCAGCGACGGCGAGTACGTGCAGACGCTCGACTCGGTGGGCACGGAAGCCCAGCACGGTCAGTCGTCGGGTTGCATCCGCGTCACTCCCGACGACTCGGTGAAGATCTGGGACTGGCTCGCCACCGGCGACGAGGTGCACGTCATCTCCTGAGGCGGGTGGTGGGTTGCGGCGGGCGCGACGCCGTGTGTCAGGCCTCGATGTCGACCACGTCGAGCTCGTCGGCGTCGCGGTTGAGGAACGCCAGGCCCTCGAGGCACTCGCGGTTCAGCGGGCACCAGCGGCACGCGAACCCCGGCCGCTTCACCGGCGGCCGGCCTTCGACGGTGAGCTCGATGTGCTGCTCGATGCCATCGAGCGCACGTGCCAGCCCGGCCCGCAGCGTGCCTTCGGTGACGTCTTCCACCTCGCTCTCCGCGTAGTCGAGGTAGTACGTGACCAACTTCCTGGGTGGCACCGCCTGGCGCAGCGTCTGGACGAGGGCATAGAAGCGGAGATCGTCGCGGTGGTGATGCGAACGGTTGCCGCTCTTGAAGTCGACGATCAGCAACCGGCTCTCGCGACCAGAAGGCTTGCCGATCTGGAGATCGACTTTGCCCGACATCTCGATGGTGCCGGCGGGCCGCCACTTGGCGGCAGCCTCCAACACCGGCTGCGCGGACAGCGGTAGGGGCGGGAAGTCCTGCAGGAACTTCGTGCATCGGTCGATGGCCCTGCTGCGCAGCTCGGCCCAGTCGGCGTCGGTGACCCCGGCGACGAACGCCCCACGAGCATCGGCCTGGTCGGCCAGCCGGGCCAACGCTTCGTCGACCACCTGCGATGGGGCGGCCTCGCCGCGCCAGTTGAGGGCCAGCTCGATGGCCTTGTGGGCCACGAACCCGGCGGCAGTGGCGGGTCGCCACTCGAACTCGTCGGGTTGCAGGTGCAGCACCTCACAGCCGTGCACCTTGGACAGGAACGACTTGCTGACCCACAACGTCTCGCCGCCCAACCGTGCCGACAGCTCGGCGACGGCCACGGTGGCGTCGGCGATCAGGCCGGTGACGAACGCCTCGTCGAAGACCACCGGTTCCTCGCTGCGCCGCATGAGCGCGAGCGTTCGCTCCTGCGCCGGCGTGAGTGTGGGTGCGACCGGCTCTTGCACGCCCCGGACACTACCGGTGGGGTGTGACAGGCGGCGGGCCAACACCTGGACTCCGGTCTCGACCGGCGGCGACGAACCCCGTCACACCCTTCTGGCACCATCGAGGCATGGCCACCAATCAGTCCGCACTCGACTTCGCCCACGCCGCCCGGGTTCTCGGGCGCGAGGCCCGTCGTCGTGGCCTGGTGGCGCCCAGCTATCGCTGCCCGCCGCGCATCGTGGGCGTGCAGCGGTCGTTGCGCCGGTTCCCGCAGGGAGGTGCAACCGTGGCGGTGCAGTTGAAAGGGCGGCCGTGGCTCGCCGTGCTGGGCGACATGATCGAAGGAGTGGTCGTCGCCAACGGGTTGCTGCCGCCTCAAGCAGATCGCTTGCGCAACGAGCTGTGGCAGGCTGTCGGCGCCCAGCCCAGCCAGGTGCCCCGGGCGAAGCGCGTGGTCCGGGCGGTGCCCGCCCCCCAGGTGGACAAGGCGCCGGCGATGAAAAGGGTGGCCTAGGGGGTCACTGTGGCAGGTACACGTACAGCACCACGGTCTGCCCCGGTGGTACGGAGGCCTTGGCGCTCGCCAGATCGGTGGTGTCGAACGCCGCCGGCCCCATCACGATCACCACCAGCAGGTCGCCGTCGGGTGTGAAGTAGCCGGTCTCGATCGTGTCGTCGATGCCGAGGTCCTGGTTGCCGGCGTTCTGGAAGCCGGCGTCGAGCAGCACGGCGTCGAACGCGTCGGTGGCCTCCTGCGACCCCAGTGCAGTGGTGCGCGTCTGGCTGTAGCCCAAGGTGTCGGTGAGGCCCAACGATGCGCCAACCGCGGGAAGCGAGACCACGTCGCTGAACTCGGCGGGGAAGGGCAGGTCGGCCCACCATGAGGGCTGCTCGACGGCAGGGTCGGGCTCGCACACGGTGCCTTCGTCGGGCAGGGAGAGGTCGGCCAACAACGCCGCCTCGATCTCGGTCACGCACACACTGGCCAGCAACTGGCCGTGGCCCTCCCCGGTGAAGGTGACCATGCGGGCATTGGGGCCCAGCTCAGCGGTCATCTCCTCTGCCCAACGGATCGGGGTCGCCGGATCGTTCGTTCCGCCGATGACGACGATCGGTCCGTCGCCCGAGTAGTCGAGTGCGGTCACTTCGGTGGGCCCGGTCAGCTGCTTGCACCCGTCCACGTCGCCGTCACCGTTCTTGCCGGTCAGGTCTTCCAAGGTCACGTCGGCGCCGAAGCGAGGAGCCTGTTCCTTGATCTTCGCCAGCAGCGCCTCAGGGTCGTCGGGCGGAGGTGTGCGGATGCCGCTGGCGCACTGGATGATGCCGATCGACTGGAAGAGCGTGTTGAACGTGCCATCCGCGTTGCGGCCCTTGTAGTCGTCGGCGAGTTGCAGGATGCCGGCGCCGTCGCCCGCCTCGGCCTTGGCCAGCGCGTCGGCCAGCACCGGCCATTCGCTCTCGGCGTAGAGCGCGGCGGCTGTTCCGGTGTCGAGCGTGCTCTGGTTGACTTCGCGCCCGTCGACGGTGAGCGGCGTCTCGTCCATGCTCGAGCGCAGTGCGTCCCACCGGGCGCCGACGTCGGCGGCGTTGAACGGGCAGGCGGTGTCGTCCTGGCACCACTTCGCCCAGTCGTCGAACGCTCCTTCGAAGCCCACCAGCTGGGTGAGGTACTGCTGCTCGATGGTGTCGCCATTGGGCTCGTAGGCGCTGTCGAGCACCATCGCGCGCACTCGATCGGGAAACAGCGTGGCGTACACGCCGCCCAGGTAGGTGCCGTAGGAGATGCCCAGGAAGCTCATCTGCTCGTCACCCAGGCCGGCCCGGATGGCATCCATGTCGCGGGCCGTGTTGGCGGTCGAATAGAACTTGAGCGTGTCGCCGTAGTTGGCCTTGCAGCCGTCGATGAACCCCTGGTCGGCTTCGTCGAGCAGCGTCTGCTCCTCGGGCGTATCGGGTGTGTCGTCGAGGTAGAGGTGTGCTTCCTGGAAGGCGTTGTCGACGCACTTGATGCCGTTGCTGCGGTCGACACCGCGAGGGTCGAAGCCGACGATGTCGAAGCTGGTGAGGCCCAGCTCGCTCTGGATGACGCCACCGCTGACGGCGATGGGGTCGAAGCCCGAGCCGCCGGGGCCGCCGGGGTTGAACAGCACGGCGCCCTGGCGGTTGTCGGTTGCCGGTACACGCACGAGTGCCAGATCGATCGTCTCGCCCGTGGGGTCGTCGTAGTCGAGCGGAACGGCCAGCGTCGCGCATTCCAGGGCCGGGTCTTCAGCGAGGGCGTCGGTGCACGTGCTCCACTCGATGCTGCCTTCCACCGCAGGGTCTGTGGTCGGCACGCTGTCGGTGGTGTCGGGCTCGGTCGTGTCCGGCGTGGTGTCGGGTGCTACCGAGCTGACCGTCGTCGAAGAACTGTCCTTCACGGCCACGCCGTTGTCGTTCGTGCAGCCGGCGGCGAGAACCGCCACGGCCGCGATGATGATGCTGACTACCCGACGCCTCGCTCGCATGGTCGCCACGGTAGTGGCCGCCGCGGTGGCGAAGGCATCGGGTAGTGCAGGCCGCTCAGATCACACGCTGCGGCCGAGGAACTTGAGGAACTCGGTCTGAGCGTCGTCACCCTCAGCAGCCTCGATCTTCGGGCCGAACACGCCGGGCATGCGGATCATCGCATCCATCGGCTTCAGGCCGCTGTAGGCGCCGGCAACCGCATCGGCGTCGAGCAGCTCGTCGCCGCCGACGGCGCGGGCGAGGTCCCACGTGTGCACGAGGATGTCGGTGCACATCAGGCGGCCGATCACCTGCTCTGCCGGCTGCGGGCCGAACGGGCCCTGCACGGTGGTGCTGAGGTCGGCGGTGGAGACGGCTGCGAGGGCGGCGTCGCGGGCGGCGTTCCAGCTGCCCACCGGGTCGGCCGGGTCGGCCTGCGCAGGTGCGCCACCGGTGAGACCGGCGACGATGCCGTTCATGCCACCGACGACGTGGCCCACCACGTCGGCAGCGGTCCAGCCGTCGCACGGTGCGGGGTTGCCCCAGCTGTCGGCGGATGCGGCCTGAACGCGGGCGTCGAAGGCGTTGACGAGCTGGGTGTAACGGTCGATCACTTCTTGGCTCATGTCCGCGAACGTACACCAGTTGCGTGAGGCTACGAACAGCGGGTGCGCTCAGGCCTTCGCTGCCGCCCTCGGGAACACGCGCAGGAAGTTCCCCGAGTTGAACTTGTCGACCGTTGCCTGCGGCAGGTGCTGCATGTTCGCCTCGAAGCGGGCGATCGGATCGCGGCCGCCTTCGGTGTGCGGGTAGTCGCTGGAGAACAGGTACAGCTCGTCGTTCGACTGGTCGATGCAGCGGGCCACGTCCTCGAACACGAAGGGGGTGAAGCCCATCTGCTCGGTGACCTGCTGCGAGGGCGTGCGGGTGAAACGCTTCAGCCCGTCGTCCACCTTCGAGTACGCCTTGTGGATGTGGTCGAGCTGGCGCAGCATCTGCGGCACCCAGCCGGCGCCGAGCTCCACCGAGGCCAGCTTCAGCTGCGGGAAGTCCTCGAGCACTCCGTCGAGCACCAGCATCGACACGAACGTCTCGATCCCCTGGTGCAGCACCGCGGCGTCGCGGGCGCGCACGTTCTCGCCGCCGCCCATCCAGTCGCGCGTCGCGGCGCGGCCGTTGTTGTTCCACGCCTTGGGCAGCTGCAGCGGGTTGCCGCCCACGTGGAACACCACCGGCACCTGCGCCTCCTGCAGCATCGCCCAGATCGGGTAGTAGTCGAGGTGGGTGGGGGATCGGTCGCCGGCCAGGCGGTGGGGCACCCACATCGCCTCCAGCCCATGCTCGAGGGCCCACTGCACTTCGGCAATCGCGAGCGAAGGGTTCTCCAGCGGGATCGCTGCCACGCCCATCAGCCGTTCGTCGACCGAGCAGAAGTCGGCCATGTGCCGGTTGTGGGCGCGAGCGCCGCCGTAGCGCAAGCGGTCGTCGATCTTGCTGCTGGGGGAGAACGGCATGTGCAGGCTGTGCGTCGCGAACACCAGCTGCTTGACGAAGCCGAGCATGTCGGAGGCGACCACGCGGTCGTGCTTGTCGAACGAGCCGAGCGCTTGGATCTCCTTCACCTCCTGGATCATCCGATCGCCGAGCGCGATCAACGAGCGCCTGTGCTCGTCGCTGTGCTGCTTGCTGTTGCCGACGATGACGGCAACCTCCTCGTCGGTGACGATCGACCGGCCGTAGTCCACCAGCGGTAGCTCGTCGCGCACATCGGGGTCGGCGTAGGCGCGCAGGAAGTCGGGTAGCTCCATGATGTGCGTGTCGGCGTCGTACAGCACACGGTCACCGGCGTAGGTCATCGGTTCCTCCAAGCTCGGGCGAGTGCGCAAGTGTCGCACGTCGCCGCGGACGTGCGGGCCGCGGAGTGCCGGCTGCTCAGCCGTGTGGGTGCATCACCTGCAACTGCTCATCCCACCGTTGCCGGTGATCGACGATCTCCGTCGACGGCACAGCATCGAAGATGAACTGGTAGCCGGCCAAGGTCGTGGTGTGCGCTTCCTCGAAGTCGGCGCAGCAGTCGTCCAGCACGGTGACCAGGTACCCGAGCTGTGTCGCGGTCGCGGCGGTGAACAGCACACAGGTCGAGGTGATCAGGCCGCCGACCAACAGGCCTCGAATGCCGCGGCTGGTCAGCAGCTGGTGCAGGTCGGTGTTCAGGAACCCGTCGAAGGAGTGCTTGACCACCACCGGCTCACCGTCGAACTCGGCCGCGAACGGGAGTGTCTCGGCGCCGGGTGTGCCGTCGGTGCACGGGATGCGGCCGCGCAGTCGGTAGCGCGCCATCCAGTTGTCGCCCTCGGCATCGAAGCCGGCACGGACGTGCACGACCAGCAGGCCATGGCTACGGGCGTAGGCGAGCAGCTCGGCGACGCGATCAGGCAGCGACGGGGCCACGGCCGCCACCTCGTCCGGCCAGAAGTCGTGCTGCAGGTCGATGAGCAGCAGGGCGTACTGCCGCCAGCCGTCGTGCGGTCCGCCATCACCGGCAGTGGTCATCGGCATCCTCCACGGTCGAGCCAGGTGGCCAGTGTCCCACGCCGCGGAGGCGTGTGTCCCGTGAGATGCCCGGCAGTAACGTGCCGGCAGGCCCGGGTGGCGGAATTGGCAGACGCGGGGGGCTTAAACCCCCCTTCCCGAAAGGGAGTGTGGGTTCGACCCCCACCCCGGGCACTGGTATCTAG
>JBAVTH010000259.1:0-1789 GCA_049696035.1 Ilumatobacteraceae bacterium
CCTGCGCGCCCGCGGCCTGCGCTGCACCCTTGAGATCGTCGGCCCAGGCGACTTCGAGGCGTCCCTGGCTGCGTACGCCCACCAGCTCGGTGTGCGCGATCAGGTGTGCGTGGTCGGTGCATTGCCGCCGGCGCTCGTCGCGGAGCAGATGCGCGCCGCCGACATCGTCTGCCTGCCCTCGATGGCCGAGGGCCTGCCGGTCACGCTGATGGAGGCCATGGTCGTCGGAACACCGGTGGTCGCCTCGGGCATCTCGGGCATCCCCGAGCTCGTCGAGCACGGCGTCACCGGGCTGCTGGTGGTTCCCGTACGGCCGGATCTGCTGGCCGACGCCTGGGCGCTGCTGGCCGGCGACGTTGCGCTGAGGGCCCGACTGGCGCAGGCGGGCGCGCAGCGCGTGCGTGCCCTCCACAACCTCGTCGGCAGTGCCCAAGCGCTCTCGGCCCTGTTCTGCGCGGCTGCCTCGCGTCCTGCGACGACCGACTCGGCGGCAGCACCATGATGACACCGGGTGGCCGCTTCCTCGCCAGCATCGTGCCGCTGCCCGCAGGGCGCGCGCCGATGCTGTCCATGCGGCTCGCCACCGTCGGGTTCGTGCTGGCAGTGCTCGATGGCTTGGGCACCTACAACAACCTCTTCACCTACCCCGAACGGCTCTACCTGCTCGGCGAGCTCGTCCTCATCGGCGCCGCGGTCGTGCTGTCGCCCCGCACCTGGGTCACTCGCGTCCGCCTGCCGCTGGCAGCCGTGGCCTTCGTCACGTGGTGGCTGATGTCGTCGCAGTGGAGCGCCTTCCCTCCGCTGTTCATCCGCTCGACCACGCGGCCGCTGATCACGATCCTCGGCGTGGTGATCCTCGGTCAGCTGATGCCCCGCCTTCATCTGCAGCGGGCCATCCTGCGAACGGGCTACATCGCGTTCGGCCTCACCACGTACGCGTTGCTCGCACTCGGCGACTCCGCCTTTTCGTCGACGGTCGGCGGCATCCCCACGGAAGGCTTCAGTGGTGGCTTCGGGCATAAGAACACGATGGCCCCGTGCTTGCTGCTGGGGCTGGCCGCGACCCTGTGCTTCGAACGACGCCGATGGGTTCGCCGGCTCGTATTCGGCGCCACCGTGTTCTATCTCGTCATCGGCCAGACAGGTACGGGTTTGGCCACGATGTTCGTGATGGTGATCGCGTACCTCGGGATGATCCAATGGCGGTTCATCCGCGCCCGGTTCGGGTCGACGACCAAGCTCGTCGGTTCAGCGTTGCTCGTCATCGCCGTGGTGGTCGTCCTCTTGCTGTTCCAGCCGATTCTCTCCTTGTACGGCAAGGACCTCACGTTCACCGGCCGCACGGAGATCTGGCGCGGCGTCATCAACGCAATTTCGAAGCGCCCGTGGCACGGCTATGGATGGGGTGGCGTGTTCACCAACTTCGCCATCGAGCCGACTGCGTCGATCAACCGGCCCCTCGGGTACACGGTGGCACACTCGCACAACGCGGTGCTCGAGATGGCGCTGCGCCTCGGCTTCGTGGCGGTCGGCATCTACCTGCTGCAGTTCGTGCGAACGTTCCAAGTGGGCGCCCGGTTGCTGCGTCTGGGCGACACGATGGGCCACTTCGTCATCCTCCTGCTGACAATCGTCTCGTTCTTCGCGGTGTCCGAGGTGCAGACCGTGTTCGGTGCGTGGTTCGGGTTGACGGTGCTGCTCAGCACCGTCGGCCCCGACCGTCGATCGGACCCACCACTGCCGCGGACCGTGCACCCGCCGCTGTCGCAGCACGGCCCCGCCGAACGGA
>JBAVTH010000260.1:0-5079 GCA_049696035.1 Ilumatobacteraceae bacterium
GCCGGAGGCACAGGGGCCGTCGCGTCAACCGGTCGGCGTGGCGGCATCCTTGGCGTCGAGGGCGGCGGCGACCATGCCGAGCATGCGGGCGCTGCAGCCGGCCATGTTCGTCGGCGGGGCGACTTCCTCGACGATGAGCCGGGCGATCGCGCGGAACTCGTCGGCGGCGAGCCCGGTGCCGTCGAGGGCGACCGGCGCGCCCGCATCGCCGCCGGCGGAGACGGCGGCTTCCAACGGGATGCGGCCCAGCAGCGGCACGCCGATCTGATCGGCGAGAGCCTGGCCGCCACCTTCGCCGAACAGCGCATACGACGTGCCGTGCTCGCAGGTGAACGCGCTCATGTTCTCGATCACGCCGCACACCCGCAGGAAGCTGCGGCGGGCCATGTCGGCGGCTCGCATTGCCACCTTCTGAGCGGCGAGGGCAGGGGTGGTGACGATCAGCAGATCGGTGCGCGGCAGCATGCGGGCGAGACCCATCTGCACATCGCCGGTGCCGGGCGGCATGTCGATGAAGAGGTAGTCGAGCTCGCCCCACTCCACGTCGTGGAGGAACTGCTCGACGGCCTTCGTCAGCATCAGACCGCGCCACATCAAGGCGGTGTCCTCGCCGACGAGGAAGCCGGTGCTGACCACCTTCAACAGGCCTTTGGAGAGGCCGCGGCCGACGACCAGCTCGTTGGGGATGATGCGCGGCTTGTCGCTGCCCTCCACCCGCTGGGCCTCCAACGGCTCGTCGATGCCCAGCAGTCGAGGTACCGAGAAGCCCCAGATGTCGGCGTCGAGCACGCCGACGGTGAAGCCTTGCGCAGCGACGGCAGCCGCGAGGTTGACGGTGACCGAGCTCTTCCCCACGCCACCTTTGCCACTGGCGATGGCCAACACCCGCGTCGTGAGTGCAATGGACGTGTCGGGCGCCGACTCGCGTGCGTTCCAGCGTGCCTTGAGCATCACGTCGCTGCGCTCCTCGCTCGTCATCTCGCCCCACTCGATGCGCACATCGGTGACACCGGGGTGGACGGCGACGCGGGTCTCGACGTCCTTCTTGATCTGCGCCCGCAGCGGGCAACCGCCGATGGTGAGTTTGATGCCCACCGTGACCACTCCATCGGGGGCCACCGAGATGCCGGGCACCATGCCGAGGGTCACGATGTCGGCACCGAGCTCGGGATCGATGACTGCACGCAGCAGCGACGTCACGTCCTCGACCGTGGGCCGATCGACGCCGTCGTGGTGCGGTGTCGGAGCGTCGCCGTTGCCGGGCGTATCGGGAATCACGAAGTCAATGCTACGGTAATTCCCGGTTACACTCTCGTTCAGCCCTGGAAACCCCTCCCGTCGACAAGGAGCACCCCCGTGATCACGCTCACCGATACCGCCGCCCGCAAGGTGAAGGAACTGCTCGAGGCCGAAGGTGCCACCGACCTCGCACTACGCGTCGCTGTCCGCCCCGGTGGTTGTAGCGGGTTCTCCTACGAGATGTTCTTCGACGGCGACATCGCCGCTGACGACGAGAAGGCCGAGTTCGGCACCGAGCAGGTCAGCGTCGTGGTCGACCCCGCCTCTGCGCAGCTGCTCGAAGGCGCCACGCTCGACTACAAGGACGGCCTCAACCAGGCCGGCTTCGCGATCACCAACCCGAACGCCTCGCGCAGCTGCGGCTGCGGCCAGTCCTTCAGCTGACGCAGCTCAGCTGGCACAGCCGTTCAGGTTCCACAGCCGTTCACCGACCCGCCGGTGGTGAACGACCGCCGGCTCAGCGAGCCAGCAGAGCGTCGACGCGCTCGGTGAGCTCGCTGCGGTCCCACACGCCGTCGAGGCGATCGACGATCACGCCGTCGGCAGTGCAGAAGTAGATGATCGGCTCGTAGAGCGCACCGAGCGAGGTCACCGCCGGCGACACCTCTGTGGCCTCCGCGTCGGCGTAGACATCGGCATGCACCATCACGATCTCGTCGCCGACGCGCTCGTGCTCGCCCACGAGGAACTGCAGGCCGGGCGTGCACGTGCCGGTGGTGCAGTGAGCGGGAGTTCCGACCATGTAGGCAACCGGCTTGCCGGTGGCGAGGGCATCGCGCAACGTGACGTCGTGCAGCGGGCACGGCTTCGGAGTCAGCGAGCAGTAGGGCTCGACGCCGCGGTGGTCGTCCTTCGTCGGGGTGTCGAACGGCGGCAGCGCCGTGCCGGTGGGCGGCGTCTTGACATCGGAGGGGTCGAACAGCTCGAACGTCGCGCCGTAGCCGTCGTCGCCCTCGAACCGCATCGTGTGGATGACCGCCTGCTGCAGGGTCGCCCTCACCTCCCAGTACGGGGTGGGCAGGCCTTCTCCGCGGCGGATGCCGGTGATGTCGGTGATGCGCGTGCCGTTGAAGTCCTCGATCCAGCCCGTGAGCTTGGCCGGCCCGTTGTCGAGCATGCGTGTCTGGTCCGCGAGTGAGATGGGGAGCCGCACCTCGCCGGGGGTGAAGAGCGGATGGTTGGGGAACCGCTGGACGATGGCCCAGCCACCTGCCGGTGCGCCGGTGCCGTCGGTCGGGGCGGCGTTGCCGAGAGTGGTGGATGCACCGCTCTTCGAATCTTCACCACAGGCTGCGAGCAGTGCCGCACTGCCTGCGGCCGCGAGGAGCTGACGTCGGGAGAAATTCACGACCTGCACGGTACTTCGGTTGCGCCACGGTTTCACAGCGTGGGAGTCTGCCCTCCGATGACGAATGCGACGGACTCACGAGGCCGCCGCTCGGGGCGTTGGATCGTGCTCGGCGGTGCGCTCGCGCTCGGCGGCCTGTATGCCGCCGGTGCGCTGGTGCAGGTTCCGCGGGTCGAGGCCGATCTGGGCACACGCGTCGAACGTCGCCTGTCGGCCGAGGGAATGGCCGTTCGGGCGGCGTTCTCCGGACAGGACGGCACGTTGCGGTGCGCGGCGCCTCTGCCCGACGTGGCTGCCGCGGTCTCGTCGGCGAAGGAGGTGTGGGGTGTGCGGACGGTCGTCGCCGACGCCTCGTGCGGTGCCGGCAGCGTGGCGCCCGACCCCGACACGACGACGACCCTCGCGGCTGCCACGACCACCACGACCGGCGTCGCCACCACCACGACGGCACCGTCCACCACCACCGTTCCTCCCAACACGGTGCCGCCCACCACGGTTGTCGCGCCACCGGTGCTGGCGGTACGCCTGGAAAACGGCCGGCTCACGGTCACCGGTGTCGTCAACAACGACCTCGAGCACTTCGCGTTGGTGCAGCGTGCGCTCGCTGCCGCGCCCGGCAACGTGACCGATCTGGTCACCGTCGATCCGCAGGCCGCGGCCTTGCCGGCGGATCGCTTCGACGGGCTCCTCCAGCTCCTCGCCCTGATGCCGGTGAACCTGGTGGCCGGCGAGCTCGGATGGAACGGCGACACGCTGTCCGTGCAGGGAACGTATGCCGCCGAAGCCTCGCGGGCTGCTCTTGGAGCGGCAGCCGCACGGATCGGTGTCGGTGCGGCGCTGACGGAGCGGGCGGTGGCCACTGCCGATCAGGCAGCGGCCCTCGAAGCCGAGCTCAATGCGCTGGTCGCGGCCGAGCCCATCCTGTTCGACAAGGGCAGCAGCACCATCAGCCTCTCGTCGCTCGGCACCGTGCAGAAGGTGGCCGGCATCGCCAAGCGATATGCCGGTGTGTTCATCGAGGTGCAGGGTCACACCGACAGCGAGGGCAACGCCGCCCGCAACCTCACCCTCAGCGAACAGCGTGCCGCAGCGGTGCGCGACGCCCTGGTCGGCCAAGGCGTGCCGGCCGCCGACCTGACGGCAAAGGGCTTCGGGATGACCCAGCTCATCACGGACGCCACTGGCAGAGAACTCCCCGACAAGAGCCGTCGCGTCGTCTTCGGCGTGACCATTCGCTGAACCGTTTCGAGACAAGGACCACCGTCGTGCCCTACACACTCGCAAAGTGGGCGTTGTGGCTGATCGCCGCCGCCGTCATCGGCATCGCCGTCGGTTGGCTGTTGCGCGGGCTCCGGCGCCCTGCGGCACCTGCAGCGGGGGCGGAGGAGCTGGCCGAGCTGGATCGATTGCGCGCATGCGAGCAGGAGCTCGAGCAGGTCCAGCGGGATCGGGCGAGGCTGCGCATCGAGCTCGACGACTGTCGTGAGACGGCCACGGCGGCCCGAGCAGCGGCTGTGGCAGCCGTCGGGACGGAGTTGGAGGTGGCGCCGAGTGCCGTCGCCGGCGGTGCGACGCCCGACGTCCGGGCCGAACGAGACCACCTCGCCGCGCTGGTGTCCGGGCACGAGGTCACGATCGGTGAGCTGCGCGCCCGGCTGTGGAACCAGGATGCGAAGATCAGCGAACTGCAGGGCCTGGTCTCGGCGAGCACTGCGGCAACGGCCCCGCCGGAGCCCGACCTGGTCGCCGGAGCTGCGGTGCTGGGCGAGAAGGTGCGGCACAACGACCTCACGGTCGTCGAGGGCATCGGTCCCAAGATCGCCGATCTGCTGCACACGAAGGGCAACATCACGACCTGGTGGGAGCTGCACCTCGCCGACGTCACCACGCTGCGCTCGCTGCTGGCTTCCGCCGGTCCGCGCTTCCAGGTCCACGATCCGGCCAGCTGGCCCGAGCAGGCGGGCCTGCTGGCGCGCGGCGAGTGGCAGCTGTTCAAATCGCTCACCGATCGACTCCGGGGTGGCAAGCTCGGCGAGTGACCACCGTCGACTTCATGCTCAACGGCGCGCCGGTCGCGGTCGTCGATGACGGATGCTCACTGCTGGAGGCGCTACGCGATCGACTGTCGACCAGGTCGCCCAAGGATGGCTGCGCACCGCAGGGGCAGTGCGGCTGCTGCACGGTGTGGATCGACGGCCAGCCGCGCGTCGCCTGTGTGACCCCGCTGGCGCGAGTCGCGGGACGAGCGGTGACCACCATCGAAGGGCTGGCAGCGGCCCAGGAGTGGGCTGATCGTTTGTGTGCCGCCGGTGGCAGCCAGTGCGGCTTCTGCACCCCCGGCATCGTGATGCGGTTGGCAGCGCTGCCGGTCGCGGCACGCACCGACGCTGCCGTGCGGCAATCGCTGCTCGCTCACCTGTGCCGTTGCACCG